>JBAXOF010000513.1:0-1508 GCA_037133375.1 Verrucomicrobiota bacterium | reverse complement strand
GGCGTTTGGCCTCGCCGGTGGCCCAGGTCTTGGCGGCAAGCAGGTTGCCCTCGGCAGCGTCATCGGGTTGCCAGCCTGCGACCAACTGCCAGCCACCGGCTTGTTTCCCAAAAAAGAACACGTGCAGATCCAAGCGGTCGGGTTCGCGCGCCGAAAAATATTGGAAGCTGGCCGCCGCCACGGTGTCGGTCTCAAACACCCCGAGCGGCAGTGGGTGGCGCACGCAGGCGGGATCGTGCAGGGCACCCCAGGCACCCGCCGCCCGCGCACACCCGAGGCGGGCGGTTTTGTTTTCCCCCTCAAGATCCAACATGGCGATCAAGGGCGGCAGCGTCGCCGCGTGCAACGCGCCATCCAAGGCTTTTACCGCTGCGACCGCCGTCGGCAGCGGTTGCGCGGGATGCTCGGTTCGCAGTTTTGATGGATAGATATCTAGCAATTCTTCGTCGATGCCGCCATCCGGGTCGAGATCGCGCTCCGTCTCGTCTGTTAGAAAAAACGCGGCCGGCGGATTCACCTGCCACAGGCCGTCGGTGCCTTTTGATAGATTCAGATCGATGAGCTCCAGCGGTGGTTGAGCGGGGTTGCCGCGCCCCCCCGTGGGATCCAGACAGGCGATGGACAGGCGTGCCTCCTTATCGCCGGATTCCTGCTGGACGACGGTGCGCAAAACATCCGGTGCCACCAGCAGCCGCCACGGGCGTCTGACGGATTGGGCCTCGGCGGCGGATTCGGCGGCTTGCAGGCGCCTGGTCCAATCGTCAGGCAGATGGGTTTGCAGCCCACCTAACAGGCCGAGCATGGCCGGCAACTGCTGTTTGGCGCAGGCATCGAGAAAGCGCCGACCGGCCTGCTGCCCATCGAGTTTGCGCAATTCCTCCTCTGGCAGGCTTTCGCTGATCGCCTTGCGCATGCGCTCATTGGCTTGTTGTTGGATGGCGTCGAGTTCGATTGCCTGTTGGTCGAGCATCCAGGTTTCGAGGGTATCGAGGCGTTGGCGCAGGCCGGGGCCGAAGCCGGTGCCGGAGTTATCGAAGGAGGCGAGGATGGGGGCGGGCAGCCAGGCTTCGCCGCGTTTGACGAGCGCCACGGCGAAGACGCGGAGGCGGCTTGGATCAAAGCCGCCGATTTTGCGCACCAACACTGCGGCGAGGTTTTCATCGAGTTTGGTTGAACTGGCTTCCAAGGTGCCGGTGCCCAGATCCGTGGCGGTGCGTTCCAAGCGGCGGGCTATTTCGCGGCGTTTGGCCTCATCGGTGTTGGCCGTGAGCGCGGTGTCACCGCCGGGTTCTAGGTTGAGTTTTCCTGCCCGCACTTTGTCCAAAAAATCCACGGCCACGGTAGCCGGTTCATGGGGCGCGGCCATGGCCGCCATGGTCAACGCGAGCATCAGGTAAGGAAGTTTCACTGGCAGTTATTATAACAGATATCCGCGCAGGCGATAGTCCCGATTCATCTCGATTTGTCTAAATGTTAGACAGAATGCAAAATATGCGCTTGCGGGGGGG
>JBAXOF010000512.1:0-1516 GCA_037133375.1 Verrucomicrobiota bacterium | reverse complement strand
CATAAAACCGCCTATCTGTTACGGTTATACGAGAGCATAATGCTTTGAGAATTTTATGATTTCATTTTTTTCAAGAAATTTAGTTTTTCAATTTTGAGTGAATTACAAAAAAAAATGATTTCAATTTTTTCCTGATGACAAATGGCAATAACAGCAATCAAAAGCGAATTCAATTTGAAAAACCAAAAGCGAACAATGTCAAACCAGCGAAAAATCTCCAATAAGGATATGGTGATTATCCTTAAAGCAAAAGTAAAAGAGCAGTGTGAAGAGAAAAATAGTTATATTAGAGAGTGTGAAAAGTTAGAAAATACAGAGTGGGATTTAACGGCATATATGTATAAGTATGAGAAGGTAGAGACAATTGAAAAATTATTGAAATTGACAGACAAGCATCAAAACATAACTATAAATTCATCATTACTAAATAGAGTGTCGGTAGTAAGAGAAGAGCAAAAGAAAACACATACATACTTTAACCACTATGACCCAGTTACAGGGCAATTGGTATTACAATTCAAAAAAACAGACGCATCAATTAAAGCAGGAAAGGATAAGCCAAGATATTACAATATAAGTGTTGGATATACAGCACATATGGAAATATTAAAGCCGTTTTTAAAAACAGAATTCACAGAGAGAGATTTAGGTTGTGTATTGGAGGCAAATAGTATGTTTAATTTTAGACCACCTCCAAAAACAGTTCCAGTAGCAGAGCCAGTAGCAGAGCCAGTAAAAGCAAAAAAGGTTAAGAAGGTATTGATAGACGATGACCCAGTCCTACCCAACGAGCCACAACACATACCAGTAGCAGAGCCAGTAGCAGAGCCAGTAAAAGCAAAAAAGGTTAAGAAGGTATTGATAGACGATGACCCAGTCCTACCCAATGAGCCACAACACATACCAATTCCAAAGAAACCAATCACTCTTAAAGAACAAGTTAAAGAACTACATAATACAATTCAGGAGAGAGTTGTAAATAGGCTTAATTTGGTAATGAAAAATTATAACGATTATGATGATATTGAAAATTTAGACGATAGTGATTTAAGAGCGTGTGGTTTTTATGAAAATGCTCGTGATGTTCGTATGAATGGAAAAATTGAAGACAATAATGAAGACATATTTTGGGAGTTAATTGAAGAAAATGACGATTGGAAAGGTATAGTTTTATCAAGTAAGGTGAGAAAATATATGTTGAAGTATATGGAGAAGAATGATGCTAATTGGGAATATTATAATGAGGGACACTTTGACGATGATAAAGGATTGATATATTACTATGCTTCTACTTGGGGAAGAGAGTTAGAGCGTAAGGAAGAATATTTCATTCATTTAGTGAAAAACTATGTGTGTGATGATGGAAGTCTTTATACCCTAAAATAAAATGTCATAAGATGTAGGTAGAGTATAATGTATATGGTTATTGAAGAAAAGGTAAGGGTGAATGCCCTTATTTTTTCACGGCACATTTCATTAGATTTCATTAGATTTCATTAGATGTAGTTAGATGTAG
>JBAXOF010000511.1:0-1523 GCA_037133375.1 Verrucomicrobiota bacterium | reverse complement strand
CGTCAAAGACAATCTCGTTGCCGCGACTTGCTATCAGTTTGTAGGTGCGTTTCATGGTGGTATCAGTTTTTGGTTTCAATGGTTAGGGTGGAGAGTGCGCGTTCAACATCCGAGGTGCGGTAGCGCACGGCCCGGCCGATTTTGATGTAGGGGATGAGTCCGACCATGCGCCAACAGAACAAGTTGCGTTTGCTGACGTTCAGCCATTCACACAACTGCCGTTCAGTGAGCAGTTGCGGTGGCGGCGGTGGCGGGAACCACGCGGACGAATTGAGGGATGCCGTCTCAGTGGCGGCGATGCGGATGGTTGTTTTCATATATGTCGTTTGTTGCTTCATTGTTTCGTTTGTGGGCTCACTTGCGGCGCCTCCAGGTGTCCGGGGTGCCGCAGGTGGCGGAGAACTTGAGAAAGGGCTGTGGTGAACGGGACGGCCTGTCAGATTGCACGGGCAGGAAATAGAGGTTGCTCGCCCTCATGCCCTGCCACTCGCGCCAATCGCCGTAGAGTTCGGTAAAATCCCGATCAAAAAGCACCCAGCGGCCGGGGAGTCGGTCGAGCGCTTCGGTGCCGCAGAGATCGACCAGCGAGGCGGCGACGCGGGTGTCGGATAGCAGTCCGTCGGGCCTCCGGTGGCGGGGCATCCGGCGCAGGGTTTCGCGCCACGCACTCCACGTCCCATTGTGGAAGAGGACGGCGCGGGCGTGGCCGGACAGGCGCGTGGTGGCACAGGCGGTCACGGGGAACGGGTGGCACAGCCGCGGCGTCACCTCCCCCACACTCGCCCAGCGGAAATGGATCACGATCTCACCCGGCAGGTTGGCGATCAGCGGTTCGAGTTCATCCGGTTCGAGTCCCTTCATCCAGCGCACCTCGCCGTCTTCGCGCCACGCCACCCCGGCTCCATGGGGGTTGGCACGGTGGCAGGCATGAATGGTGGCGTGGTCGGGCCGGACGTCATCAGGGCATACAAGGATCACACACATGGTTTTGGACTTTCGTTAGGGTTAGAGATTGGCGTAGGGGAAGCGGGAATCGAAGCGGCGGCACATCCTGTCGGCGATCCGGCGGTAGGTCTGAAATTCCGCGTGCAGGGGGCCGACCAACCCCAGGGCGACGGGGCGCTTGGAGCCGGTCCACCCGAGGTAATCCCAGAGGAAGCGCAGGGCACTGGCGGCGGTGGCCGTGCGCTTGGCCTGCGCCTTGTTCTTCGAGAAGGCACCGAGGCATTCGATTTCGGCGGCGCGGCGGCAGAGGCCCAACACCGTGGCGAGGTGATGTAATAACTTGTGGCGATTGAGCGTGCCGGCGAACACCCGGAATTCGATGACGCCGTCGGAGAAGAGTTTGCGGAAATTGATCATGCCGCGTCCGCAGCGGTGTGCCGCGTCGGCTTTGCGGGTGGGATTGGACACGCGTTCCATCCGCTTGACCAACACCCCCACATCATCCTCAAGCACATGGCTGTAGTGGTTCAGGTGGCGTCCGGTGCCCGTCTGGCCATAGAGGCTCATGGCATGCCAGC
>JBAXOF010000510.1:0-1538 GCA_037133375.1 Verrucomicrobiota bacterium | reverse complement strand
GAATTGGAACGACTGGTATTTGCGCAAGGTGAGCAATTCGTTGATGGTGAGGCTCCGGCAATATTGCAGGAAGACGGCGCCCGCCTCACTCCAAGCTTTCAGATACGCCTCGTCATCCTTGACGAAGCCATCAATGAAGACTTGGAGTTTCTTGCCATCCACCAATTCGAGGGTAACGGAGGTGGGAGTCTTGGCAATGACCTTGCCGCGGAAGGTTTTGCCATCCTTGGCCTTGAACAAGCGGAAGGCGAGAGCCTCCTCGCCCTTGGCCGCTTTCACCTCACTTTGATCCGAGCGGTCCGGGCGCAGGAAAATGCGCCGGTCCTGATAGGAAATGACGGCATCCAACTTGTTCATGAAATCCGCGCCGAGAATGACATCCTCGCGGGACTTCGCGCCGGGCGGCTTGTCCTTGAGCAGGTCCGTGGCAAGAATCCGCCGGTCCTTGAACACCGCCTCGCCAAGTTGGATGCTGGGCACCGGCGTCCACCCCGCTGGTGCCTCACCCGAAACCCCGTAGATTTTCTCGTCCATCGGCCCCACCACCAGCCCCACTGACGTGGCAAACGGCGCGTGCAACAAGCTGGTGCCGGCACCGGTATCCACCAGAAAGCGGGCCGGCTTGCCGTTGAGTTTGCCATCGATGAAAATCGAGTTGTTTTCCAACCGGAACTCAAACGACTCGTAACCGCGCAGATCTAACAACTGGCGGATGGCCAGCCCGCGGCATTTCTGGACAAACACCGCCTTGTCCTTCGACCACGCCGCGACGTAGCTCTGATCCTCCGCACTGAGTCGGTCGAGCGGAATGGTGGAACGCTTGCCATTGCGCAACAACAACACAGCCTCGGCCGCGGTCTTGTCGAGCAGCACGGCTTGGATCACCACACCGTTGCTGCCCTTGAAGTCACGATAATCCTTGTCAGGCAGAGTTTCCGCCCCTGCAATGCAGGTGAGCGAGGCGACCAGGGCGAACACACGCGGGAGATGGGGAATCATGACTAACAGATTACTTGAAATTTCCTTCGGTGATGAATTTCTTCCAGTCCGCCTCGAAGTCGGCGACGCTGTCAAAGCCGAAGATCTTGGCGATTTCCGCGGCCGGCGGAATCTGGTTAGATGACTCGACGCGGCGGATCATCTTGGCAAACGCACACAGGCGTTTGGCGTCGCTCTCCATGTAATAGGCGAACGCATAGATCAACACCAGACGCTCGGGATTGAGGTCGGTGCCCGTCCATTTGAGCATCGGCTCCAACTCCACCTTGACCTTGCCCCTGCGCACCAACGGGCGGAGGGTCCTGGCCCAGGATGTGCCGTCCTTGAAGCCTTGCTTCGAGCTGATGTCATCATTGAGGGAGCCCGACACATCGAGCAGATGGGTTTCGGTCTTCTTGGCGAGGCTAATTTCCTTGAAATAGGCATGACCGGTGACGATGGCGAAGTAGCCTTCCGCGCCGAAGGAACTCACCCCGCTCATTTGTTTGCCTCTTCCGCTGAATCCGTGGGTGAAATGTGATTCTAACGGCACGAGTTTT
>JBAXOF010000509.1:0-1545 GCA_037133375.1 Verrucomicrobiota bacterium | reverse complement strand
GTGACAATGAGGATCTTGTATCTAAGTTTCATGTTTCTGCCTTTCCATGCGAACGTCAAGGTGTGGCACGCGCTAATGTAGAGGCGGCTGATGGGTGAGTGGGTGGTTCAAGAGCGTTGCCACCACCGCCTTGTTCGGTGATTGCGGTGTTTGTTACGCGATCAAAGCGAACGGAAAAAGCTCTCGTCATCTGCGCCATCGTGTCATAAGAGACAAACATGGAGTCGTCGGCCCCCGGAGGAAATAAGGGATGCGGTTGATTGGCTTTCGCATGACAGGTTTGGTTGTGAAAAAGGCTAAGATCTATAGGAATCAGCTCCGATCGCTTTCTTCCGGTGTAGTGTGCGATCCATTTGCCACACCCGGCGATATCCCATCGGTCTTCACCTAGCCATCGATTCTGCTTCAGCTTGAAAGCGATATTATTCGTACGCAGATAGTTGCGAACTTGCCAGGGGGTCATATGCCCGTCGTTGCAAAGAAACCGGACGAACGATTGCTCATCCACCGTTGCATCCGGGAAGCGTTTTGAGAATTGGTTGGTCGCACAACTCGAAAGCAGAGTTGCGACAGCGAGGCCAAGTATGAATGGGTGTCTCATATTTTCTTCACCGAACGTCAATATGCTGGCACCGGCGGATATTGCAAGGACTTTGTCATGATGTTGAGGTGCTTACGCCGGTTGACCAGCCATGTCTTGTTATGCTCTGGTTGTCAGAGTGTGCGATTGCAATACAGCACGATCCTCCGCACTCTGTCAATTCCAACGGTCCTATTCTTATCCAGATGCCATTCAAACGCATTCAAGTCCGCAGGTGCGTTGTCGATATCAGACACCCAGTCTGTCTCTGCTTCTTTCGCGATAGGTAGGTCTTTAATCCAATCATCGATCTCTTGGGTAGGAACTGTTGCAACCAGTCTAATATTCCATTCTGTAGGACTGGGTAATCCGCCATCTCCACCATCTCGAAAGTCGATCAGAAAATCAAGGGTCTCATAGCTTCTCTTGAACTTCACATAGCGCTCGACGAATTCCTTCTTGTCCGCGAGGGACGTGAACGTGCGGCTATCGCTCTTGGTAGTCTTGCTCTTAGGTCCACCGCAAGCGATGGCAAATATGCCAATTATTACGATGCAAGCGCGTTGGATTAATGTCTTCATTTTCTGGCATAACGCTAATATGCTGGCACCGGCGGAAATTGAAAGGAATTTGTCATGAGAAATCAAGGGCTAAACGCCGGTTGTCCAGCCATGCCTTGTTCGCCTTCTTGGATTTGTCTAAAGGGCGGACTGCGTCTATTTGCCTGCTCCATAGATCGCGTGCATGCGGTCGTGCTGCTTGTAGATTCAGGATGCTTACGGTGCTCATAGGGCCTGGAAAACAAGGTTCGTCAAAGTTCCACTAAGAATCCAAATGATTGTGAGCATAACAGGCACCCATCTCAACTGGGGCTTAGAGTTACCAAAAAACAAGAACGGAACAAGCAGTAAAAGATATGTCGTTACACATATTACCCATGACGCCTCTAGAGTGGAGAAATACAG
>JBAXOF010000508.1:0-1554 GCA_037133375.1 Verrucomicrobiota bacterium | reverse complement strand
CCGGCCTGCTCTCCTTCATCTATGCCAAGGTCAGCGCCGATGACCCGCGCGTGGTCGCCGTCAAGGAATGGTTAGGCAAAAATTACACCGTCGCCGAAAACCCCGGCATGGGTCCCGAAGGGTTGTATTACTATTATCAAACGATGGCCAAGGCCCTCACCGCCGCCAACGTCAACACCCTCAAACTCGCCGACGGCACCGAGGTGGATTGGCGCAACGACCTCGGCAAGAAGCTCCTCTCCAGCCAGCGCGAAAACGGCTCCTGGGTCAATAACGACGGCCGTTGGATGGAAACCAACCCGGTGCTCGTCACCGCCTACACTGTGCTCGCCCTCGAACAACTCGACGCCTCGATTCCGAGGTGAGTATCGGGATGCTGTGGAGACGGTCTGTGACGACTTTCCCCTGCGGGAAAAGTCGCTGGCTCGGGAATAGCGCAGATCTTTGGCGTCAACGCTCATAGAGCGCCGCTACAATTCGTCCCTGGGCTTGTCTTGTAGCGGCGGTCTGTGACCGTCGCAGGCTAAGGCATCGCGCAGCTCTTGGGCACGACAATTTGTCCTGCGCAGTTGCTGGGCACGACGCTCATAGAGCGCCGCTACAATTTGCCCTGCGCAGTTCCATGGCATCGATCCCGCAAGGCAGGGTCGCTACAATTTGCCCGCCCGTATTCTAACGAATGCTACGCCAGAAGCGGTGCCTCAGGTTCTTTGCCACCATCAACCGGGTCTGGCAATGCTTGCGGGACTTCCGGAGTTACAGCGGCAAGGTGATCTTGCTCAGCCGGTCCGGCGGCGGCCTGCTCGGCGGCAAGACGATCTTGCTCAGCCTGTTGGGCGGCGGCCTGGTCAGCGGCAAGGCGATCCTGCTCAGCCTGTTGGGCGGCGGCTTGGTCAGCGGCAAGGCGATCTTGCTCAGCCTGTTTGGTGGCGGCCTGTTCGGCGGCGAGGCGTTCGGCTTCCTTTTGGGCGTTGAGCGCATGGAGGCGCTCGACTTCGGCCATGGCATCGGCAACCTTGTCGGAGGGGCTGGCCTTGATAGGCTGGAGGGTCTTGCGCTGCGCCATTTCCATGGCGGGCAGAAGGCTCACGGCACCCGTCTCTTCGGCGGGGGAGTTACGGGAGGCGGCTTCGAGTTGGGCCTGGAATTTGGCAAGGGTTTGGCTGGTGGCTGCTTCCTGTTTGCGCAGTTCGCCGATGACGCGGGTGGAATTGGTTAGAGTCTCGCGCAGGCGGTCGATCTCCGCATGGAGTGCCAGGGAGTTGTCCGGGCGGGCTTCGAGGAGGGCGAGCGCCTCGCGGGTTTTGGAGAGCTCGTTCTCGAGGGCAAAGGTGCGCTCGCGTTGGCCTTTGTTAGCCTCGGCGGCGCTGGAATTGAGGGTGTTGAGGGTTTCGCGGGATTTTCTCAACTCCGCCTCGAGGGTTTGGATGCGCTTCTGGTCGGCCTCCACACGGTGCTGGGCGTCCGCCAGATCCTTGGCCGCCTTGTCGAGCGTGGCCTTGGAGACGGTCTTGGCGTGGAGGGTATCGAGCTCGTGTTTGAGGGATTTGTGGG
>JBAXOF010000507.1:0-1610 GCA_037133375.1 Verrucomicrobiota bacterium | reverse complement strand
CGGTCTTGCCATTTTCGAGGAAAGGCGGTCCGAGCGTCACGTGCTGGGTCCAACCGATGGGCCGGTCCAGCGGCGAGAGATTCTGCACGGTCTCGCGGATCAGGACCCGCCGCCCTTCGAGCCGGAATTGGCGCTCGAAAGCAAGTTGGGAATCATTCAACTGGCAGGCGGCAGTGAATCCGTCTTCGGAGATGGCGAAGGAATACGGCACCCAGCTACCTTCGGCGTGTGCAACGACACCGGCTCGGATCTCGGCCTCCGACGGGGGGCCGAAAAGATCGAGGCACAGATTGTGGCCCATGATGCCCGCAAGGAGCTTGCTTTCGCAGTCGTTGCCGAATTCCGGGTTGGCCTCGGGCGACCATTCCGAAATCTCGACAGTCTGCCACGGAGGTAGCCAGAGCGGGTTCACACCCGTGGATTTCTCCAGGATTTCGGCAATGTGGCCGCCCTCGGCCAGCACCGTTAACCGGATCAGATCGTTTTCGACTTGGAAGGCCAGTCTGCCGTGGAAGAGAGTCTCGGTCATGGCGTCTTGAATACCATTAAAGCCTACGCGCCGTCGCTGCCATCGGATGGAGAGCGAGATTGACAAAGCAGTCCCGTTGGTATACGCTCACGGGAGCTTGAGTCGTTTCAACGCCGCGTTCTAGACACGTTATGAGCTCCCACAAATTCCCCGCACTGCACAACGCCATGTGGCCCGGCCTCGTCGGCAAAGGGCCGGATTCCGAGCCGCCCATCGATCTTGACACCATGCTGAACCTGACCGCCGCCGCGGACGTGGACGGCGTGAAGTTCGACGGTGTGGACCTATTCCTGTGCCTGCCGCACACCGACATTGATTCCTCGGACGACGACCTGAAGGTCCTGGCCGACAAGCTCTCGTCGCGGAATCTGCATGCCGGGTCCCTTGTGGCACCGGTCTGGCCCCCAACGGGCGGCGGGTCCGCCATGGGTGGCCCCGAGGATGTGGAAAAGTTCCTCACGCAAGTCCGCAAATCCTGCATTATCGGCAAGAAGCTGAAGGATCTGGGCATCCGGAAGTCCGGCGTCATCCGCATCGACTCCGCCACCGGAGTGCATGATTGGGCCGCCGATCCCGCCGGCAATACGGCCAAGATCGCCAACACTTTCCGCGAAGCCGGTCGAATCGCCGCCGGATACGGCGAACGCCTCGCCGCCGAGGGCGAAATCTGCTGGGGTGGCATGCAGAGCTGGCGCCGCAATGTCGAACTGCTGGAAATGGTCGACATGCCCGCAACGGTTGGATTCCAGGCCGACATGGCGCACACGATGCTCTTCACCATGGGCTACAACGCCCCGGAAGACCGCCTGCTCGCCGACGATTTCGACAACCTCTCCAAGGAAGACCAAGCCGCCGCGCTCCGCATTGCATACAGGAAGATGGCGTCCGCGCTGCGCCCCTGGACATTCGACTTCCACGTCGCCCAGAACGACGGCACCGTGAAGGGCGAAGGCTCCCACGACAAAACCGGCCGCCATTGCCAGGCGACCGACCCCAACGGCAAGCTCGACATCGTGGTCGATGCCGGCGCATGGCTCCGCGACGAAAACGGCAATAGCTCCCACAAGTTCGAGCACATCTG
>JBAXOF010000506.1:0-1632 GCA_037133375.1 Verrucomicrobiota bacterium | reverse complement strand
AGTCAGATTGTTCGTCGGTCAATTCAATTTCACTAAGTTCAGCTAATCTATATAAATTATGGAGGAACGGTGAATGCTTTTTGTATTTGTCTACATAAACGGCTTTAAGCAATTTTTCTATTGAGATGTGACCTAAAAATAGAGCCCACCCATATGATCTTGAATGATATAGGCTTATCATTGTTTGAAAATCTTCATCAGAAGTTTCGATCCAATGTTTAACGATTTTATCAACATCAATATTTGAGTTTCCATTACTCATCACGCTGAAATTTAGTCAAATATACAAATTTTAAAGAGTTATCGATTTCATAAAACCAAAAATGAGGAGTTGGCATAGTTTTTTCCGTCGATGCACGATTTTTTAACATAGCAGGCACATGGAACACATTAGGAACTTATCGTAATTTAGCAGTCGTTCGTTTTCCATTGTTTTTTATCTATTGTATGATCTATCTGGTGGTTGTAATGCCATAAGTAATTCCTTTCCTAGTCTTAAGATTGTAACGGATTTCTTCCGCAACAATTTCATCCTTTCCAATCGTCAGGATTGGTTTTCCAGTGATTGAACCAATGGAGTCTGCTTTTCCGGTTGCATACACTAGAAAACTGTCTTTGTTTAACTCAACATAATCAGCCAACAATTTGATATCCTGAAACTTGACTTTTACATTCTTGTAAAGATACAATTTAGACCCCTTAAGGCTATCGAGCACTATTTTATCTGCTTGAAATTCAACATGTTCGTTGTAATAGAATTGGTTGAATAGTGAATCCTTTAGAGATTCTGTATGAATTTCTCGTGTAGATGAATCCTTCGTAATTTTAGGTTCCTGTTTTAGTTGATGATACCCCTTCCACTCTACAAAGTAGAATCATGGAAATCGGGGAAAAGATTCTATTGCCAAGAGTTGTAAGAAATTTGTGCGAAAGGAGCCTATAAGATGAAAATTCTAGTAGTAGGCGGTGGAGGCAGAGAACATGCCGTTATCCTAAAACTTAAGGAAAGCAAGCAGAAAACTGAGATTTTTGCAGCTCCAGGAAATGGAGGAATCTCACAGATTGCCGAGTGTGTAAATATTGCACCTACTGATATAGATAAAATGGTTTCCTTTGCCATAGAAAAGGAAATAGAGTTAGTAATTGTTACTCCAGATGACCCACTTGTACAAGGAATGGTAGACGCTATGGAAGCTAAAGGTATAAAAGCCTTTGGACCAAGAGGCGTAGCTGCTGTCCTAGAAGGAAGCAAAGCCTTCGCTAAGGCCTTTATGAAAAGAAACGGCATCCCGACAGCTGAATATCAAGATTTTATCAACTATGACGATGCCAAGGAATATATCGAAAGACAAACTAAATATCCAATAGTGCTAAAAGCTGATGGCCTGGCACTAGGTAAAGGTGTTATCATCGCTCAAAACCAAGATGAGGCACTTGCTGGACTAAAAAGCATGATGCTGGACCAAGTCTTTGGCGCAAGTGGCAACAAGGTTGTCATTGAAGAATTTTTAGAAGGAATAGAACTTTCTGTAATG
This sequence comes from Verrucomicrobiota bacterium, assembly GCA_037133375.1. Classification (GTDB taxonomy): domain Bacteria; phylum Verrucomicrobiota; class Verrucomicrobiia; order Verrucomicrobiales; family Akkermansiaceae; genus Luteolibacter. Next base: position 97 of record JBAXOF010000506.1, on the reverse strand, counting down.
GCTATTACAGATGGTAAGATAATACGTACCCTAACCTCAGCCATGGATCATAAAAGAGCCTATGATAATGATCTTGGACCAAATACCGGAGGCATGG
>JBAXOF010000505.1:0-1644 GCA_037133375.1 Verrucomicrobiota bacterium | reverse complement strand
GCAGAACTCTCTGGCATTGAATCTCAAGGAGAAGAAACTGTGGGAACCCGGCGCGCCATTCCTCTATGAATTGAAACTCACGCTCTACAGCGGCAAGACGAAGCTGGACGAACTGACGAGCTATTTCGGACTGCGCAAGATAGTGATAGACGGGCGCAAGATCCTCATCAACGGCAAGCCGGTGTTTCAGCGCCTCATCCTCGACCAGGGGTTCTATCCCGATGGTCTGTGGACCGCGCCCTCGGACGAGGCGCTTAAAAATGACATCGTGATGTCCATGGCTTGCGGTTACAACGGCGCGCGCCTCCATCAGAAAGTCTTTGAACCAAGGTTCCTGTATTGGGCTGACAAGTTAGGCTATCTGCTCTGGGGTGAGTATCCCAATGCCGGCTATGGCAACCAGCGGGATGGTTTCTCAGCGGTGGTCAATGAATGGACCGAGATTCTGCTGCGCGACAGGAACCATCCGTCCATCGTCGGTTGGTGTGCGTTCAATGAAAACTTCGAGGGCAGCGGCGAGTTGCAACAGATGATCTGGCACATCACCAAGGCCGTCGATCCAACCCGGCCCGCGCTCGAGGCGAGCGGTTGGACCCACACGCTGTCCAACCCTGAAGTCAGGGACGCGCATGACTATGCCGACAATCCGGAGCACCTGCACAAGCGCTGGATGGACTATTTCACCGCGCCGCCAGAGGGTCCCTATCCGCCCGCGCGGTATTACAACCCGTCGTCGTCGCAAGCTGACCGCGGGGTCCCGTTCATGATCAGTGAAATCGGCGGCATTGGCTGGGGTGCCGAAGGCGGCTGGAGTTACGGGGTGGGACCTAAAACCACGGACGCGTTTTATGCCCGCTACAAAGGCACCATTGATGCCATGCTCGACAACCCGAACCTGTTTGGTTTCTGTTATACGCAGTTGACCGACATCGAGCAGGAAAAGAACGGGCTTTATTATTATGACCGCAAGCCGAAGTTCGACGCGAAGAAGCTGCATGACATCACGGCGCGTGCGGCGGCCTATGAACGCGGCGAAGCGGTGGCTCCCCAGCCAGGCGTCAAGCTGCTCGACGCCAAGTGGAAAGTGCTGGTGGGTGCCGCACAGGACGGCAAGCTGAGCACACCCTACAAGTATCAAACGGAAAAGCCTGCGGACGACTGGACCAAGGAGGGTTTTGATGACCAGCCATGGAAGACTGGCCTGGCGCCCTTCGGCAATGGGAACCAGACCCGGACCGAATGGAAAACCCCGGAGATCTACTTTAGAAAATCCTTTGAATACGACGGTGCGGCATTGAAAAACGGCGCCGTCATAATCCGCCACAACGACAACACCGAGATCTACATCAACGGGCAGAAGGTCCTTGGGGTCACAGGATCCAAGGGATATACCATGTGCCTCGTGACCGGGCAGTTGCAAAACGCGTTGAAGAAAGGCTCTAACATCATTGCGGTCCACTCACATGAGGGCGGGCATGGCCAGTGGATTGACCTGGCGATTCTCGCGGATTAGGGCGTTGCTGAAACAGTTGGGCCGCTAGAGCGGCAACCGTCTTGGTAGGCGCGTTGGTGACAACGCAGGGGGGGCAACGGCGCAAGCTCACCGGACCGCGACTCTCCCGCATTCTGACGAATGCGCCTACG
>JBAXOF010000504.1:0-1660 GCA_037133375.1 Verrucomicrobiota bacterium | reverse complement strand
ACCGAAGCGAAGCGTAGATAGCCTGACACGAAATATTCCAATAATCAGGCAAATCAGTGTAATCCGTGGTTTCCACCTCCGTTTCAGGATATAAACTGCGGATATCGGCCCCGGCGGTCATAGCCGCCACTTGCTACAATCCGACCCATGACCTCCATTGACTCCATCTTTGTCCGCCATCGCAATGCCCTGTTAGTGCGCGGACAGTTCACGCCGATTTACACCGACTATTACCTCCACCTCATGCAGCATACCATCCGCCACCCGGCGGAATTGGACCAAATGCTCAAGGACGCGCTGGCCGTTCTCACCCTGCACCTGGTCGCCCGGCCATGGGCGGAAACCATTGCCTGGACGGCCAACCTGCGGGCGCCGCGCATCAATCTGTTTGTCACCGGCGGCTCCCTAACGGAAGCGGTGACCGGGCGCATCTTCACCAAGGATGTGCGCGAACCCGACCGGAATTTCTTCTACTCGCAAACCACCACCCTCGAAGGGGCCGCCCCCAGTCTCTCCACCATGGAAGTGGACGGGATCGATCCCGTCGGCTGGCTGGCCCAATTCTACGAGCAATCCGAACAACGACCGGCCCGCGCCTTCCGCTTGGAAGATGAAAACTTCGCGCTGGTGGCGGCCCAACCGGATTGCGACTTGGCTTGGCTGGCCGCGCTCGACGAGACCGCCGTTTCTAACATCACAGCGCGGGAAGAGACCACACTGCTGGAAACCCGCCGCTTCCGGTTCCATTGCGGTTGCAGCCTGGAGCGGATCCTCCCCATCCTGGGCGGCTGGAAAAACCGCCTCGATGAACTCTTCCACGGCGACCCCGCCATCACCCTCCAATGCCCGCGCTGCGCCGCCAATTATGCGGTCACCCGCGAGATGATCGGATGACCCCCGTGCAGGCCCAAGGAATGGGAATCGACACTAACCCACGCCTTTCCGCAAGTCCCTAACACTCCAAAGGGTTCCGGATGCCGCCGCACCGTTGCCCCGCAATCTCCGCGCCCCGCTCGTGCGCTTCGCCCCGAACCGCTCCCGGCACGCCCGGAACACCCCGTCCACAAACTCCCGGCTACCGAGCACCGCCCCATCTGAAAAATATCGCACGCGACATCGCAACATTTTCCTCAGCGCCACATCCCGGCTGCGCTCCAGTTGGGCCAGTTCCGCTTCTACCACTTCCTTCTTCATACCTTTTCTAACCACCTTCACTGCCAAGTGGCCGTCGGCTCCTCTAACTTCCTTCAATTGCTCTTCGCCCTCATCCAACAACAGCATCCGGTAGTCCTTAGACACTCTGCCCGCCCAGTGCCGGGCGTCCGCCCCGTATCCCTTATGGGCCATGAGCGCGCGCACCAGACCGGCCCGCGCTTTCTTGCCATTGCCTCTTGGCCCGCCGCCCATCGCCTCGCCATAACTGCTCCACCGGTAGTCCGCCGGGTCAGCCACCATCCCCGCCCGCACCGGGTTCAAATCGATGTAGGCCGCCATCGTCCGCGATGCCATTCCGTCTTCCACCAGCACGCTCTTGAACCGCGATTCCCACAATGTCCCGGTCCGACCGTGCTTCGCATTGTGCCACCGCGAAAAACGTTGCAGCAGCGCCTTCATGAATTCTCCAAGGTCGTGCATCCTATAGGTGATGCTCGCGTGCAAC
>JBAXOF010000503.1:0-1667 GCA_037133375.1 Verrucomicrobiota bacterium | reverse complement strand
CCCCGAATAAATAGTCATCGTGGGTTTCCCAGCCAGGGGATGGATTGCATCCACTCACCATGGCAATTTGTGTTGATTGGGAATATTTTGTGAGCATCTCCTCCATGAATTGGAAAAATGACAAAGGGGCAACAACATCATCCTCCAGCACAATGACGGATTCCTCCTTGTCGAGGGCCCAGGTAATGGCCGTTGAAACGGTAACCTCGGGTCCCCTGTTCTCATTGCTGAACCGGTAAAAACATTCGCACTCCCAATCGATATCCTTTACAATACTCCTAACCTTTTCACACAGGGCCGCCTCACCGGGAACGCCTGCCCTCGGACCATCAACCGCAACATAGAGTCTGGATGGTTTTGCAAGCCTGACACCTTCTAGTACTTTAAGGGTTGTGTCTGGACGATTAAATGCAATAAGTAAAACAGGGGTTTTGATCATCAGTGTTTTTTGTTAAAAAGATGTGTGATCCTCAACAAACTTCTGTAATAGTAAAGGGGATTGGTCCATTTCATGGCAAAATTCAAGATGAATCTCGAAAGCCAACTGCTTTTATTGTTAAATAAAAATCGTAAGAAAACAGATAAATGATATTTATACCAGTAATCTAACCTGTGATGCAGTGGCATGTATGGATATGTATTTTCTCTTCTGAACTTTTCAAGTCGAATGAAAATAGGGTTGATGAGATGTTCAACTCCTGAAAGGGTCAAAGCTGCTCCATGTTTACGATATTTTACAGTAGACTTCTCCATGAAGTGGAGTTTATTTCCAGCCTTTGTCAACTTCACCCACATGGGATAATCTTCAAGAAAATATTGGGAGTCCCAACCACCTAAATTAACAATAGTCTGTTTGTGAATAAACGCGGAAGCAGTGTATCCGACCCTATCCTGAATTAAAAGCATTTTGAATTGTTGTTGAGAGTCAATTTCATCATTGATAAAATCAATCGGTGGCTGAGCAGGAAACTTTTCAATAAAGTTGTGGGAATCCAAGCTGTCTTGATAAACTTTCATATACGAAAAAAGGACCCGGATTCCTACATGGGCTGCAATGTGTTCAAGATTATCTTGAATGCAGTTAGGTTCAAGTCCATCATCTGCAGCAATGATCTTTATCCATTCTCCATTTGATGAGGCTAATCCACGGTTGCAATTGCCGGGTCTTCCCGTATTTTGATGTGTTGTTACCAATGTGGTATGAATAAAACGTGAACCATGAATATCCAACCATTCTCTGCAAGTATTTAAAGTATTATCCGTTGAATAATCATCGGTTATTATTAATTCAATGTTATCGTATGTCTGATTTTTAACACTCTCAAGCGTGTCTGTTACCATTGCCGCTTGATTATAAGTCATTACGATTACAGAAACCAAAGGTTCATTGATACTCTTAGAATTCATTATTTTTAGTTTTATTCAGTTCTGTATCCCGGGGCAGTTGGACGATTGATAAATCTATAATTTTGAACCTGTGTAATTTCCATTGGTTTATTATAGAATTGGTGGACATCAATACAAAGATTGTTATTCCATTTTTCTAAAAGGTTTTCTACCGAGAAATCGCTGACCACAATATTTATAGATTCTGCTTGAGTTAGATTAGCATGTACACAAACAGATACAGCGAACTCTGTGCATAACCCTTGCCTGTTTGCAAAAAA
>JBAXOF010000502.1:0-1668 GCA_037133375.1 Verrucomicrobiota bacterium | reverse complement strand
CTCGCCCGCAAGGTCATCGAAAAATCCGTCAACGCCGCCCGCGCCCGCGAAGCCGCCCGCAAGGCCCGCGAAACCGTGCGCAAAAGCGCCCTCTCCGGCGGCGGTCTGCCCGGCAAGCTCGCCGATTGCTCCGAGCGTGATCCGGCCAAGTCCGAGTTATACATTGTCGAAGGTGACTCCGCCGGCGGCTCCGCCAAACAAGGCCGCGACCGCCGCACCCAAGCGATCCTGCCGTTGCGCGGCAAAATCCTCAACGTCGAAAAGGCCCGCCTCCACCGCGCCCTGCAGAACCGGGAAATCCAAAACCTCATCACCGCCATCGGTGCCGGCATCGGCGATGGCGAACAGGAAGGGTCGTTTAATATCGGCAAGGTCCGCTACCACAAAGTCGTCATCATGACCGATGCCGACGTCGATGGTTCCCACATCCGCACCTTGTTGCTCACCTTTTTCTGCCGCCACATGCCCGAGCTCGTCAAGCGCGGCTTCCTCTACATTGCCCAGCCGCCGCTCTATCTGGTCACCCGCAAGAAGCGTGCCGAATACGTCCAGGACAACGACCAACTCAACAAGATCCTCATCGAACTCGGGGCCGGCGAAGTCGTGCTCCGCACCTACGATCAATCTCGTAGTTATTCCGCGGACGAACTCAAGGGCATCCTCGACACCCTCTCCTCGTTATCCCGTTACATCCGCTCCATCGAAGGCAACGGCGGCAACTTCCGTGACTATCTGGCTGCCCGCCGCCCCGATGGCCACCTCGTCGAGTTCATGGTGCGCATTCGCGAGGGCAATGATGAAAACATTCTCTACTTCGCCGATGATGACGCGCTGCGGGCCTACGCCGCCGACAACCGCGACCTGCGCCTGTTCGACGAGATTCTAACCGACGAGGAACTCGCAGCCTCCTCCGGTCCGTCGCGCCGCGCCAAATTGCACGAACTCCACGAGTCCCACGCCATCGCCCGCATCTTCTCCCGCCTCAAGGAAGCCGGCATCGCCACCGAGACCTTCCACTCCGAGGACACACCGCTCTTCGAGTTGGTCGAAGGCGAGGGCGACAAGCAACATGCCACCCAGCTGTTCTCGATTCCGGATATCCTCGCCCGCGTGCTGGAAATCTCCAGCAAGGGCGTCCAAATCAAACGCTTCAAGGGCCTTGGCGAAATGAACGCCAAACAACTCTTTGAAACCACCATGGACCCGGCCACCCGCCAGTTCCTCCGCGTCCGCCTCGACGAGGACAACGCCGTGGAAGCCGACAAGATGTTTGATGTGCTCATGGGCGACCTCGTCGAACCCCGTAAACGCTTTATCGAGGACAATGCGCTTAATGTTAGAAATCTGGATGTGTAATGAGTAACGATTCCATCAAACCGATCAACGTCGCCGAGGAACTATCCAATTCGTTCCTGGAATATTCGATGTCTGTCATCATTTCCCGCGCGCTGCCGGATGTGCGCGACGGGCTCAAACCGTCCCAGCGCCGCGTGCTCTATGCCATGCGCCAGCTCGGCGTCACGCCCGGCAAGCCCCACGTGAAATGCGCCAGGATCGTCGGCGAAACCATGGGTAACTTCCATCCGCATGGCGACAGTTCGATTTACTCGACCCTCGTCAACATGGGCCAGCCATGGTCGATGCGCGACATGCTGGTGGATGGCCAGG
>JBAXOF010000501.1:0-1680 GCA_037133375.1 Verrucomicrobiota bacterium | reverse complement strand
GGTCGCCCGCGTGACGCGCCACCGCACTGACGACCTCCGCATTTCCGGGCTCAATCCGCTGATTTCACCAGCGATTCTGGCCTATTACCTGCCCGTGACCGATCCCGCAGCGGAATTGGTGGCCGACACCCGTGGCCAATGCGATGCGATTCTGCGCGGCAAGGATGACCGCTTGCTGGTGGTGGTCGGCCCGTGCTCGATTCACGATCCGGAGGCGGCGCTGGAATACGGCACCCGCCTGTTAGGTGAAGCCGCGCGACTCAAGGACGACGTCCTCGTCATCATGCGCGTGTATTTTGAAAAGCCGCGCACGACGGTTGGCTGGAAAGGCCTGATCAATGATCCGCATTTGGACAACTCCTTCGATATCAACCACGGCCTGCGCGTGGCCCGCAAACTGCTCTTGGATCTGGCCAACATGGGACTGCCCGCCGGCACCGAGTTTCTCGATACCATCACCCCCCAATACATCGCCGATCTGATCGCCTGGGGCGCAATCGGCGCGCGCACCACCGAGTCGCAGATCCACCGCGAACTCGCCTCCGGCCTGTCGATGCCCGTGGGCTTCAAAAACGGCACCGGCGGCTCAATCCAGATTGCGCTCGATGCGATCCAGTCCGCCTCCCATCCGCATCATTTTCTCTCGGTGACCAAACAAGGCATCTCCGCGATCGTGTCCACCGCAGGCAACGACAGTTGCCACCTGATTTTGCGCGGTGGGAAGTCCGGCCCTAACTACGACAAGGCCAGCATTGACGTGGTGGAGTCGATGTTGTGCAAGCAAGAATTGCCGCCACATGTGATGGTGGATTGTTCACATGGCAATTCCTCCAAGGATTTCCGCAACCAGCCGTTGGTCGCCTGCGCGCTGGGTCAACAAATCGCCGCTGGCTCGCGGGCCATCACCGCCGTGATGATAGAGTCCAACCTGGTCGAGGGCAACCAACAGGTCACCTCCGATCTATCCAAACTTGTGCGCGGCCAATCAGTCACCGATGCCTGCCTCAACTGGGACGATACCGTCCGCGTGTTGGACGGCCTGGCCCAGGCCGTGCGGGCGCGCCGCGGTCGCTGAGTGGCGCGCGGGGGGGGCTGGCAGGGATCGTTCTCCGAACGGTCCGGCGGGTGTAGCATCGAGACACCGGTTCCAATTTCAGCCGGCGTAAAAAATGCCAAATTGAATGGCGAGTGGTGGGCATGAAAATACCTGCGGCACTGCCCCCGCCGGACGCCTCGGAGAGGCGGCACTGCCGGTCCCTACCCTAACACATCATCCATGGCGGCGATGAGCTCGCCCATGGTGGTGGCGGTTTCATTGCCCATGTTGGAGATGCGGAAAGTGAGACCCTTGATTTTGCCGTAGCCGCCGTTGATGATATACCCGTGCTTGGCCTTGAGGCTCTTGATGAAGGTGGCCTGATCGAACGCCTCAGGCTTGGTGAAGCAGGTGAGAGTGACGCTTTGATGGCCGGCAGGAGCAAAATTCGCGAACCCGTGGCGGGCGCCCCAAGCATGGATGAGGGCGTTGTTAGCCGCGTGGCGGGCAAACCGTTGTGCCAAGCCTTCGGCGGCGATGGTGCCGAGCATGTGTTGGAGGCCGAAGATCAGGGAGATGGCCGGAGTGGATGGCGTGTTGTTCTTTTCCGCGTTCTTGGCAAACTCGATGAAATCAAAATAGTA
>JBAXOF010000500.1:0-1683 GCA_037133375.1 Verrucomicrobiota bacterium | reverse complement strand
TGATGGTAGTGGCACGACCGGCGCCCTCTACGAAATGTTCCTCAAAGTGGATGCCAACGGCAATCCGCAGGTCAACACCAGCGACAGCAATGTCATCTACACGGAATCCAACCTTGCCTGGCGTCCTGCCGGCGGCTTGACTTCCGTCAGCATCAACGCCCCCACGGTCGGCACCACGGCCACCAAGTTTAACCTGACCAACACCGCCAACGGCCTGGGCGTTCTGCCCAAGGTCTATGTCACCGCCGGTGAATCGCTCCCCTTCGGTGCGGTTGTCCAGGGCCCCGTGAAGGACGTCACTGCGGCTTTCTCGGCCTATAAGACCGACAACTCTGCCGCCGCGACGAACGTGACCTGGTCTGGCACGGGCAGTGCCACCTTCATGAGCTCCGTCGCACAGGATGTCATCGTGCTGGCCAAGAGCAACGCAGCCACCGATGTGGTGAGCTCCCGCTTCGTGTCTGCGGTGCCCGTGCCCCTCGTCACGGCTGTCTCCGCCCTGCCCACGACCGTCGCGAGTGGTGCCACTTCCACCCTGTCCTACACCCTCAGCGGGGGCGCCACTGGCACCCTGACCGTTGATACCGACCCCACCTTCACCCGGACGCTTGCCGCCGGCTCGAGCACGACAGACGTCAACCCCACCGCCACCTCTATCTACTCCCTGACGGCCACGAACCTGGCGGGCAAGACCTCGACCGCTGTGACTGTCCCGGTTTCCGTGTCCGGCCAGTCTGGCCTCTTGGACTGCACCATCACCGTGCCTGGAGCCGCCACTGGCAACAAGGTGACCGCCGGTAACACCTACCTGGTCCGCGTGCCTGCCTCGGCCGGCGCCACCTACACCTGGAGCGTCCAGAACGCCAGCATCACGGGTGGCCTGGGCACCAACCAGCTCACCATCGTCGTTGGCGCCGTCGGCTCCAACCCGGTCATCAGCGTCCGCAAGGACCTGAATGGCGCCTTCAACCTCAGCGGCAATAGCCTCACGCTGAACGGCAACATCACCAACAGCAGCTCGAACAACCAGACCATCGGCCCGAACATGGCCCTGGCCCAAACGAGCATCGTACACACCGGTTCCAACGCCAAGACTTTGACGTTGAGCGGGAATCTCAGTGATGTCAGTGTTTCGGCCGGTCTGACCGTAACGGGGAGCGGCATGTTGATTCTCTCCGGCAATAACACTCACAGCGGCGTGACCACGCTCAGCGGCGGCACGTTGAGCGTCGGCTCGATTGGTTACGGCGGCAACCTCGGTGCGGCCAACAATGCGGCAAGCAACCTCGTCTTTGACGGCGGCGTTCTGCAATATACGGGGACGGGTACGGACACCTCGAATCGCGCGTTTACGATCAACGCCGGCAAGACGGCGACGATCAACACGGCCAACAACCTGACCCTCGCCGGTGCCACCGGCGCGGCCACCACCGGTGCCCTCACCAAGGACGGCACCGGCACCCTGACGCTCACCGGTGCCAACGCCTACAACGGCAACACCCTGGTCAACAGCGGCACACTGGCGCTCACGGGAACAGCTAGCATCACCAGCACCGGCTCCATCAATGTGGGCGCCACCTCCGTGGCCGTCGTGCAATACGACAGTTCCGCAAGCAGCAGCTTTGCTAACGTCATTCTGGGAGCCAGTTACAACCTTGCCACGTTCAACCAGACGGCCGGCCA
>JBAXOF010000499.1:0-1691 GCA_037133375.1 Verrucomicrobiota bacterium | reverse complement strand
CGCGCCTACGAGCGGCCGCTCTCTGCGTAGGCGCGCTGGTGACAGCGCGGGGGGGGCGATGCCCGGCTGCTCATGAACGTCCAATAACCCAAGACCGCGTTCTCACGAACGCGCCTACGAGCGGCCGCTCTCTGCGTAGGCGCGCTGGTGACAGCGCGGGGGGGCGGAAACGGATTGTTGCGGCGCTCCATGCGCGTTGATGCGGGCGCTTGCCGCGCCACTCCAATCCCGCTATGAACCGGGCGTGAGCCTGCGTACCCGCGATTTTGATTACCACCTGCCCGACGCGCTGATCGCCGCGCGGCCGCTTGCCGAGCGTGCGGCTTCGCGGATGTTGGTGGTGCAACGCGACAGCGGTTTGATAGAGCACCGGTTGTTCCGGGATTTTCCCGGATATCTGGGGGCGGGTGATTTGTTAGTGCTGAATGACACCAAGGTGATTCCGGCGCGGGTGTTCTCTGATGATGGCAAAATCGAACTGCTGTGCCTGGACCGCCCGTCGGCCTGCGAGTGGCGCTGCCTGGTGCGGCCCGGCAAACGCATGAAGCCAGGACGCACGCTGAGCGTGGGCGGCACCGTCGGCACCGTCACCGAGGTGCTGGCCAATGGCGACCGCCTGTTGCGGTGGGACGCGCCGGTGGACTTGCGGCAGCACGGGCATCTGGCATTGCCGCACTACATGGGCCGCCCGGACGAGGCAACCGACCTTGAGCGCTATCAAACCGTGTTTGCCCGTGAGGAAGGCGCCATCGCCGCACCCACCGCCGGTTTGCACTTTACGCCGGAAATGTTAGATAGCCTGCCGCACGCCTTTCTCACCTTACACGTCGGCGTGGGCACCTTCCGCCCGGTGAGTGTGGAAGTGGTGACGGATCACATCATGCACGCGGAGAGCTACGAGGTGACGGCGGCCACCGCGGCGGCAGTGAATGCCGCGGCACGGGTGGTGGCGGTTGGCACCACGGTGACGCGGGTGCTGGAGTCGTTGCGCGCCACTGATGGCAGCCATCGGTTAGACCCCGGCGCCCATCGCGGCGAGACGGACATTTTCATCCATCCTCCCTATCAATTCGGCGTGACCGGCGGCTTGCTGACCAACTTCCACTTGCCGCAAAGCACGCTGCTGATGCTGGTGTGCGCGTTTGCCGGGAGCGCGCTGGTGCTGGAGGCCTACCGCCAGGCGGTGGCGGAGCGTTACCGCTTTTTTAGCTACGGCGACTGCATGCTGTTGCTCTAACGCATCAACCTTTCAAGGTGGCATCGAGCCAGGCGAGGAGTTTTTTGCGATAGGCCCCTTGGTTGCGCACCAGTGAATCGCCGTGGCGACCCTCCTTGACTTCAAACATTGTTTTCGGCTCGCGTGCGGTCTTGAATAACAAACGGCCCTGCGCGACCGGCACCACCTCGTCCTTGGTGCCGTGAACAATGAGCAGCGGCACCGGCGCGATTTTGCCGACGGCATCCTTGGGTGCCCATTCATCCGTGACGAGGTTGGCTCCCACCTGACCGGCGAAGGTTCGCGCCATTGCCAGATAGGAGGAAAACGCGGCATCCGTGATTACCGCCCGCAAGCCCTTGACCGGTGACTCGGCCAGCGCCGCGAGGGATTGGGCACCACCCAGGCTGTGGCCGTATGAGATGAGCCGCTCGGCGTTCACGTCGGCACGCTTGCCGACGTAGTCGAACGCCGC
>JBAXOF010000498.1:0-1695 GCA_037133375.1 Verrucomicrobiota bacterium | reverse complement strand
TTTTCACTGATTCCAACGGCCAGGTGGTGAGCGGCGACCGCATTCTGGGGATGTGTGCCATCAGCCTCAAGGAGCAGGGGAAATTGCGGCATGACACCCTGGTGGCTACGGTGATGAGTAATCTCGGGCTAAGGCAAGCCATGGCAAATCACGGCATTAAGCTGGAAATAACCGCCGTGGGTGACCGCAGCGTCATCGAGTGCATCCGCAAACACGGCTATTCGTTCGGTGGTGAAAACTCCGGTCATCTCATCTTCGCCGACCACGCGACCACCGGCGACGGCATCCTTAGCGCCTTGCAAGTGCTGCGCATGATGCATGCCCGCAATGCCACCTTGGCCCAACTCGCCGCCGTTATGCAGGAATACCCGACCCAACTGGCCAACATGCCGGTGACCTCCAAGCCCGCGCTAGGCTCGCTCCCCAAGTTGAAAAAGTTGATGGCTCAAGCGAGCGAGGCGTTTGGCGATGATGGCCGCCACTTGATCCGCTATTCCGGCACCGAAAGCAAAATTCGCGTGTTGGTGGAGCACAAGGATGTCGAGCAGGTGCGCTTGTGGATCAGCAAATTTGCCGCTGTCGTCCGCGAAGAAATCGGCTGAGCTGATGCTGTTATGGACAAGCAAGTTTTATCGCAATGCGCGCCGCTGTCTCTGACCCGCGACATCGTGGATTTTCCGCTAGGCAATATCCCGCTGCGTCAACACCAGCTCGCGGCTGTGGCACGGGCCGGCCTGACCGTTACCGGCGGCACAACAGGAGGACAGGCATCCTGCCTGTCATGGCCGACGGGCTTCCAGCCAGTCGTTGCATTGGAGGACAGGCGGGACGCACCGTCTTCCATAACAGGCGAGACGCCCAATACTGGCAGTTTAGCAGGAGGACAGGCGTCCCGCCTGTCAGGGCCGACGGGCGTCCCGCCTGTCGTTGCATCGGCGGACAGGCGGGACGCGCTGTCTTCCCTGACAGGCGGGACGCCTGTTCTCCAATCAAGAAGCGCTGAGCTAACAGCATTGACCTGCCCGCCGCCCGTCACGCTCCACCCGCATGCCTGGCTGACCGCGCATGATCTAACTGCTCTAGCGGCGTCTCCCGCCACCACCCTGGTGGATGAATTACTAACACCTCTGGCGTGGCGCGGCGACGCCCCTGATCCACTGCGGGTCATGCCGGCCACGGCCTCGTTTCTGATCCGTTATCCGTGGGATTTATTGCGGGCCAACGAGGGCTATGTGGCTGGTTTGTTAGTTTCGGACATCCAAGGTGAGGTGCATCCTTCGGCGGTGCTGGAGGGCATTGTTCACTTAGGCGAGGGCGCGCGGATTTTGCCTGGTGTGTTCATCGAGGGCAACGTGGTGATCGGTGCCAAGTGCCGGATCGGCCCGAATTGTTATATTCGCGGCAACACCAGCATCGGGGAGGCGTGCCATATTGGCCAGGCCGTGGAGATCAAGAACAGCCTGATTTTGTCCCGCACCAACATCGGCCATCTGTCCTATGTCGGCGATTCCGTCATCGGTGAGGCGGTCAACTTCGGGGCTGGCACCATCGTTTCCAATTTCCGGCACGACGGGAAGAACCACCGCTCAATGGTGGATGGCAACCTGGTGGATACCGGACGCCGCAAGTTCGGCACCATTATCGGCGACCATGTCCACACCGGCATTCACACCGCGATCTATCCGGGCCGCAAGC
>JBAXOF010000497.1:0-1696 GCA_037133375.1 Verrucomicrobiota bacterium | reverse complement strand
CGTCCTGGTGGCCGATCACGGTGGCCTCGTCGTCGATGAAGCGCTTGAGCTTGCGAAGGTGGGAACCGTCACCGACTTGTGGCGGACGACCGTGTGCGGACCCTCACTCCCCCGCCCCGTTGGCGGACATTGGACACCCGTTGTCAGAAATTTGTCAGACATGCTGCTGTGCGGTTGTCAACCGGTTGCAGCGCCCTTGTTTTTCTCATCCGTAACTCCTTGATTATAAAGGAGAAGTGCTCGAAAGAGGACTCGAACCTCCACGGGTTACCCCACTAGATCCTTAGGCCGATTGGCCATTGGCATCAACCCCCGCTCATTGGATGGGTGCGAGCAAGCGCGCGGCGCGGCAGGCGGCGCGAAACAAGAAGGAACGGTGGGTAAAATCCTCCACCCTGGCCTCACGCGCATGTTTGAAGTCGAGCACCAACATCCGTGAGACCTCCTCAACAAAGCACGGGTCCGGCGAAAACGCGGTGATCTCGAAGTTGAGGCGAAACGAGCGGTTGTCAAGATTGGCAGTGCCCACCGCTGCCAGCCGGTCATCTATCAACATCACCTTTTGATGGAGAAAGCCGCGGTGGTAGCGGAACAACCTCACGCCGTAAGGAATCGATTGCTCATAGTAGGAAAAGGCCGACAACCAGACTAACAGGTGATCGGCCCGCTCGGGCAGCAGGATGCGCACGTCCACCCCGCGGATGGCCGCCGCCTGCAGGGCGGTTAGAACACCCTCGTCCGGGACAAAGTAGGGCGAGGTGATCCACAGCCGGTGCCGCGACGAATTGGCAGCCTCCGCCACCACCAGTTGCCAGGAATCCGCGGGATCGGCCGGACCGGTCGGGATGATGGCCGCCACTTGGTCGGCGGCTTCCGGGCGGGTGGTCCAACGCAATTCGGGCACGCTTTCCGACGCCCAGAACCAATCTTCGAGAAAGACCATTTGCACGGCCTGCACCGCCGGGCCTTGGAGTTGCAGGTGTGTGTCCCGCCAGGGGCCGAATTTCACATCGCGGCCGAGATACTCATCGCCCACGTTGAGGCCGCCGAGAAAGGCGGTCTTGCCATCGATGACGACGATTTTGCGGTGGTTGCGGAAATTCATTTGCAGCCGCGACCACCAGTGGCGGTTGGTGCCGAACGAGCGGCACTCGACCCCGGCGTCGCGCAGCGTCCGCAGATAGTGGCGTGGCAACTTGTGCGAGCCGAATTCATCAAATAAGAACCAGACTTTCACGCCGGCTTGCGCGCGTTCGACGAGTGCCTGTTGGAAGCGGTGGCCGAGTCGGTCGTTTTTGACGATGAAGAAATTGACGCACAGATACTCGCGTGCCTGCCGCATCTCGCGGAACAAGCGCTCGAACATTTCCTCGCCATCGATCAACAACTCCAGCGCGTTGCCCCGGGTGAACGGCAGTCCGCCCAAAATCATTGCCGCCCGGGCAAACGCGTCCTCGTCAGGAATCACAATCTCATAGCGCCGCAAGCGCCGGTGCATCGATTCGGCCAGCTTGCGCAGGCGTTCATCGCCCGCCCGCCGGCCGCGCACATAGCCGGAAAACCGGCTCCGCCCGACCACCCAATACAACGGAATCGCTAGATAGGGAAAGGTCAGCAAAAAAATCACCCAGGCGATGGTGCCTTGGGCTGTTCTAACATGCATCAGCGCGTGCAGCACGTGCAGCAAGCCTATCAG
>JBAXOF010000496.1:0-1724 GCA_037133375.1 Verrucomicrobiota bacterium | reverse complement strand
TCCCCGCGTGCGTGTGCGAGGGGCGAGGCGGGGCGGTGCTTGTGTCCATTCCACCTCTAGGCCACTACGATTTGGGAAAACCCTCGGAATCGGATTTTTTTTCTCCCATACCCTAACGGGTGGTGCCCGCCCCTCGCTGGCGGGGGATGATTGCGGGGGCGATTGCGAATATGAAGTCTGGAACGCGGACAGACCTAGGCCCAATTGGTCCTAGGTTAAAATCAACCGCCGAAGCCGCCGCAATGTTGAATGTTGGGGTGAACACGGTGAAGCGCGCCAAGAAGGTTATCGCTAACGCTGTTCCGATCCTGCAAGACATGGTGACGGGTGACGAAGTGAGCGTAAGCGCCGCGTCTGATAGCGTCCGCATATATGGCCCTTCAACCTTGCTCAGAATGCGGAAACCCGATTGCCACCACCGCGTCAACCTGCCCGAAATGCGGAGCGCCAGGAGCTGCATTCACACATGAGCGACGAGCGGTCGGCACACCTCTGAACACGATCCGAAAAACATCCAAGAGGCTCAAGTTTCAATCCGCCATCGCCATCCTGTTTACCATCGCCGGTTCCTACGCCGGAAAATGTTAGGGGCCAAACAATCCGCCCGGCATGGTGTAGCGATGTCGGGTTTTCGGGCCGGGGGCGGAAAAGGTTTTGCGGCCTGCCGGTGCTGGTGACTTCGTGGCGGGTGCCGGTGCCGCCATCGTCTTTGCGGCTCGGGCGGTCGATAACGTCTTGCGGACGATCTGTAACCCTGCGGCGAGGCAAGCGGCTTCACGCTCTGCGGCGGTCAAGCGATGGTTGCCGCGCAACTTGGAAGCGATGACGGCCAAGCCGTTTTGATAGGACTTGCGCTCACGCGGGGTGAGGGTGGCGAGGTCGAATGATTTTGATAGAGTGGTCATGGCTTTGATTTCTGTTGGGTTGTCGGTTTTGTCGAGGATTTAACTCCGGGGGCGGCCTTTCGTTGCCGCCGGGGTGGCACGACGAAACAGGTGTTCAGGAATTTGAGTCCTGAGATAACGGCTTGGCTTCTAATTTTGGTATCCATTTGTTTTGTTGGTTTGATGTTCGGATCTCATGAGAGGGATGACGCTGGCGGCGGCGGCGGTCCATGCTGGGACTCGCCAAGCGCCCGTAGTGGCTCATATCGGCGATGGATGCCGGCGATGAACGCGGCATAGGTGGGGCGATCCATCATTAGCTGGGCTTCCTCGCATACAATCGCAACGCAGCGGTCATACAATTCAGCCGCCTCGGTTTTGAGCATGAGCAAGCCAAGGTCATTTTGCCTCTTGAGGTCGAGGGCTTCAATCTCCACCCGTAGCTTCCTCACCTTCAGTTGCTCCATCTCATTGCGGTCTGCGGCCTGGGCCTCACGTTGGGCGGTGACTTCCGCCACGAGCCGGTGGTTGCGCCTGGTCCATTCAAGCAATTGCCGCCGGTGAACACGCTGTCCGGAGAATGCGCGGCACCCTCGGCTCTTGGCGAGGATCTGGATATATTTTGGAACGCCGAAAAGATGTTGGGCGGCGGTCATGTTCGGCGCGGTTTCCGGCGCTGCGGATTTTGGTTTCTTGGTCATAGGATTGTGGTTTCTAACGGGTCGGATATTCGCGGGTGTTATTCAAAAGTTTGTCCCGTAGGAGAACACAGCACCCCGCCCCAAACTGCGTCTCTATATTGCCACGGTAGCTTTCTTCGACCGGGGGCGGGGGTGGGGG
>JBAXOF010000495.1:0-1727 GCA_037133375.1 Verrucomicrobiota bacterium | reverse complement strand
TGAAGGCGACCGACTGGCCGGGGTGGATGCTGCCGATGTCGGCTTCATTGACGGCGACCCACACCTCGAGTTTTTGCAAATCCTTGGCCAGCAGGAACAGGCTTGAGGCGCTCATGTTAGAAACCACCGTTTGTCCCACGTCCACCCGGCGGTCGATGACGATGCCCTTGACCGGCGAGGTGATTGTGCAATAGCCGAGGTTGCGGTCGGCCAGTTGAATCGCCGCCTGGGCTTGCATGACGGCGGCCTTGCTGGTGGTGATTTGGGCGGTGGAGACTTCGCAGGTGGCCGCGGCGGCCGCCACGTTGGCCTTGGCCACTTCGTAGGTGCTTTGATAGGTATCAAACGCCGAGTGCGAGAGGGAATCCGAGGGGCCGAGTTTTTCGGCGCGGTCCCAATCCTTCTTGGCCTGGTTTAATTGGGCCCGTGCCTGTTCGAGTTTGGCCTTGCTTTGGACCAGGCCGGCCTCCGCGGAGATCACCGCAGATTGTGCCTGCTGGAGTTGCGCCTCTGTCTGTTTCTTGTTGATGGCATAGAGCGAGTCGTCGATCTTGGCCAGCAATGCGCCCTCTTCCACTTGCGAGCCATAATCGACGGTCTTGCCCTCCGTGTCCTTGCCGAAGGAAAGGATCTGGCCGGTCACCTGGGCACCGATGTCAACCACTTCCTCGGGTTCGATCGTGCCGGTGGCGCTGATGCTGGCAAACACGTCACCACGTTTCACTGCCACCGTCTGCAGATCCGGTAAAGTCGCTTCCTTCTTGCCAAAAACGCGCCATGCCACCCAGGCGACGACCACGATGCCAAGAGGGATAAGGAGTAAGCGGAGGGGGTGCTTCATTGCAGGGAAATGCCGGGAAAGCCCACTAAACGCGGCAAACTCGGGGTTTCTTTCACCGGGGTGGCGGCGGGGTGCAGGTAGGGCGGCTCGGCTCGGGCCGCCGACTTGTCAGCCCGCATGGGCGGGTGCTACACCCTACGAACCCGCCAGAGCATCGCCGCTTCTTCACCCTGGAAATTGAAATCTTTGGACTACGTCAGCCGCAGCGGTTTTCCAATTGGCGTGCTGCTTGCAGGGTGTTTTGCATCAGCATGGCGATGGTCATGGGTCCCACGCCGCCGGGCACCGGAGTGATGGCGGCACACCGCGGCGCCACTTCCTCATAGGCCACATCACCCGTCAAACGGTAGCCGGATTTTTTCGTGGGATCGGCCACCCGGTTGATGCCGACGTCGATGACGACCGCGCCGGGTTTTACCCAATCGGCCTTGACCATTTCCGGGCGGCCGACCGCAGCGATCAGGATATCGGCGCGGCGGCAAATGGCGGGCAGATCGCGGGAGCGCGAGTGGGCGAGGGTGACGGTGGCGTTGGCGGCTTTGGAGACCAGCAGCAAGGCCATGGGCTTGCCGACGATCCGGCTGCGGCCGATGACCACCGCTTCCGCACCGGCGGTGGCGATGCCTGCCACCTCTAACAACTTCATGCAGCCGGCGGGGGTGCAGGGGACGAAGCCGGTGGGGTCCTCCAGCACGAGCTTGGCGACGTTTTCCGGATGGAAGCCATCGACGTCCTTGCGCGGGTCGATGGCGCGGATGATGGCGTCCTCGTCGATGTGCTTGGGTGGCGGGGATTGGACGAGGATGCCGTGGATGGCGGGGTCGGCGTTGAGACCGCGCACCACATCCAACAACTCCTGCTGGCTGGTGCTGGCGGGCAGTTCGAT
>JBAXOF010000494.1:0-1730 GCA_037133375.1 Verrucomicrobiota bacterium | reverse complement strand
AATACCGCAACATCAAGGAGGTCTCGCTGCAGGTCTATCGCGTGGACCTGATGAAGCTCTATCTCCAACAGAAAAACCTCAGCGCCATCACCAGCGTGCAACTCGTCGGCATCCGCCCGGAACTCGAACAAACCACCGCACTGGGTGACGGCAAGGACTATGTGGAAAAGGAACGCAAGCTCTCCCTCAAGTGGAAGAATGAGGCGGCCTATCTCATCATCTGCCGCGGCGACGACCTGTTCACCAGCGGTATGGTCCTCATCACCCCGCTCAAAATCGACGTCCAGGAAGACGCCGTCAGCGGGCGGGTCCGCGCCAATGTGTTAGATACGGTCAAGGGCGGCTACCGGCCCGAGGTCCACGTCAAAGCCGTCGGCAGCGCCGACAGCGAGTTCCGCAGCGGGGAAACTGACCTGCGCGGCCTGTTCATCGCCGAGCCTATCCACGGCAAGGCCACCGTCATCGCCCGCGAGGGTGAGTCACGCTATGCCTTCTTCCGCGGCAATACGTGGTTGGGCGCGCCGCCCAACGCCCCCGCCGCGCCGGTCGCACAACCGGCGTCCCCGGCACCGCAGCTCGACTACCAGGGCAACCTCAATTTTGAGAACGGCAAGATCCAACAATTCAACAACAGCAAGTTCAACGAGCAACGCCGTCAAGCCCCTAACAAAGGTGTGCAAATTCAGAAAGTGTTCTAAGGGCACTCCGTAGGCGCATGCGTGAGAATGCGGGGGGGTGGCTCCGCATCCCGTGCAAGTCGGCGTTGTCCCCCGCCGCGTTGGCTGCTATTGGAGAAAGCAAATGGTTTGAGAATATTCCAGTCTGTGGCTTGACATTACGGGCCAGCGCAGATGTCGTAGGCGGCGTGGGCAAGAAACCTACCCCCCCAACCGATGAAAATAAAACTCTGGATTGCCGGCCTTGTGCTGCCTTTGGTCCTGGCTGCCTGTGATGACAAGAAACAGGACACGGCCGCTGACCCTACGAAAACGAGTTCCGAAAGAATGGCCGCGGAGGTCAAGGAGGTCAACGTGCGCACCCGCCAGCCGTCAGAGGCTGCAAAAAAGGCGGCAGCAGCAAAACAACAAGAACTCGACGAAGCCGCCATCACCGGGGCCAGCGGCGTGGCACCTCCCCACGAAATCGAGACGCCATTCATCCCCGAACCTGCACCACCAACCGCACTCGATCCCGAATCCGAACCGCCAGTGGCCACCGAGGAACCGTCTGTCCCTCCGGATGAACTGCCAGCGGGCCCGACCCCAGGGGCGATTCCCGGCGTCACGCCGCCATGAAGATTCGCATGCGCCTTCAGACTGCTCTCTCTTCGTAGGCGCGTTGGTGACAACGCGTTAGGGTAATGGAGATTTCCCGGGAAGCGGGGTCAGCCCCGCATTCTAACGCATGCGCCTACAGGGTGCCCGCTCACACCTCAGTCATCGTCTGGTCATAGAACCCGAGGTAGTCGTCAGGGGTGTCGCTTTCGCGCCACGCCATCGCGCTCTTCGGGTGGAGGTTCATCTGGCCGGTGATATTGTAGGGTAGCGACGGACCCCAATCGAATTGCTGGCGCATCGGCAGGATCGTCTGCTGGATCGCCTCAATGATCGGGCGCAAGCGAAACTTCGGATTGCGCAGAAATCCTAACAAAATTTCCATCGGGCAATTGCCGGCACCGCGGCCGAGGCCCATGAGGGTGGCGTCCACGCGGTTGGCGCCGAGGATGATCG
>JBAXOF010000493.1:0-1736 GCA_037133375.1 Verrucomicrobiota bacterium | reverse complement strand
ACCCAAAAATCGGTCGCCCATTTCTTGGCATACTTGATGTGCATGTCATAGCCGTGGCTCTTCATCATGTCGAAGTAGGCTTTCTTGGCGACTTCCTCTTGGAATTTGCCGTCCTTGTAAAAGTCGGCGTTGGTGTATTTGGGGAGTGTGGCTTTCTTGGTGTTCATGGTCGTATCCTTGGCGAGGGCGATGGCTCCGCTGAGGGCGGTTGCGCCGGCGGCGGTGGCCATCAATTGAATGTGTTTGCGTCGGGTCATGTTCATTGTGCTTGGTTGGTGTGAACTACAGCGGTAACTCCCGGAACGGAATCACCCTTGGCCCGAGACTAATCCCCACCTCCTCAAACTCAATAAAAAACTTGAGCACTGGAAACTTTGCAGCTTTACATGAAACGCCCAACGCTGGCCCGTCATCTGGATTTGTTAGAACAAACTTTGGTCATCTTCAGGCTGCCGTCATTCGGCACCAATCCCCGCCAGGAGAGCGCCACAAGCAGCAAGCTGTTTTTCTGGTAGATCATGCCAAATCCTGACGTAGGCTACTCCCGTGCATCCTTTGCGTCGTCTTTCCGTTGCCGAACAAGCCGCCGCGCACCTGCGGGCAGGCTTGCTGGCGGGGCGCTGGAGCGGGGTGCTGCCCGGTGTGGCGCGCTTGGCAGCGGAGCTGGATGTCTCGCCGGCGACGTTGCAGGTAGCGCTGCGGCAGCTGGAAACCGAGGGTTTATTAGGTTCGCGCGGGCGCGGTTGCAGCCGCACGATCCACGCACAGGGTGCGGCGCGGGAGGCCCTGCGGGTGGGCATCCTCTTGTTTGACGCGCCACTGGACGAGCAGCCTAAGACCTCGCAGGTGTTGTATCAGATTGAGCACGACCTTGAGGCGGCTGGCCACCAAGTGTTCTTTGCCAAGCAATCCCAAGGCCAGCTGGACTTCGATGTCGGGCGCATCGCGCGCCATATCGATGACACCCCGGCCGACGCTTGGATTGTGGTCTCCGGTTCCCGCGAGCTGCTGGAATGGTTTGCCGCACAAGCCGTGCCGTGCATGGCCTTGTTTGGCCGCACGGAGGGGTTGCAACTGGCCCGCACCGGGCCGGACATGGCACCGGTGGTTCGCGTTGCCACGCGCCGTTTGCTGGAACTCGGGCACCGGCGGATTGTGCTCATTGTCCGCCGGGCGCGGCGCAAGCCGACCCCCGGCAACGTCGAGCAAGCATTTCTGGACGAACTGCAAGCCCACGGCATCAAAACCGGCGATTACCATCTGCCGGATTGGGAGGAAACGCCGGATGGCTATGCCGCCTTGTTAGAATCGCTCTTCAGCCACACGCCACCCACCGCGCTCATCATCGATGAAACCCCGCGGGTCATTGCCGCCATGGGCTTTCTCGCCCGCCGCCACATCCTCGTGCCGGAAGATGTGTCGGTCATTTCCAGCGACTACGATGCCTCGTTTTTGTGGAGCCAGCCCACCGTCGCTCACATCCATTGGGACAGCTTGCCCATCATCCGCCGCGTCGTGCGCTGGGTCGCCGCGGTGAAACTCGGCCGGGCCGACCACCGCACCCTCAACTACCCGCCGGAATTCGTCGCCGGTGGCAGCATCGGTCCCGCCCGCAGCGGTAAACCGTAGGGCAGCAGCGAAGAGGCACTTGCCGCTTGCACGGCTGCGATGGAGCCGCTAGGGTCGCCCGCGTGACGCGCCACCGCACTGACGACCTCCGCATTTCCGGGCTCAAT
>JBAXOF010000492.1:0-1746 GCA_037133375.1 Verrucomicrobiota bacterium | reverse complement strand
GGTCGCCCGGTTCGACATGGTCGGGGCGTTCGGTGGGTGTGGATGCGTTGTATGTAGGCATTGTGTTAGGTAGGTTTGAAGTTGGTTTGAGATGGTTGGTGGTTATGGCTTGGTGGATGGCTTGTCGCCCTGACCGGACCGGGGGAGCTTGATATGGGCTTTCGGCTGGCAGGCATGGCGGGCCAACACGGCACGCGCCGCGATTTCGGCATCCGCAAGGGCGACGGACGGCACACGTTTCCTGCCCGTCATCCATTCCGCCGAAATTTGCAGATAGAGTGCCCTGGCAGTCGCCTTCCTGACAATTGGTCTGACTGAATTGTCGGATTTCATGGCTTGGCCGTTGCTTTGGGTTTGGATTGCTTGAGATAAGTGGATGGCGCGGCATGCTTCACCGACTCCTCGGGGAAGGGTGACTCGCTCGGCATCCGCTGGCTCCACAGGTCACGAAACTTGGCGGCTGATAGATTGCCGTAGGCGGCCAGCACCGGACCGAACCCCATCGTGGCGATGTGGTGGCCGACCGTTTCGCAATCGACGAACTCGCTTCCCTTGCGCGTGACAAGCTTCCAGCCTGGCACATCGCCGCCGGTCTTGATCCGCTCGGTGGCCACCTGCTTCGCCCGCTCGCGGAAGTCCTCGACTACGGCACAGCAGGCGAGGAAGCGCCCGAGCATTGCCGGGTCACTCAACACGGTGTCGAAATCGAATCCGGGATCCGCGACCGGCAGGGTTTCCGCCACGACGGCGCGGCGTGCCGTGCAGGATTCCGCGTTGGCGCACCACCCGCAGTATTCGCACGGGTTTGGTTTCTTGTCGGGATCGTTGAACGCCCAGATGACCTGATCGAAGATTCCCCGTGCCTCGTCATAGGTGAAGCGGTGGGTTTCGATCTCGCGTTGGTCACAGAACAACAGGTGCGCCGTCCATTCGGATGCGAACTGTGAGTCCATGAAGCCGAGCGCGTAGGCCGCCATTTGCTCGCGGTAATTGCGGCGCATGCCGGTCTTCAGGTCGAAGTGCGTTAGGCGCGTCGGCACCACGGCGTCGGCCGTGCCGCACAATCCCAACATCTTCACCCGGCAATCGTCCTCACGGGCAAGCACCCGCTCGCGGCCGGCCATCGCCCGCACCATCGACACCGACCAGCCGACGGCGGAATTTTCATCGGCGGTCAGTTTGTTGGAGAGGATTACGCGTTCCTCCAGGCCGAGCAGTTCGGCGCGGAACGCGGAATCCAACAGTGTGCCGCGCTCCGCCGCCGGGCCTGCCACGGGATTGCTCTCGTAGCACGGGCAGACGGCGAGCTTGGGCAGGTTGGATGGGCGAAGGGCGCTCACTTGGCCACCTCCTTCCCCTTGACCCATTCCTGCACGGTGCTGAGGAACCGTTTGGGCTCCGCGATCATCCGGGCGGCGTAGGTCGGATCGAGCGTGTCGATGGTCTCGGGCGAGCCATCGGCGGCACGCTTGAGCTGGCCGCGCTCGATCAGGAAATCAACGACGTCGGCCATGTGCTCGCCAAAGACCTCTGGAATGCGGTCGGTGGCGGATTGGGCCGGTGCCTGTAGAGCGGGGGATGCCGTCGCGGGGGACGATCCGAACACCGGCGCCAGCGCGTCGATGGAAAACGGCAGCTTGTCTGGCAGTCCATGGCGGTTCTTCGCATCATACGCCGCCGTGTGGGTGGCATAGAGCACGCGTTCCTTGCCGCCCACGCCACGGGTTTTGCCGCTGTCTTTTTCCG
>JBAXOF010000491.1:0-1752 GCA_037133375.1 Verrucomicrobiota bacterium | reverse complement strand
GCGGCGGGACGCCGCACTCACGGCCTGCCGCGGGACGCGACAGCCACGTTGTCCGTAGCGGCAGCTACAGCACCAGCGCGATTTGCTCCCCGGGACCATGGACGCCCTCAATAAGAATGCCTTCCACATCTGCGGTCTTGGACGGTCCGGTGACCCAGATAATGTTGGGCGAATCCCCCATGGCGGCCAGCGCATCGACAATCGTGCGCTGGATTTCCGCTCGTTCTAACACGGCCACGTGCACCCACGGCGAAAGCGCGGCGAGTCGACGCGAGGTGCGCTGGTCGTCCAGAATCAACGTGCCGGACTCGGCAATGGCACCGCTGGCCCGCGTGATGCCAAACTGATAATCATCGTAGCGGGTGCGGTCATAGGTGGTTTCCACCGTCAGGCCAGCGGCGGCCAGCGGCTCGCCGATGCGCGCGTAAAGCGCCGGATCGCAATAGCCGTGGTGCTGGTTGTTAGAGGTTAGAAAAGCCGCCAGTTCGGCCACAGTGTGCATGATCCGGCCATTGACCGCCTGCAGGTTGTGTGAGAAGACCTCCAATAGATCAGCACCGTCGAGTTTAGATGTGGAATGGGTGATGGCGGCGGCATAGTCCGGGCGCGCGGCCTTGGTTTTCAACGCGGAGTTGGCGGACTCGATTTTGTTATAGATAGCGGCGCGGGACATGGGGGGGGGCGGGTAGGAGGTTGTTAGTTATAGGTTATTGAGAGGTGGAAGGATGTGACTTATAGGACTCATGGGACCTATAACCAATAACTTCTAACTCTTCTCTTGCGCCCTGCGCCGTGCCTTGAGCCACTTGCGGAAGTCGCCGCCATTGGATGGGGGCAGGGTGCGCTGGCCGAACCAGTTCTGGACGGGTTTGATAGGAGTGACTTGAATCGGCAGGTAGTTCATCGCCTTGGATAGGGTCATGGCGCCGCGCCACAGTGAGGGCATGGTGGCAAGGGTGGCGAAGGGTGCCATCGGAATAGCCGCGGGCGAGTGAATCGATGCGCGTTTTGCCTTGTCGCGCAGGCGCAGCAGTAGGTCGGGAATGGGGATATTGACCGGGCACACTTCGTTGCAGGCACCGCACAAGGTCGAGGCTTTCGGCAGGTCGGCAAACTCGGGAAAGCGCTCGCCAAACAGCAATGGCGAGAGCACCGCGCCAATCGGCCCGCCATAGGGCGAGCGATAGGCATGACCCGAGGCCTGCCGATAGATCGGGCAGACATTCTGGCAGGCGCCGCAACGGATGCAGCGCAAAATCTCCCGGCAGTTGGAGGCAAGCACGTTGCTGCGGCCGTTGTCGAGAAACACCACATGCATGTGCTCGGGACCGTCAGGCTGGTTGGCCGCGCGCGGGCCGTTGATGAACTCGGTATAGACGGTGAGTTGCTGGCCGGTGGCGGAGCGACCTAACAGGTTGAGAAAAACCGCAAGATCCTGCTCGGAGGGGATGAGTTTTTCAATGCCGACGAGTGCGATGTGCAGTGGCACGGGTGCCATGCCGAAGCGGGAGTTGCCCTCATTGGTGACAACCACCATGCGGCCGCTATCGGCGCAAAGGAAATTGGCGCCGGTGATGCAGGCCTGGGCATCCATGTATTTTCCCCGCAGGAAGACGCGGGCGCGGCGGGTGATGGTTTCCGGATCGTCGTTGTAATCCGCGGCCACGCCCTCGCGCAGGAAGGTGTTGGCGATTTCACGGCGGTTCTTGTGAATGATCGGCTTGACGATGTGCGACGGGATGTCGTTGTCGA
>JBAXOF010000490.1:0-1755 GCA_037133375.1 Verrucomicrobiota bacterium | reverse complement strand
TGCCATCCTTGTCGGTGACCAGAACCGGCGCGACGATGTTGGTTACGCTGGTCTTGATGATCGGCGTATCCATTTCAATCGCTTGGTCCGACTTGGGCGTGCCGGGAATCTGGGCTGAAACTGCTGTCACGGACATGGCTCCGGCCAAAATGGCGGCGGACAAAACAAAGCCAACAAATCTCATTCGGGGCGTTTCTCCTGAGGCACGGCACTTTCGGAATTGCTAGTGGCCGGTGCGTCCGTTGATCAAGTCCAGCACGTGCGGGACCAATCCTAAAATAGCATTGAGCGATTCCACCGCACCTTTGGGAGAGCCTGGCAAATTGACGATCAATGATCCGTTGCGTGTCCCAGCGACGGCGCGCGAGAGGGCCGCCAAAGGGGTCTTGGTGCGTCCCACGGACCGCATTGTTTCGCCGAAACCGGGGATTTCACGCTCGATGGCATCCCTTGTGGCCTCCGGCGTCACGTCGCGCGGCGCGATTCCGGTACCGC
The DNA here is from genome assembly GCA_037133375.1 of Verrucomicrobiota bacterium. Lineage (GTDB taxonomy): Bacteria > Verrucomicrobiota > Verrucomicrobiia > Verrucomicrobiales > Akkermansiaceae > Luteolibacter. The sequence goes on along the minus strand of JBAXOF010000490.1, from coordinate 1,260 downwards.
CGGTCGTGAAGATCGCCTGGGCCGGACCTGCATCGGCCAGTGCGCGAAGCTTGTCGGCGATGACCGCCCGCTCATCGGGAACAACTGTGAGCGACAGCACTTCGAAGCCATTCGATTCCAGAATCGCCACCACGGCAGGGCCCGATTTGTCCATGCGCGTACCTTCAAACGTACTGTCGCTGACGGTGATGACCGTTGCACGGCAGGGAGCGCTCACCGGTGGAAATCCCCGCTCTTACCGCCAGTCTTCTCGAGTAGATAAATGTCCTGGATCTCGATCCGCTTGTCGAGCGCCTTGGTCATGTCGTAGACGGTGAGCGCGGCCACCGAGGCCGCCGTTAGTGCCTCCATCTCAACCCCGGTCGGTGCGGTGGTGATGGCCAGGGTTGTGATCCGGATGCCGCCGTCTTCGATCGCGAAATCCACGTCCACACGGGAAAGCGGTAGCGAGTGGCACATGGGAATCAACTGAGCCGTCTGTTTGGCGGCGAGAATGCCGGCCACGCGCGCCACGCCGAGGGGGTCGCCCTTGGGATTCTTCGGCAGCGCATCGAGAACCTCGCGCGACATTTTCACGAATGCGTGGGCTCGAGCGGTACGGCGGGTATCGGGTTTGGCCGAAACGTCGACCATGCGCGCCTCTCCGGCGTCGTTGTAATGGGAAAGTTGGCTCATCGAAGCAGTACGGGAATGGTGTCCCCCTCCAAGTATTCCGCGCGGTCGGGGTCGGCCACCAGGTAGGCGTTGGCTCGGCACAGGGACGCCACGTCGCCCGAGCCCTGCCAGTCCACAGGTGTGACCATCGTGCCACGCACGTGGGCGGGCAGGACGCGCGTCAGGCCGGTCTTGTGCCGGAACGGTTTTGTCAGCCTCGCTAGAGCGAGGGGCAATTGCGGATCTGCCACGCCTCCCAGCATTTCGAGTGCGGCGCGCGCGAACAGCTCGAAGGTCACCATGGTGGAAACCGGATTGCCGGGGAGTCCGAAGAAAAATGTGCCGCGGGCTCGGCCGAAAACGAGGGGCTGTCCGGGTTGAACGGCTACCCGGTCGAAGAAAAATTCGGCACCGGCCGAGGCAAGCGCATGTTCGACGACGTCGTATTTCCCGGCCGAAACCCCGCCCGAGAGCAGAAGCAGATCGCTCTGCAAACCTTCCTCGATCAGGAGTTGGGTGGCTTCGAGGGTGTCGCGAGCGATGGGCATCACCACCGGATCGCCGCCGGCCCGGATGACTTGTGCGGCGATAGACCAGGCATTGGAG
>JBAXOF010000489.1:0-1767 GCA_037133375.1 Verrucomicrobiota bacterium | reverse complement strand
GGTTGCCGGTGCGCAGCAGCACGTCATAGCTGGCGAGCGAGAGCGGGCGCATGGCATGGCCTCCGACGATGGCTTCAACGTCGTGGAAGGCGGTGGATAGAAGTTTCTGGCGGTCGGTATCGTTCATGGCGTGTTAGAGGGTGCGCAGGAACATGTCCTGGGTTTGGGGCGAGGCATTGAGCGGCAGGAATGCGAATTTGTCGTGACGGCGGATGCAGGCAATCGGCACGTCCTGTTTGATCTTGGTCACCAGCGCCTCCCGGTTCATGAGCGCGGCCTTGATGTAGGCGAACGGATGCTCGGGATTGGCGATGTGCCACGCGTTGTCCGACCATGCCGCGATGAGTTCGGCGGTGCGGTATTTCCCGCAGGGACTTTGCGGATCGAAGAACCAAACGACCCGCTCGCCTCGGATGCCGTCACCGACGACACGGACGAAGGGTTTTTCGGCAAGCGCGATTCCGACTGCGGATAGGGCGGCGGCAAGGGCCGTGTTGCTGGTGGCGGTGGATGATAGATGGGTGATAGCGGTCATTTCTGTATCTTGGGGTTGGATTGGAGAGGCTGGTTCACGCCGCGAGGGCAAGGAACGGATAGTGGGTGGCGGTGATGTCGATTTTCTCGAAATCCTCGTTGTTGAGGGAGCGGTTGATCTGCTTGATGATCGTGGTGCCGCCCGAGGTGGCCTGGAGATGGGCCGGCATTGCATTGGCCAGGGCGAGGGCCGCGCCGATCTTGCCGCTGAACGCAGATGTCTTGGCGACGAGTCCAGATAGCTTGATCTCGACCTTCTCCTGATAGAGCGCGAGGCCGATGATCTCGCCGCTCTTGTTCAGAACCGTCTTTTCCTGATTCGAGTAGTCGAATGCAAGATCGGTGATGATGATTCCCGACTCATCGTTCGGGATACCCCAGTTGCCAGTAGTGCCAAGGAAAGTCGCGGCCATTTGACCGCGGGAGCCGTGTCAACCAAGCTTGGCCAGCACGTATTCCTCCACCATGTCCTTGAAGTCCTCGTATGGATGCTCGATTCCTGCGCGCATGAGGCGTTCCATATCAGGAAGGATTTCGGCAACCTCCGGATTGTCTGGAAACCTGGTCTTCATCACGGCGAAGGTCGCGGCCACGGCGGCAAGCAACTCGTCCTCGCTTTTGAGCAAATGCTCCGCCAGGAACTTCCACAGGTCCTCTTTCGTTAGCAGTTCAGGCATCGCCACAGATGTATCAGGGCACGTTGGGATGTCCAGCCGCCATCACACCGCCGACACCACCGCCTCATAGCTCAGCACTGATTCGCGGCCCCTGGCCTCGTCGGGACTGGTCACGCTTTCACGTTCTAGCAGATCATGGAGAACAAATGATTCGCAGTCCAACGCCGACTGGATCGCCGCCTTGCCCCGGAGCAGGACAACCAGCTTTCCCGCCCATTCCGCGTGGGTGTCCGCCGGGGTATCATCCACCTGCGAAAACAAATGCACGTCGAGTTTGACGCGGGCGGTGTGCGGCATGGCCGGGACCGGTTTCGATTCCGATGTGTTGAGGACGATGCACGGGCGGGTGCGGATTTCATCACGGCGGGCGACGTGAACGGGCATTGTTGCTGAATCCGGAAATTCATCCGGCCTGTTGGAGTCGATCCATTCGGCCAGGAGTGACGATAGGCGGTCTTCGATCATGTTGGGCATCTTGCCCGATGGGTTCGCGTCAACTTACTTTCCGCATGGCCCGGTTCGCCTTGTCTGAAATCACCTTCAATGACGTGAGCAA
>JBAXOF010000488.1:0-1775 GCA_037133375.1 Verrucomicrobiota bacterium | reverse complement strand
AACATCGGCCTTATCAACTCGATGTGCACCTACGCCCGCATCAACGAGTTCGGCTTCATCGAGACCCCATACCGCCGCGTCGTCGATGCCCGCGTCACCAACGAGATCGAGTATCTAACGGCCGACCAGGAGGAGAACTTCCACATTGCCCAGGCCAACAATCCGATCGACAAGTCCGGCGTGTTTCTAACGGAACGCATCACGGCCCGCGAGAAAGGCGGCGAGTTCATTGAAGTGGTGCCCGCGGATGTCCACTACATGGACGTTTCGCCCAAGCAACTCGTGTCGGTTGCCGCCGGGCTCATCCCGTTCCTTGAGCATGACGACGCCAACCGCGCGTTGATGGGATCCAACATGCAACGGCAGGGGGTTCCGCTGTTAGTGTCCGAGGCCCCGTTGGTGGGCACCGGTCTGGAAGGCAAGGCGGCCCGCGATTCGCGCGCCGTGGTGGTTGCCGAGGCGGATGGCATTGTCGCCGCCGCCACCGCGGAAATCATTGTCACCACTCCTGATGGCGCCATGCCCGTCGCTGATGAGAAATTCCTCAGTGACACGGAAGCGGTGAAAACCCACGTGGAGAAAGGCATTATGGCCTATCCGCTGCGCAAGTTCATGCGCTCCAACGCCGGCACCTGCATCAATCAGAAGCCGATCGTCCACAAGGGCCAGAAGATCAAGAAAGGCCAGGTGCTGGCTGATGGTCCCAATACCGAGGATGGTGAACTGGCCATCGGACGCAACGTGCTGGTCGCCTTCATGCCGTGGAATGGCTACAACTTCGAGGATGCCATCGTTATCTCCGAGCGCGTCGTCAAGGAGGACGTTTACACTTCAATTCACATTTCGGAGTTTGATGTCGCCGCCCGCGATACCAAACTTGGTCCGGAGGAAATTACCCGCGATATTCCCAACGTCGGCGAGGATGCCCTGCGCAATCTCGACCACGACGGCATCATCCGCATCGGTGCCGAGGTGAAGCCCGGCGATATCCTCGTCGGCAAAATCACCCCCAAGTCCGAAACTGAACTCGCGCCGGAAGAACGACTGCTGCGCGCCATCTTCGGCGAAAAGGCCGCGGATGTGAAAGACACCTCACTGCGTGTGCCATCCGGTTGCATGGGCATTGTCCAGGATATCCGCGTTTCGTCCCACGGCTTCGCCAAAAAACGCATGGAAAAGGTCGATCCCAACGAGCTCAAGAAGCAGCTCAAGAAGATCAACGACGAGCATAAGAAAAAGGCGGATAAACTTACCGATGATCTAACCGAAAGATTGTCCGATATCTTGCTCGGGGAGAAAATCCCGCTGGATGTTGTCAATGCGCAATCCGGTGAAATCATCATCCCGGCCAACCGCAAGATCACCAAAACCCTGCTGCGCAAGCTCGCTTCCGTCCACGACCACATCGAGATCGATCCCTCGCCCATCCGCAACAAGATCATCGAGATCATCACCTCCTTCGAGGTCCGCTTCCAGGAACTCGACACCGAGCGTGAACGCAAACTCGACCAACTCGAAAGCGGTGACGAAATCGATCCGGGTGTCATCAAGGAAGTCAAGGTGTTCATTGCCGCCAAACGCAAACTCTCCGTCGGTGATAAGATGGCCGGTCGCCATGGCAACAAAGGCGTGGTCGCCACCATCGTGCCCGAAGAGGATATGCCATTCCTGGCGGATGGCACCCCGGTGGACATCTGCCTCAATCCCCTCGGTGTGCCTTCCCGCATGAACGTCGGACAGGTGCTCGAAACCCACCTCGGCGTCGCCGCCAAGGC
>JBAXOF010000487.1:0-1798 GCA_037133375.1 Verrucomicrobiota bacterium | reverse complement strand
ATACCATGTTAAATGACTGCGTCTGTAAATTTTATTTCTTTACGCCTCCTAAGCGAACCCCATAAAAAATTCCACGTTGTAGGTGAGACCATGGCGTAGCTGATATCCTCAAACCACTTTTCAGATGGGGTTCGCTGTCTCCAAAATCCGACAATCATCATGAAGGGTTCACTGATGTGCCTTTGTCTGAGAACATCGCCGAGGCCAATTGGAGAACGAAATTTGGCTGTCTTGATTGAGACCGGAACATGATGCAATTCCCTTGAGATGGCTTTGTGTCGGTTGTGTTCTAACGGCACATCCCATTTCTGCATGTAGCTGCCGCTATAATCCTCAAAGAGGATGTTGCGGACCCATTCCTCAAAAGAAAACCCGTGTTTTTGAACTTCGGCCATGCGTAGGGTGATGTGTTAATTTTTCTATCATGTGTGCTGCGGCTGCCAGCCGTCGGATAACGGCTTGAGGCTATGCGGGGGATCCCGCTTGGCAAGCAGAATGGGGGTGGATTCATGAGTGTTGGAGGAAAGCTGTGCAGATCTATCTGGACGCCGCGTCCATATCCTCCTACAGAAGTTCCCGCATGTCGCACCCCGTCCCCGGCCAACGCTGGCTCTCCACCTCCGAACCCAGTACAGGGTGACAGTACAGGGTGACAGATAAATAGTAGAGAAACTTGTGGATTACGCGGTTTCCGGTGGTATGGTGGACACATGCGTAAATCCCGATGGCTGGCGGGTTGGAAGGATTCGGGCACGAAGCCGGTGATTTACCACTGCATATCGCGGGTGGTGGATCGGCGGTTTGTGTTCGAGGAGAGGGAATGCGAGGCGTTCCGGATGTATTTGCGGATGTATGAGAATTTCTCGGGCTGCCGGGTATTGTCGTATTGCGTGATGTCGAATCATTTTCATTTGCTGCTGGAGGTGCCCCCGATGGCGGATGGCGGGTTGAGTGACGGGGAATTGTTGCAACATCTTGGCGGGCTTTACTCCGAGGCGGTGGTGGCGGGAGTGGCGGCGGAATTGGCCGAGGCGAGGAAGCTATCTATCGGAGAGATAGATGGTTCAGCTGACGCGCGGGTGGCGGCCATTCACGCCCGATTCACTTACCGGATGCATGACCTGAGCGAGTTCATGAAGGGCTTGTTGATTCGCTTCACGCGGTGGTTCAACCGGGTGCATTCGCGGTCAGGAACCTTGTGGGAAGAGCGGTTCAAGAGCGTGATCGTGGAAAGCGGGGTGGCCGCGCGGACGATGGCAGCCTACATCGACCTCAATCCAGTGCGTGCGGGGATGGTGAAAGACCCGGCGGATTACCGCTGGAGCAGTTATGGGGAAGCGGTGGGCGGCGGGAGGAAAGGGAACGGGAAAAAGGCGCGCGAGGGGCTGGTGCGAGCGTATTTTTGCGATCAGGGAGTGGGCTTTGAGGCGGAGAAATGGCTGGATGTAACGCGCCTATATCGGCGCTTGATGGGACTGGCCCTGGGACGCAAGCCGGGACGGGCCGACATTGCCGGAGCCGGAAATTGTGTGGGCCAAAATACGCTGAATACGGCAGAGATCTTAGAAAGCAAAGACAACGGCACGGTCTTGAAGGACCTTGGCATTGCGAAGATGTTGCATTGCCGGGTTAGGTATTTCACGGACGGGGCGGTGATCGGCAGCAAGGAGTTTGTGAACAAGGCGTTTGCACGGGCGAGGGAGCGATTCAGCGCCAAGCGCAAGGAAGGAGCGCGGGCGATGAGGGGCAGCGGCAGCGGCGCGAAGGGACTGCTGTGGAGTGCCAGGGATTTGCGCGT
>JBAXOF010000486.1:0-1819 GCA_037133375.1 Verrucomicrobiota bacterium | reverse complement strand
CTGACAGGCATCTCCGGCTCTGGCAAATCCACCCTCATGCACCAATGCGTGGCGGCGGCGGCGGTCATGGCTGCGGCCGTAGCTGCGGCTTCCAGCCGCAGAGCCGCCCCCCCCAAGTCCGCCCGCCCCTATCAATCCGCCACCGGCTTCGACCACATCAAGGCCTGCCACGAAGTTGACCAAAGTCCGATTGGCAAGACCTCCCGCTCATGTCCTGCGACCTACGTCAAAGTCTTCGATCACATCCGCGCGCTGTTTGCCCAACTGCCGGAATCCCGCATGCGTGGCTTTGACGCGTCACGTTTCTCCTTCAACACCGAAGGCGGCCGTTGTCCGGATTGCAACGGCAACGGTCGCATCAAGCTTGAAATGGACTTTCTGCCTTCCACCTGGGTCCACTGTGAAACATGCAATGGCGACCGCTACAATCCCGCCACCCTGGAAGTCACCTTCCGCAATAAGAACATCGGCCAGATCCTCACCATGACCATCGATGAGGCGGCCTCGTTCTTCGCTTCTCAGCCCCGCATCGCCGCGCCCCTCAAGCTCATGGCCGATACCGGCCTCGGTTATTTGCAGTTAGGCCAGGCCAGTCCCACTCTCAGCGGCGGCGAAGCCCAGCGCATCAAGCTAGTCTCCGAACTCACCAAAGGCCGCTCCGCCAAACCGCCGATCCCCAATCTATCCAAAACTTCAAATCACCTATCACAGCCCAGGAATCTCTATCTGATTGAAGAACCGACGGTAGGCTTGCACCGCGAGGACGTCCAACGGCTCATCGAAGTGCTCCATCGTTTGGTGGATGAGGGCCATACCGTGGTCGTTATCGAACACCACATGGCCGTCGCCGCGGAAGCCGATTGGCTTCTCGACCTCGGACCCGAGGCTGGCGATGGTGGCGGCAAAATCGTCGCTCAGGGGCCACCCGAAAAAATCATTACCTCCAAATCCTCACGCACTGCGCCCTTTCTGCGCGCCATGCTGGGGCCGTGAGAAGGGGAAAAACCTGCGGCATCACTTCAACCGGACGCCTTGGAAAGGCACCCCTGCCGGACACCCCGCGGATTTCTTGCAATCCGACGTGGATTTGCTTGATTCGCTGCCCGTCCCCCACCATGGTCCGCCCGCACACACGGATGCTGTGGCGAAATGGTCACCGGTTTTCAACCGGTTTCTTCTCGCTCATGTCTGTCGCACACGGGGCGTAGCTCAGCCTGGTAGAGCGCCTGCTTTGGGAGCAGGAAGTCGTCAGTTCGAATCTGGCCGCCCCGATTTTCCTTTACCTACAAGGAAATTTAGCCAACATTGGGTCATAAAGAACAAAATGGGAACAAAAATGGGAACAAATCCGCCAAAAGACCTATTGGTTCTTATCGTTCCAAATAGCTAAGTTTGGTTAAGCTTTCTCCAAGAGAGGAATTGGCACGCCCCCACACACAAACGTCATGTGAGCGGATTGATGAGCTTCTCAATCACCGCGGCGGGGATCAACGTGCGGCCCGCGCATGGCACCGCGGCCAGGGTGCCAGCTTCCACCCGGCGACGGATCGTCTTTTCCGAAACGCGCAACACCCGCGCCGCCTCCGTCACCGTGTAGGTGCTCTTGGAATCCGCCTTGCCCAGATGCCCAGCGATCAACTTTGCCAGCATTTCAAGTTGCTCGTCGGGGATGGTGATCGTGATGTCCATGTGTTGGGGGTATGCTCGGGATCAGTCTTCCCGCTTCTTCTGCCCACGCGACATCTCTTCGCATTGCCTCTTCCCGGCTTCCACCTGCGCCCGCGCCTTGCGAATCAAGTGCTCTGGCGCTCTCTCGAAA
>JBAXOF010000485.1:0-1835 GCA_037133375.1 Verrucomicrobiota bacterium | reverse complement strand
GAAGATGCATTTGCAAAAGGGAAGTATTAACAGATCCTTGCCATAAAGTGATAAGGCCGAGCAACAGAACTTTGTTGTAAAATATGCCCGAAACAGTTCCCAGCAAACTGCCTGCAATAACTACAAGTGTTGCTTCCGAAAACAGAATCTGCATTACCTGGTTTTTACGGAATCCAATTGTAGTCAGGATTGCCGTTTCGGCCATCCGTTTCTGGGCATGCAACGAAAACAGCAAAGCCAGAAGAATCAAAGCGGCTGTAATAATGAAAAAACTAAGGCTAAGGAATAAGCCGCCGAAATCGGTTGAATTAGCTGCTGCTGTTTTCCCTTCGGTATAAACATCTTTTACCTTCAATCCGTTTTCCTGAGGATTGAGGTTATCCATCAAATTGCTTTTATATAAAGGCAGGGTATTGTTGTTCGCGCTGAACCTGTAGGCTGTAGCATCACCGAAGGCATTATCCCAAAGTTGCCTGCCTGCGGCAAATGATATAAAAGCTTTGGGTGTTCCACGATAGTCCTTCCAGAATTGTTCGTCCTTATCTCTTATCTTATCTAGATTTACGGGAGCGCCGGTTTCCCAGTCGCGGCAGTTTCCGGCATCCGACATTCCTGGGAAATCAGGCATCAGGCTGCGATCGCAACGTGGATCGTTCATCGCGATCACGGTTTTAACGATAAACCGGCAGCTATCCTCTATCAGCTTTTTTAGTGGCCCCATGAGAAAGTAACGAAGCTGTAACGAATCACCCCGTTTCACTTTCAGATCCTGGGCAAGCCAATCATTGATGATGATCTCATTGTCGTCCAAAGGGATTTGGAGGAACAATGGGTTTCCTGCAGTGACAAACGAGTAGGGAGTTGTTGCATAATCCGATGAAATGGAATTGGCCAGCCAGGTGAAGACAGATTGGGTTTGTAAAGATGAATTGATGAATTTGGCCTCTTTATCGCTGAAAAATATCCTGTCGGAGGTGATTTCAATTCCGGAGGAATCAACTGATCTTTTGATCTTCAGACCAACATCCTGCAATTGCCATACTTTCCGAATGAGAGAATCCAAATTGATATTTTCTGACCCGTCTGATCTTTGTTCTGGCAGAAGCAAAATATTCACCAACCCTTTTAATCCAAGCCGGGATTCAGCCTGCCCGAGGGAGATGAAAATGTTAAAGGGGGCGGTTTGGCTGGCATCCAGATTGAACCTGCCCATGGTATCATCATCTGTGATCATGATGACTTTTAATCTTTGTTGAACAGCGATTGATTTATCGGAGGAGAAGGGGGCATTTTGCGAAATCCGGCCTGGCTTTGCCATTCTCAGTACCAACTCGTCTCCCGCTTTAAGCTCCAACTTTTCTGCAACATTTCTGCTGATGACGACCTCGTCCTTACCTGGTGAACGACCATGGTCACCCCACAATTCGGAGAAGCGGCCATCAATTCCATTCACCTGGACCCTGTTGATCCGAAGGTTTTTTTCACTGTTGACAACCATTCCTTCGGTTTGAATCAGCGGGACAACCCTTGTGTTCAATCTTTCCGAAAGATCTTCGGCCAACTTTTCCCCTATGAAGCCATGTTGCAATTTCATGGCCTGTCGGGTTTTCCCCAAACGCATGAGGGTGATTTCTTGAAGGCTGTATTTCACTGAATCCCCAACCATCAGGGCCCCGGTTAAAACGGCAGTACTGATCATGGCACCAACCATCAAAGCCAGCCACGATCTTCTGTAATACCAGAGATTCCGGGTGATCAAGGTTGTTTTGTTCATCCCCCTTGAATCCTTGTTATTCTCCCTGAAGTGAGCTGGTACCTATACGCCATTTTTAATG
>JBAXOF010000484.1:0-1841 GCA_037133375.1 Verrucomicrobiota bacterium | reverse complement strand
CCTGTTTTCCGATCAAGAAGCGCTAAACTGCCAGTATTGGGCGTCCCGCCCACATGTTTCAGTGGCGGCGGATTGCATCCGCCATGCCCCTCTAACCTGGTTAGCTATCACCCAAGCCCCGCGTTCTCACGCACGCGCCTACGAGCGAACGCACTCTTCGTAGGCGCGCTGGTGACAGCGCGGGAGGGCGCAAAGTGCCACCCACCCATTAGCACGCGACCGGGGTGATGAATTACATCTGTTAGAAGGAATGCCGGCGGGATCGAACTCGAGCCAAAGGTCCGCCAGGAGCGGGTGATTCCCTGCCGGTAACGTGGGTCTCGCCCTTATTGCGGCTTCAACTCGAGCCACTTGACGGCGATGCCGCGTTGCTTGGGAGTTGCGATGCGCAATGTCTGTTTGCCGCTTTCCAGTTTGAGATCCAAAGCCGGGGTCATGCCCCACATCCCCCGCGTGTTAGGAACATTAAGCACTACGGCAGGATTCGAGCCGACGGTGACGTTCAGCACCTGATCGTGGTTGGGGGCCGCCAACTTCAAGACCAGCGCATACGTCCCGGCTTTAGGCGCGTCTATCGTGTAGTCGATCCAACTCTCGTCCAGGTTTTTCTGGAAGTTGACTTGTTTGCCGGTCCCATCAGGCAGGCTTTCATAAACCATCACGTTGACCATCTTGTCAAATTTGTCGGCATCGATCCGGAGGGTGCCGGCATCCACGCGCACGGCATCTTGGGAGGCGCTCGCTGCATTCGCGGCGGTGGTGGTCTTCGACACGCCATTGGCCTCCATCTCTGATTTGGTCTCAGGTTCTTTCGCGATGGCCGTGGCGTCGGTCGAGCGCGGGACGATCTTGTCTGCAATCTCGGTAATCGTCTTGGCGGTATCTTTCGCCGTGAGTGCGGTGGCGAGCCATTTTATGTGTTCCGACTGTGAGAACTCCAGCGGGTGCGAACGGGCCGCCGCTTCCGCGACAAACACCGGTCCGTCCATGCCACCCTCACAGGTTGACTTGCCCCAGCCCGCGCCGTATTCAACCTGCCAGGCATCGCCCCGTTTGTAGGCGAGGGCCGCATGTCCCGGCTGGAAAATGCCGATCGAGGGAATGCCAAAAGCCGCCAGGGTCTTGCGCCCGAAATGCGATCTGCGGCCGCAAATGCCGCCTGCATCCAACACGGATGCCATGTCCACGATCGGAAGCGGGCTGGTGCCGTAGCGCACCTCACCCACGATCCGCACGAGGTTGTTAGTTCTTTTCAAGTCCGGGCGCCACGTGTGGATCAACTGCCTGACCCAGGTGAGGTCTTCCGTGGGCGCGCCCATGCCTTCAACAACCTTTTGATATTCCCAGACTGTTAGATGATCGAACGTTGGCTGCAGTTCACCGTTCTGATGGAGTTTCTTATAGTATAGATACCGTCCTTCATACGGTTCAGTCACCCGCGGGGTTTTCCGTTCGTCCATGAACGGGACCGGATGCATCAGCGCGGTGGCGATGGCCAGCTTGAGGTAAATGCCATTTTTCGAGTCAGGGTCGGCGTGGAAGACCTTGTTCCAAAACGTGAGGGTCGGGATGCATGCATCACCGGCTGGGACTTCACCTGCTTCAAGATACAGGTCCATGATGCCGGTGTCCCGCGTGAGCCACAATAAAAACTCCTGGTTGCCTTTGTCGGCTTTCGCGAACGTCCCGAGTTTGTCCGCCCCGCATTTGGCAATGAATTGATACTGGTCCAGCGCCTTCGCAAACACCGCGTCCTTGAGCAATGCCTTGAGCGCTTCCCCGGTGACAGCGGTCGGTGTTTTTTGATTCAACCATTGCGTGAGGTTGGTTTGGTAGCTGGA
>JBAXOF010000483.1:0-1850 GCA_037133375.1 Verrucomicrobiota bacterium | reverse complement strand
CGGCGGTTCTTGTGAATGATCGGCTTGACGATGTGCGACGGGATGTCGTTGTCGAGCTGGATGATGAATTCACCAAGGTCGGACTCTAAGCACTCGACGCCGTTTTCTATCAGGAATGGATTGAGGTGGATTTCCTCCGCCGCCATCGATTTGGATTTGGTCAACCGGGTGACCTGATGGTCGCGCAGGATGGCGAGGATGGTCTGGCGGGCGTCCGCATCGGTCTCGGCGAAGTGGACTTGCACGCCACGCGTAGTGAGCGCCTGCTCCGCTTGGGTCAGATAATCCCCAAGGTGATGCAGCGTGTGGTCTTTGATCGAACCGGCCAGGCGGCGCAGCGCGTCCGGATCGGCATAGTCCTTGTGCAGCACCTGATAGCGCTTTTCCGTGCCAGCCGAAGCCCCGGTGAGGACCGATGTCTGCTTCTCGTCCGGGATGTGGCGCGCGTATTCGTCAATGAGTTGGGTGCCGAACATGGGAGGTATTATTTGAGAAATTCATCCAGCGCGGCACGCGGAATCCGATATACAGTGCCGATCTTCTTGCCTTTCAAGTCCCCGGCATCGAGGGAGGCTATCACATCGGCCTCGGTCACGCCTAACACTTCTGCCACTTGCGCCGGGCTGAGCAGTTCCGGGGTGGCACCCGGCAACGGTGGCGGGTTGCCTGTGGCGGTGGCGGGTTGCTGCATTTGTTTGACCATTTCCTGGGCGAGGCCGAAGCCCATGGCCATTTGTGCCGGCATGGCGGCAGCGGACTCGCCAGAGCCGCCGTGGGTCATGGATTCCGCCATTTGGAACTTCACATAGTCGGTTAGATTGCCGAGCACGCCCATGCTCGACCGCTTGTCGATGGCGGCTTCCACTTCGGGGGGCACGGAGACGTTTTCCAGCAGGAAGCTGGTGATCTCGATGCCGTATTTGGTAGTCACCTGTGGATTGATGAGCGGCAACAAGGCGTCGCCGAGTTCCGAATAGCGCGATGCCACATCCAGGGCCGGCACCCCGCACGAGGCCAGCGCGTCACTGAACACGCTGACGATGCGCGAGCGCATGGTGTCGGCGAATTCATTGAGTTGGAAGTGTTGATCGGTGCCGGCCACTTCCTTGAGGAAGACGGGGGCATTGATGATTTTGAAATCGAAGGTGCCGAAGGCGCGGAGCCGGACGACGCCAAAATCCTTGTCGCGCAGCATGATGGGGTTGGGAGTGCCCCACTTGTTGCCGGTGAAAAGGCGGGTGGTGACGAAATAGACATCCGCCTTGAACGGTGACTCAAAGCCGTATTTCCAACCTTTGAGCCTATTGAGGACGGGGATGTTGTCGGTTACCAGCGAGTGCTTGCCAGGACCGAAGAAATCGCCGTATTGGCCCAGATAGACAAACTGCGCGGCCTGGCTCTCGCGGACAATAAGTTGCGCGCCGTTCTTGATCGCCTTGTCATCATCGGGAAACCGCCACGACAGAGTGTCGCGCGAGTCATCCACAAACTCGATGATTTCTAGCAATTCGCCTTTGATGAAACTCATTATGCTCATAGGGGTATCGGGGGGGGGTGGTTGGAAATTAGCAGGGAAAGTGGTGGGGACAAGCGGAATTGCCGGGAATTGCGCCTCAATTGCTGGCTTGGATGCCATGCGGACATTCTGGTATTTCAGGCAAAGAACACCACTGAAACACTGAAGGCCACTGCTAGCACTGATTTCAATCCGTGAAATCTGTGTAATCTGTGGTTAATCTAACTAACTACTGAGATCAAACTTCGGATTTCAGGCTTAATGAGCAGCAGCTCAATCGCCCGCGTTCTCACCAACGCGCCTACGAAGAGCCCGCGTTCTCACCAACGCGCCT
>JBAXOF010000482.1:0-1885 GCA_037133375.1 Verrucomicrobiota bacterium | reverse complement strand
CCAACTGTCAGATTTTGTCAGATGAAGCTGTCGCGTTCGGGGGTTCAGGACAGAAAAAGAGGCCGGAATTTCGGGTGTTTCGGGTCCACTTTGAACCCCTTTAGGTTTTCACCATGCGGTGAAATTGAAGTTTTCAGTGAAAATTTTTGCCATCTTTTCACTATTTGGCACCATTACACCAGCCGGTGAAATTATGAGTTTGATTGAAATTGACGAGATCGAGCGAAAAACCCGCGACCTCCTGCTCGGGAAGTTGAGGGAAATTCCTTCGCTTGACGTGAAGGATGATCGCTGGGTTCGACGTGCGGTCGGTGGACCATCTGATCCTGGGTACTCGCTTGCGCTTAAGATCGGGGAGAAAAAGGACGGACCTTGGGAAATTCGTGCCATCATCAAAGCCCAAGCTCAACCCAGGCAGATTCGCACAGCAGCTTGGTCCCTGAATCGAAAACACCCAACCAAAGACCCGGAAAATAAGATCTACCACCTTTTCGCCGCCCCCTACATTTCACCCGGAGCGGCTCAAATCTGTAAGGAAGAAAATCTCGGATACCTGGATCTTGCAGGCAATTGCCACCTTTCCTTCGGCAGTGTCCATATTCACATCGAGGGGAAGCCTAACATTCACAAGGAACAACGTGGTCTGAAAAGCCTCTATGCTTTGAAAACCACCCGCCTCCTGAGGCTGCTTCTCCAAGGCCCTTTGGTGGGGCACAAGGTTCAGGATCTGCCGACAAAGCCAAGGTCAGTCTTGGCCTCGTGAGCAAGGTTCGCAAACGTCTCCTCGACGAGGAATTGGCCAAGGAAACCCCCAATGGGATTCGCATTACGAAACCGCAAGTGCTGTTGGATGGTTGGGCGGCGGCGGATCGCTGGGAAGAACGGACGACGACACGGGAATACTCGCTATTGGTCCCAACCGATCCCCGCCACCTTCACCCTGATCCTCTTCGATCACGAGTATTTGCCCATCCACAACCGCGCAGCTATCCAGACCGCGGCGCCGCTCACGCTCGAAACCTATCAGCCACGCGGCAACACCGCCCTGCTCGACGCCATCGGCCGCACCATCGATTACATCGGCAGCGAACTCGCCGCCACCCCCGAGCCCGAGCGCCCGTCCAAGGTCATCATCGCCATTTTGACCGACGGCGAGGAAAATTCGTCCCGCAAATTCACCATGGCCGACATCAACCAGCGCATCACCCAGCAGACCATGATCTATCATTGGGAGTTTCTGTTCCTCGGTGCCAACCAAGACGCCATTGCCACTGCCGCCCACATGGGCATCCAGGCCCACAACTCCGCCACCTTCATCGCCGATGACGACGACATCAAGGCCGGCAGCCTCGCATTCGCCTACAAAATCTCCGCCAACCGCCGCCAAGCCGCCAGGTGCAAGCTCGCCGTCGCCGAAGTTGCTTCCGTTGCTGAATCCATGGGCGAAACCCTTGAAAAATCCCGCAAGAAATAGGCCCGCGCGCAGCGCCGCAGTCTCCGCAGTAGCTGCGGCTTCCAGCCGCAGGCCGTGACTGCGTGCCTCCGGCCGCAGTGCCCACGAATAGCAAATGCCAGATGAAAATGAACCGACGCCCGTCCCTCCCACCTCACCCCGATTGGGAAAAGTGGGCGCGCCCGGCGGTCACGCCCTACCAACCATGACCCTCAATCCCCTACGAAACGGCTGGTTTTTCCCGGTCCATGAAACGCCCATCCGCGCGACCGTCACCCGCAACGGCACCATATTGGATGTGCTCGTGCCCCACAAGAAAGCCCTCGTTGCCGCCGACTCCGGCGAGATCGTCGGCGTCGTCGGCGACGGTTACAAGGTGTTCACCAACCGGGAGGCAGTCGACCTGTGCCAGAAGTTCTGCCTCGATGCCTT
>JBAXOF010000481.1:0-1936 GCA_037133375.1 Verrucomicrobiota bacterium | reverse complement strand
CTCCGTTAGGCAGGGTGAACTCGATGGAGTCACCGTTGTCCTTCACCCCGACGGTGGCAGACTCCCAGTGGCTGAGGTTGGTCGAGGTCTTGACGGTGTAGGTGGCGCTGGCGCTGGCATGATGTGGCCAGGTTATTTTGCCGGTGGTCACGGCCGGAGTCCGGGTGAAGGTGGCATGCGGTTCGCCCATGAAGTATTCGATTCCGTTAGGCACGCCGTCGCCGTCGGTGTCCACGTCGGCGGCCTCATTGTTGGCGTTGTCCTTGGCCCAGGCGGCATAGCCGGCGGCGGTTGTTAGAGTGAAGGCCTGCGTGGCGAAGGGCACATCCGGCGCAATGGAATTGTTATGTTGGTTGCCAACACCGCCTTCGGTCACCCAGTTGGTTGGGGTGCTGATGGCGGTTAGATAGCCGGCGTAGTCGCCCTTGTCGTCGCGCGCTCCGATGTATGCCGCGACATCCGCTTGATGTGCTAGATAAACCACATGTGCCGGACTCAGTCCGGTGCCGGTCACCGGGTCCGAGGTCTGGGTGGCGATGGCGGCAAGAAAGCCGGCGGGAGCGAGGGCGCTCCCCTGATAGGCATAGACGGTTTCGCCGTCGCCACTCAAATTGAAAGAGCCGGAGACGAAGGTGACGATGCCGACGCTGGCGGAGCGGTTGCCATTGACCAAGTTGCTGAGGGCAACCACGGTGCCAGCCGCCACGCCACCGGCGGGGGCGCTCCATGAGACGATCCCTTCCCCAGCGCCAAACGCCCCGCCCTTGCCGAGGTCCAGGCCGTTCCATGGTTTGTCAGAAAAGAAGATCGTCTCGTTAGCCGCGATGGACTCAAGCGCGACAAAGGCAAGGTCATCATTGCCATCGGCGTTGAAGCCGACAAAGGCAATGGCCCCGGGGCGGAGGTTGGGAGGCGCATCGCCGTCGTCATTGACGGTGATGGAATGCACGGCACTGGTGTAACCGGCGGTCGATGCCGTTAGATTAAACGTCTGCGGGCCATCCGCGAGGGCATCATCGACCGCTGTGATGTCAAAAGTAACGGAGGTGCTGTTGGCGGTGATGATGACGGTGGCCGGCACGCTGGCTTCCGAGGGATCGGCGGAAACCAGCGTGACGACCAGATCCGCAGCCACCGCCGCGGGGATGGCAACGGTGCCGGTGGCGGCCGGAGCGGGCGCATTTTCCGTAAAGATTGATAGGGATGTGGTGAGCGTAAGGGCTGGCAACACGGACGGGGAGAGCGTGCCGCCGATTGCCAGGCCGTAGTCTCCGACAGCACCGGAATAGAAGCCCCAACCGCCGCTAGAGGTTTGACCGCTGGCATAATAACGCAGCGTGACGGTGGTGGCATCCGGCACGTTCTGCAAGGCGGGAATTCCTGACACATCAATCTGCGGCATGACTCCCGTGGTTGTCATCACAAAGGGACTTCCTATCAAAATAAACGTGGCACCATCAAGGCTGTAGGCAAACTGACCGGTCACGCCGCCGGGTGACGCACGGAACGTGTCAGTGCCAAAAAACCTGGCATCAATGGTGCCAAGGGACAGGGTGTAGCCCGCAGCGGCAGATAAGCTGACTTGAAAGTAATCCGTGTTGGCCGTGGCGAGCCCGTCGTTGCCGAAGCCAATGGTGCGGAATGAATTGTTAGCCGCGCTGGCCGCCGCACCACCGCCGCGCGTGAGGGCGTTGGCGCTATCGAGTTTGCCATCAAACACCTCCGCGGCGGCGGTGGCGCTGGCGGTGTTTTCACCGGTGAAATCCCAGGCGGCAATTTGCGCGGCGGCAGACAGCACGAGGGCCGCCAGCACCGCAGTCAGCCATACCATGCCCGCCAGTTTGGCGCTTCTTGATAGGAACCTGCCAGGCTTGGGCAGGCCGGCCAATACTGTCAGTTTAGCAGGAGGACAGGCGTCCCGCCTGTCAGGGCCGAC
>JBAXOF010000480.1:0-1955 GCA_037133375.1 Verrucomicrobiota bacterium | reverse complement strand
AATGCGCCTACGTGCGTCCGCGCTCTGCGTAGGCGCGTTGGTGACAACGCGGGGGGGCTGATGGACCGCATTCTCACGAATGCGCCTACGTGCGTCCGCGCTCTGCGTAGGCGCGTTGGTGACAACGCGGGGGGGCTGATGGACCGCATTCTCACGAATGCGCCTACGTGCGTCCGCGCTCTGCGTAGGCGCGTTGGTGACAACGCGGGGGGCTGTAGCGGCGGCGCTCTGCTAGCGGTGGTGCGGATCGGATGCGCTTATGCTGAAAGAATCGAGGAGGCCGGCACGTAGCACGCCCGGTTGCCCGGTTGCCGTGATGCGAACCACCCCGGCAGCCCTAAGTTCAAGTCAGACCCGTATCATCCAACCGACCATGAAACAACACAGTCCCATCAACCGCCGTCACAGGATCCACCAGTTATTGTTAGTCTCCGCCCTAGTGGGCACCATTCCCGCCACCGCGGATGTGCGCCTGCCCAAGATTTTCACCGACAACATGCTATTACAACGCGACATGCCGGTGCGGGTTTGGGGTTGGGCGGATGTCGGTGAGGACGTGAGCGTGGCACTGGCCGGGAAAAGCGCCGCGACCAAGGCCGATGCCAAGGGCCAGTGGGCGCTGGAATTGCCGGCCCTCAAGGCGGGCGAAAACCTGGAACTCGCAGTCAAGGGCAAGAATGAACTGACCCTCAAGAATATTCTGATGGGCGACATTTGGGTTTGCTCCGGCCAATCCAACATGGAGATGGGATTAAACGGTTGCCTGGGTGCTGGCGAAGATATCAAAGCGGCCGACCTGCCAAAGATCCGCCGCATCAAGTTCAACCATGCCAAGTCCGGTCAACCGGAACCCGACGCACCGACCGCAACCCCGTGGCAAGTCTGCACACCGCAGACTGCGGGCGGATTCACCGCAGTGGGATTCTATTTCGCCCGTGAGATCCAACAAAAAACCGGAGTGCCCATCGGCATCGTTGATTCCAATTGGGGCGGCACCCGGATTGAGCCGTGGGTGAGCACCGCCGACCTCGGGGTGCCAGCCGCCAAAGGCGACACGGGCAGCATGTATAATGCGATGATTCACCCGCTGGTGCGCCTTTCGATCAAGGGTGCGCTATGGTATCAGGGCGAATCCAACGGCACTGAGGGCGATTCATATTACGAAAAAATGTTAACCTTGATCAGTGGCTGGCGCAAGCAATGGGGGCAGGGGGAATTCCCGTTCTACTTCGTGCAACTCGCGAATTTCCAGGCCCCATCAGTGGATCCCACCGGCGGCAATGGCTGGGCCAGACTCCGCGAGGCTCAAACCAAGTCGCTTTCCATTCCTAACACCGGCATGGCAGTCATCATCGATACCGTGCCGCTGACCCAGTCCGGCGATATCCATCCGAAGAATAAATTCGATGTGGGGATGCGTCTGGCCCGCTGGGCCTTGGGTCGTGACTATGGGCAAAAAGATCTGGTGGTCTCCGGCCCCCTGTTCAAGGCGCTCAAGATCGAGGGTGCCAAGGCCCGCTTGGAATTCACCCACACCGGATCCGGCTTGATGATTGCCAAGAAAGAGGGCCTGGTGCCAGCCGTCGAGGACAAGGAGGCAAAGCTCCAGCGCTTCGCGGTTGCCGGTGCCGATAAAAAATGGTTCTGGGCCACCGCCGTGATTGACGACAACGCGGTCGTGGTGTCATCCCCCGAGGTGAAGGAACCCGTCGCCGTGCGCTATGCCTTTGAGATGAACCCGGACGGTGCCAACCTTTTCAATCGCGAGGGGCTTCCCGCCTCGCCCTTTCGCACCGACGCCTGGTGATCTATCACTTGGATAGAATCCCGATCGCCGCCTGATTGTGGAATTTGTTGGCAATGTCCAACGCCGTGACTCCTTCCTTGGATTTTAGGGAGGGGTCAACCTTGTGATCCAGCAACAGTTGGACCATCTCCGCGCCGCCGCTGGCCGC
>JBAXOF010000479.1:0-1959 GCA_037133375.1 Verrucomicrobiota bacterium | reverse complement strand
TAAATTCACAGCCTAGCTCCCTCTTCATTTTAGCGTTTCAGCATCTCAGCATTTCAAATTTATTCTACCATGCGCCGCCTCGACCGAGTCAACGAACTCCTCCGCCGTGAAATCAGCGCGGTGCTCCAGCGCGATTATGAATGGCATGGCGCACTGGTGACGGTCAGCGACATCGATGTCACCCAGGACCTCAAAGAAGCCAAGGTGTGGGTCAGCATCATGGGTGGCAATGTCGCTGCCGTGTTAGAAAAACTCAACCGTGAGCATGGGTCCATCCAATCCCGGATCATGAAGCGCATCGTACTCAAGTCCACCCCGGTGCTCCATTTCTATCACGACGCCTCCGCCGTCCGCGGCGTGGACCTCGTCAACCTCCTCGACGCCGTCGAGCAACTGCCCAAGGCCCCGGAGGTGGAAGCGGATACAGGTGAGTAGGTGATTAAGTTAGAGGAGTGGTATCGTCGGCTCTGGAATAGGGGGGCGCCGCCGACTGTGTGCGGCGTCCCGCCGAATACTTTTCCCCGCCCTACCGCGCCGCTAGAAAGCGTCTCCGCCCTCCCCAATTCTTCCTGTCTCCGCGCTTTCCCCGCTTTCCCCTTGATTTATATATTCCCATGGATAATTTTAATTCCATGCAAACGACCGTTACACGGAAAAATATGGTAACCATTCCTGCGGCGCTGGGTCGGCAATTTGCCATTACCCCGGGATGCAAGCTCGACTGGGATGCGGCCGAGGGCGAGGCGGCGGAAATCCGGGTGCGGGTGATTCCCAGGCGGGGCGATCAGGCGCGGAACTTGAGGGGCGCGGGTCGTGCCTTCTCCCCGACGCGCGATGCCGTGGCGGAATTGATTGCGGAACGAGTTGAGGAGGGCTGACGCATGACCTACCTGCTCGACACCTCCGCGCTGCTGGCTCACTACCGAGATGAAGTCGGCGCGGCAAGTGTGCAAGCGCTCTTCGAGCGTGAAGAGGACGAACTTCTTTTGGCCAGCGTGTCGCTGCCGGAATTTGCCAGGCGCTTGAAGGATCTCGGGTGCAGCCCCGATGAGGCTCGGGAAGTGCTGCGGCAATACCGCCAGGCGGTGGACGAAGTCGTGGCTGTGGGCGGCGGCGTGAACGTCGGATGGAACGGGCGGTTTGAAAATCGGATGGTTAGACACGGTTAGAACGGGCGTCTGCCCGGGGCTGGCCGATCAGTTTTCGATGCGGTCTTTCATGCGGTAGCTGGGACCTTCGATCACGACGGTGTGGCCGTGATGAAGGAGGCGGTCGAGGACGGCGGAGGTGATGGTGGAGTCGCCGTTGAAGATGGCTGGCCACTGGTTGAAGGCCTTGTTGGTGGTTAGGACGATGGACCCGCGTTCGTAGCGGGCGCTGATGACTTGGAAGAGCAGGTCTGCCCCGCGCTGGTCGATGGGCAGGTATCCAATCTCGTCTAACAAGAGTAACGAGGGAGATGTGTATCTGCGCAACTCGGCTTTGAGGGTGCCTTTGGTCTGTGCGGCGTGAAGGGTGTTGATGACGTCGATGGCATTGGCGAAGAGAACGCTCATGCCCTGCTGGCAGGCGGCGTAACCGAGCGCGGTGGCGAGATGGGATTTACCGAGGCCGACGGTGCCTAGCAGGATGACGTTGGCTTTATCGTGAACGAACTGGAGTCGGAAGAGGTCCTGGACCTGGAGCCGGTTGATTTTCTTCGGCCAGTCCCAGCGGAAGGATTCGAGGGTCTTGATGACTGGGAAGCGTGCGGCCTGGATGCGCCGGGCGACGGCGCGCTCGTCGCGCAGGGCTGCCTCGCCCTCGATGAGTTGTTGTAGGTAGCCGAGATGGGTGATGGATTTCTTGGCGGCAGTCGCGGCCATGGGTTGGCACTGTTCCTTGAGGAACGGCAGGCGCAGGGTGTCGAGGCGGGAGTTGAGGAGATCGATGTCGGGATGGGGCTTCATGGTTTGTCAG
>JBAXOF010000478.1:0-1971 GCA_037133375.1 Verrucomicrobiota bacterium | reverse complement strand
GGTCGGCACAGCTACGATGGGCGGACCATCGAATTGAAAGCCGGGATGACGATCAAGGGTGCTGGCATCGGCAAGACCACCATTACCCACGCCGAATCATGGAAGGCGAATCCGGCGACACTACCGGACCCGGAGACGAGCCAGGAGAAGTTCGACCGCACCGGCTATCTCATCCGCTGCGCGAACGACGCGAAGGACATCACCGTCTCACACCTCACGCTCACCGGACCAGCGATGCACGGCGCGATCTTTGGATTCGCGAACGAAGGGCTTCACCTTCACCACCTGCGTATGCAGGACTTCATGTATTGTGGTATCCGCACTTACGCGATGAAACGGGTGAAGATACATGACTGCATCTTTGTGGATGCCGGCCAGCGGTGGGACAACGGCAAGCCCGGTGTCACGGGCGGAATCACGGGCGGCGGCATTTTCGCCATCTGGATGAGCGACACGGAGATCTGGAACAACCGTTTTCTCGTCACGAAAACCGCGCCCAACGAGCACTACTACGGCATCAAGGGGCGCGAAGCTAGGCGCTGCCGGATCCATCACAACACCATCGAGGCGGGATTCAGCATCGAGCTGCCATTCGAAGGCGATGAGGACGTGGAGATCGACCACAACATCCTGCGCGCCGCAGTGAGCATCCCGAAATACGCGGGCGGCCCGGTGCCGAAAAGCGGGCGCACCTTTCACATCCATCATAACTATTTCACCGACGGCTACTCCATCGAGTTCGTCCGCAACGGCGTGGAGATTGACCACAATCTCTTCGACTTCGATGCCGCGAGCGATGGCAGCAATCTCATCAGCGCCTTCGGCGACGTGGCGGCGAAAGGCCCGTGCGTTTTCCACAACAACCTCGTGAGCAATCCCGGTCGTGGCGTGATCTGGATGAACGAACCTTACGCCCAGCTTCAAGTGCGGAACAACCATATCATTGCCCGCACCACCAGGACGCCACGCATCGAGGGTCTTTTCGGCTTCAACGACAAGAGCGACTTCACGACGTTTCGGTTCTCTAGCAACATCATCGAGTGCATCGGCACTGAACGACCGCTCTTTCGCAACGACGCCAGCGGCGGCTCCGTAGTCGAGAACAACCAGCTCGTTGGCGTCACCAACACGGCCCGCTACACGAACAAGAAAGCTGACAAGCCTGTGGGACTGGAGCAGCCGCTTAACTTCCAATGCGGCGCGAATGGCGAACTGACTGTGGACGGCTGGAAGGTCCGCCCATCAGCAAAACAAGAATCACCATGAAGGTGAACCAGATCACTGGACCGAACGCGGAGGGCCACGGCACTTGCCAATTCCAACATGACTGACTGCCCGCATCGGTCAGTTCTGGCGTTGGCGACCATCAGGTAAGGAACATCAAGATTCAGTCACATGGCCGTTTTTCGGGATCATTGGTGCATACTGCACTTTTGTCATCGGCTACAGCATTTACATTCACGACGCGGAAGTGCTGGCTTCGGGGTATGAAGGGCAGAAGATCGCTGGCGAGCATGGCAGACCAATCATCCAATTCCGTGCCTGGTTTTGATCCGGCCGGTGACATCATCTAGCTGCCTTCAGAATTTCAGGTATGTCGTTACATGGCAGGGTTGGTCCAAACAAGGGGAGTGATCCGCCGTCACGAGTGCGGTGGCTCTTGTGGGGGTAACCAAACCTTCGATGCCAGCCATCCTGAGGGGTGCGGGACGGACCGCAAGAACGTCCAAGAAGTGTCCAAGCACGAAAATGTAGGAAAATTTTGCGAGTTGTAAGTGCTTGATAATCAATGGTGCGTCCGACAGGAATCGAACCTGTAACCTTCTGATCCGAAGATGAAAACCACCCGTCCAAGTGGTTGATCTACAAGGGTATTTTAGTGCCTTTATAGGCAAAGTCAAGAGTGCGGCTTCGTGCGCAGCTATTCCGCAAGCTGGATGGGATTTGTGGTGGGAGCAGGTGGGAGTCGAT
>JBAXOF010000477.1:0-2014 GCA_037133375.1 Verrucomicrobiota bacterium | reverse complement strand
TGTCAGCGGCGGTTTGGTAGTCCGATAGAATGGGCGGTTTGAATACCGGATGCGGCCCGGGCTGGATCTTCTTCGAGAGCTTCTAATAAAACTCTTCTTCCTGCGTCTTCTTCTGGGTCTTCTTCCGGGGGGGCGGGGGCGGGATTTTCTTCGTTGCCGGGGTGCTGGCGCGGGCGGGTTTGGCGGCTTATTCCGCGTCCGCCGATGCGAACCCCAACCAGTCCCAAGTGCCTCCATTGCAATGAGAAATTCAGTGCCGACCCGCGCAACCGGTGGCACCAGCGCTACTGCCGCAAGCCGGCATGCAAACGCGCGTCGAAGGCCAGCACCCAGCTCCGGTGGACGCAGAAGCCGGGGAACGAAACGTACTTCCGCGGAGCCGTAAACACCGATCGGGTCCGGCAGTGGCGTCTAACCAATCCCGAGGGTCGGCGCAAGCGGAAGCCTGCGCCGGAAAATGGGCTACAAGATGTCTTAAACCCGCAAGTGCCTGCAACCGTGTCGGTTACGACTCCGCCGCCGCCGCCCGGGCTACAAGACGTCTGTTTTTGGCAACCCGCTGTGTTTGTGGGACTTATCTCCATTATGACTGGCCATGGGCAACAAGACGACATCGCCACGAGCGTCCGGTTGCTGATGACTCGCGGCGAGGACATCCTGCGCATGACGCCCGGGAGCCCCGCCTATCCAAACCATGAAAACGAAAACACTCCCGTGCCCCGAACGCTTGCGGCACGTGCCCCGCCAGTTTAGCTGGATCGACCAACGCCTGATCCGCAACCGCCATATCCAGGGCCCATCGCCCCGGGCGCTGGCGCTGTACCTGTTCCTCTGCACGGTGGCCGACGCCGAGGGCCTCAGTTACTACTCCGACACCAGCGCCGGAGCCCTGCTCACCTGCTCCGGCAGTGAGCTGCGGGCGGCCCGCGCCGAATTGGCCGCCGCCGGGCTCATCGCCTACCGGTGCCCGTTCTATCAGGTATTGAGCCTGGAACCCAAAGCCGCGCCCGCCGCGGCACCGGAGCCACGCATCGGTGACGTGCGCTCCGTCGGGGAAATCCTCCGCGCCATGATGGAGGTGCCGCAATGACCGACTACGAAACCTACCAACAAATCCGCCTCCTTCACGGTCGCGGCCTCACCTTCAACCAAATCGGCGCGGAACTTGGCATTGATCCGGAGACCGCCGCCAAATACGCCGCGCTGGCCAGCTTTCCCCGCCGCCGCCCCAGCAAGCGCCCCAGCAAGCTCGATCCCTTCAAACCGGCCATCGTCCGCTGGCTCGAGCGCCACGCTTACACCGCCACCCAGATCTATCAGCGACTGTGTGCCGATGAGGGCTACACCGGCGGCTTCAGCATCGTCAAAACCTACGTGCGGGCCGTGCGTCCCGTGCGCCATCCCGCCTTCCTCAGTCTGGCCTTCGCCCCCGGCGAGGCCGCCCAGGTGGACTGGGGCTGCGCCGGCACCATCGCGCTGGGCAACACGCGCCGCCGCCTCTCCTTCTTCGTCATGGTCCTCTGCCACAGCCGCATGGCCTATGTGGAGTTCACCTGCGGCGAGGCCACGGAACACTTCCTCGCCTGCCACCACAATGCCCTGGAGTTCTTTGGCGGCACCCCCGGCGTCATCCTGATAGACAACCTCAAGACCGGGGTGCTGAGCCACCGGTTTGGCGAACGCGCCGTCTTCAATCCGCGCTATCTGGACTTCGCAGCCCATTACGGCTTCGAGCCCCGCGCCTGCAACGTGCGCAAAGCCAACGAAAAGGGCCGGGTCGAAAACGCCGTCGGTTATGTGAAAAAAAACCTCCTCGCCGGACTGGAGTTGCCAAACTCCATCAGTGCCATGAACACGGCGGCACGCCACTGGATGGACTCCATCGCCAACGTGCGCATCCACGGCGAAACCCGCAAACAACCCGCCGAACTCTTCCTCATCGAACAGCCTGCCCTGCGTCCGCTGCCGCCGGTGGCCGCCGACACCTCCGTCACGCGTGAAGTTGGAGTCACCG
>JBAXOF010000476.1:0-2016 GCA_037133375.1 Verrucomicrobiota bacterium | reverse complement strand
TGGGATCGTATTTGTTCGAGTTGACCGGGCGGCTATCAGAAACCAACCACGTATACGAGGCGTTCAACCTCGAACAACCGGAACTCATCCAGAAGGTCCACCTCGCCTACCTCAATGCCGGCGCGCAATGTCTGAAAACGAATACTTTCGGCGCCAATCGCCAACAGTTGGCGCAATTCGGCCTCGATGGCAAGACCGCCGCAGTGAACCGCGCCGCAGTGGAAATCGCCCGTGCGGCCATTGCCAAATTCCAAAGCCTACGCGGCGAGACCGGGCCATGTTTCGTGCTGGCCTCGGTGGGGCCGACGGCCAAGCCGCTCATTACGGCGGATGCGGTGGCGGATTGTTATCGCGAGCAGCTGGAGACGCTTAGCAGCGCCGGCGCGGATGCGTTGTTGTTAGAGACGTTCAGCTCACTGCCGCAACTCGAGTTGCTCATTGGCCTCATCCGCTCGCTGCCCAACGCCCCGCCGGTGATCGCGGAGATGACCATCTGCTCCGGCAGCATCGGGCAAGCGCTGGAACCCGACCCCGTCACCTTCGTCAACCGCATGGCCGCGCTGGGTGTGGCCGTCGCCGGAGTTAATTGTTGCGCGCCTTGGGATGCCGATGCGTTCGTGGCCGCCGTCAAAGATGCCGCGCCGATCCGTAGCGGAGCCATGCAGTTGGTCGTGATGCCAAATGCCGCCGGCTTCCAGCGCATCGGCAACCGTCTCATGACTTCCGTCAACCCGGAGTTCGCTGGCAAAATGGCGCGCAATCTATCCGATCAAGGGGTGCGCCTGCTCGGTGGTTGCTGCGAAATGCATCCGCCGCACATCCAGGAGATGCACAATTACCTCCAATCCCGCAACGCCGCCGCGCGGGTGGCCGTAGTGCCAGTGACAACAACCCTACCACCCGCGGACGACGCGGCGAAAAGGCTCAATGGCGGTTTCTCTAACAAACTCAAGAGCGGCCGCTTTGTGGTCAGCATTGAGGCGCTGCCGCCGCGCGGAACGGACCCGAGGATCATCCAGAACAAGGTGGATTTTATCGCCAAGCTGGCGGCCTGCGGCTTGGTGGATGCGGTGGATTTCACCGACGGTTCGCGGGGCATCCCGCTGATTTCACCCGGCGATTTCATTCACCTGATCCGGGACAACCTCAACTGGAACGCCCTAACGGGCGATGCGCTGGAACTCATCCCGCACTTCACGGGCCGTGACCTCAACGTCATGGGCGTGCAAAGCCGCTTGGTCGGCCTTCATGCCAACCGCATCCACAACCTGCTGTTCGTCACCGGCGATCCGCCCAAAATGTCACCCACCTACCCACGCTCGGCAGCGGTGTTTGATCTGGATTCCCTTGCGATGATCCGCTTGACCCATTCCTGCCTGAATGCCGGAGTGGATTTTGGCGGCGTGACGCTCGGCAAGCAAGTCGACCCTCGCACGCATTTCACCATCGGCGCGGGCGTCGAGTTGGAAGCGCATGACATGCCGCGCGAGTTGTCCCGCTTGCAGCAAAAAATCGACAACGGCGTGGATTACATCATGACCCAGCCCGCCTTCCACCACGCGCCGCTGGCGGCATTGGAAAAATTCCGCAGCCAGACCCCCTTTCTCATCGGCGTGATGGTGCTAACCCATTTCGAACATGCCCAACGCATGGCACGCGTCCCCGGGGTGGTCATCCCCGACGCGATTCTGCAACGCTTCGCCGCGCTGCCAGACTTGGCCGATCAAACCAAGGTCGGCCAGGAGATCGCCGCCGAGCAAATCCGCTGGCTCGTGCGCGAAGGCTGGAATGGCGTTTACCTCATGTCCACCGCCGCTGGCAGCGGCACCGTGGAGGTGCTCCGCGCCGGCTTGCAGTAGGCGCGTTCGTGAGAACGCGGTCTTGGGCTGATGGCGCGTTCATGAACAACCGGGCCTCGCCCCGCGCTGTCACCAGCGCGCCTACGAAGAGCGCGTCCGCTCGTAGGCGCGTTCGTGAGAACGCGGTCTTGGGCTGATGGCGCGTTCATGAACAACC
>JBAXOF010000475.1:0-2027 GCA_037133375.1 Verrucomicrobiota bacterium | reverse complement strand
CGGTCTGCCCACCAAAGGCTTTCTGCGTGCCAAGGTCACACAGTAGCTGCGGCTTCCAGCCGCAGTCCATGCCCGTGGTGGCGTCCCGCGGCGGCATGCCCTCTTCGGCCGTCTTAGGCCCCGTAAAGAAATAAACCTTACAAAATTAGAATGTTAGCAAGGAATATTTTGGGTGAAATCATGCCTATGGTAAAATCATGAAGAAGTGGAATTATGCGGCCATTCTCAGCAATTCTAATCTTTTCTTCCCCATCATTTTACCCTTCATCATCTAAATCAATCAGTGGCCTCAGTGTCATCAGTTCTTGTCAGTGGTTTGCGTGGCCCGCTTCACGTCCATTCCCCCGCGTTCTCACGAACGCGCCTACGAAGGCCCGCATTTTCACCAACGCGCCCACGTGGAGGAAGTGCCGCTACGTTCTTGGGAGGCGCGTTGGTGACAACGCGGGGGGAGCGACGCAGTATTTGACACTTTCTCGCCCCGGATTTAGTTTCCACCTATTCTTCGCGCGCGGCCCAGCCATTTCACAAAACCAAAACGTGTCCCGATCCACCACCTTTCGCCCTCTTTGCAGCGGTCTGCGCGCCAGTCTGCGTTCGTTAGTGCGCCCCGTGTCCGGCGCTAAACTTCTGTTAGCTCTGGCCTTGAGCGGATGGAGTTTGTTGGGAACGCAGAAGACCAGCGCCGCCGACAAGTATCTGCTGCTGAACTACTCCCCGTCAGGGAATTTCTCTCCACCGGGATCGACATCTGCCAATGTCATGGGTTACGTGGCGGCGAAATTCGGTGCAGCCAACCAAGCGTCAACCTTGAAGGTGGGGGTGTCCTGTCTCTACCTTCCCGGATGGAATGGCGCCGCCTCGGAGTTGACATTGCTGCGCAGCGATCTGGCGCGCGCGGAAACCCTGGGCGTCCCGATTCTGGTGCAGGTGGATACCGAGACCTGGCTGCCGAAGAGCCTGCTCAATTGGTATGACCCTGGTGCGGATGGCTACGATCCGGCGAAAACGGCGGACGTTGAATGGTATGGCTGGGATGCCAGCACGGCGGTCAAGCTGAGTTGGCGCAACTGGGGGTTTTCCTTCCGGATCGGGCCGACCCCGAATTTTCTGAGTCCCAATTTCCAAGCCTTTGAAAAGGCCATCTACGATCAATTTCTGCCGGTGGTGGTGGCATGGTATAACAATCTTCCGGTTAATAAGAAGTGGCTGTTGGTGGGTTGGCGGTGTGGGGTGGAATCCGCGATCAACAGCAACTATCGGTTCTTTCCCAATGGCAACAGCTACTACGACACACCTAACCAAAATCCCGCGTGGAGCGATAACTATCAAGCGTTGGGCTATAACGCGGCCAAGACCGCCGGTATCAAAACCAGTGGCACCCTAACCAGTGCCGATAACGCCAAAATCGTCGGCAGGCACCTGACCTATCTCGCCAAAATGGCTTATGACGCGGGCATTCCGCGCGCGAAAATCAGCGTGCATGGGACGTTTTACGGCACCACCCAGGAAGATCTTGATGCCTTGGTCAATCCGTATGGCGATCCGGGAGTGAGCTTTTATGGCAGCCCCGGCAGTCCGCTTAAAGACAACGCCGCCTTGATGCAAGCGGTGCAAACGGCCAAAGCAAGTGATGGGGCCACGGGTTATTGTTACGGTGAGCTCAATTTGTTCACAACGGATTACAACACATGGTTTGCGTGGTTCAAAAACGCCTTGCTTGATGCTCCGGATTGCATCTATCAAGCGTTATACAATTTCGACAGCGTGCAGCAGATCGCCCCGGTGGAAAACGCCCTGCTTGATGCCATGGCATTGTACCCGGCACCGCCACCACCCGCCGATGGCACCTGGAGCCTTGACGGCGACGGGTTGTGGAGCGCCAAGGCCAACTGGACCGGTGGCACCGTGGCCAACGACACCGGCTTGACCGCCAACTTCGGCACTATCGACATCACCAGAGACCGGGCTATCCACCTGGATTCCACCCGCATCATCGGCAACCTGGTTTTCGGTGATGCCAACAG
>JBAXOF010000474.1:0-2039 GCA_037133375.1 Verrucomicrobiota bacterium | reverse complement strand
GTAACAGTTTAGCCAATTCCGGACAGCCGATCGGCTTTTGACAGAAAAATGTTGTTTATCCTCAGCCTTAAATAGCCCATAATAGGAGTATAGTTACGCCTAGATAATCGAAAGGAGCCTTATGCCCAGTGTTACAACCTTGATTGCCCGCCGGGCTCGACTGGTCGAACAGGTGCATGACCACCTGGATTTCCTGGTTGGATCCGTCTCCACCAAGGGCTTTGCCTTCCCGGCTTTTAACCTCACAACAAAGGTCGAAGGGAAGACCCGCAGCCGACACATTCCCAAGGACCTGGTGCCATTGGTTCGCCGACTGACGACGCGGCACCGCAAACTCAAACTGCTGTTGCTGGAACTGGCCGATGTCAATTGGCAGTTGATCAGCGACGGTGTCGACTTGCGGTAATATGGGCAGATATCCAGAAGCGCCATTCGGCTATCAGTGCAAGTATCAGCATAACTGCCCCCATCTCGGCGGAATCTCCGCTACCTGGGCCAGTCACTTAATCGCCGATGCTGATCGCGACGCATACCGTAACGGCCATTTGGCACGAAATGCCGAGGCCGAGATTGCCGCTTTGCAGGCGGATCTGGACCGTTCCGAAAAACGCGTCGCAGACTTAGAAGCCCGGCTGAAAGCGGAGCATGCCACACGGTTCAAACCCAACCGCCCGCCGCCAGACGAAAAGCACCCGCCCCGCAAACGAGGCGCACCCAAAGGCCATCCGCCGTGGACGCGCCGTAAACCGGATCACATCGACGCCACCGTGCATGCGCCGGCGCCGAAAGTCTGTCCACATTGCCAGACCGATGGTCTGAAGGCCACTGGGCAGCAACATGAGCAAATTCAAGAAGACATCGTCCTACAGCCGCAAACACGTGTTACGCGCTACACCCACGATCTGGCCTTCTGCCCCAATTGCCGCCGGGATGTCTATCAAACCGCGGAAGGCGAACTGCGCAACTGCGAGATCGGCCCCACGACCAAAGCCACCGCCGTCTTTCTGCGGCACACACTCAAACTGTCCATGCGGGACGTGCGCCGTATTTTCCGTGACCTTTTTGCCATGCCCTTTGTTCCGGCGTCTGTCTTGCGGTTTGCCCGCACGGTCGCCACCGCCGCCAAACCGCACCACGAGACGCTTCGCAACAAGGTGCGCACTTCGGACATCATCCACGGAGATGAAACTGGCTGGCGTCTCGACGGCAAGTCCGGATACCTCTGGTATGCCGGCACGCCTGATTTCAGCTACTTCCATATCGATCGTTCCCGGAGTGGCGATGTGGCGATTTCCATTTTCGGCGACGCCTTTCCAGGTGGGCTGGTCGCCGATGATTATGCCGGCTATAACCCCATTCACCCGGCACATCGCCAGTCCTGCCTGGCGCACCTGATCCGTAAAGCCAGGGATATCGGCCAACTCCTCGCCTTATCCCCAGTCACGGTCCAGGATGTCCGTTCGATCACCTTCTGCACCCAACTGCGCGAATTCTTCACCGATGCCTGCACCTTGGGGCGCCAGCGCGATACCGGCGCGATCTCTTTCCGCGCGGCACGCGCACGCATCCCCAAACTCTACACCCGACTGCATACGATTTGCGCCCAGGCCCTCCCGCACCCCGAGGCCGAAAATCTCCGACAACGCGTGCTGGATCCCAAACGCGACTACAACCAACTCTTCACCTTCCTCGAAATCAACCGCATGCCGCCCACCAACAATCACGCCGAACAAGCGCTCCGCCAGCCGGTCCTCTTTCGCAAAATGGTCTTTGGCAGCCGCTCTGAATTGGACGCGCACGCACTGGCCGTCAACTTTTCCATTCTGCATACGATCCAATGCCAACAACTCGACCCAATCCCCATTTTGAAATCTTTGATTCTCAACGGACATCAGCATCCCGAATCACAAATCTTTCGCAATTCGTCCTGAGTCCAGTCGACGCCACATCACTATTGCCCGCACGCCCGCGTCGAAATCTAATTTGGCCATTTGCGAAACGCCCTCAAATGGACGATTCGGAATTGGCTAAACTGTTAC
>JBAXOF010000473.1:0-2069 GCA_037133375.1 Verrucomicrobiota bacterium | reverse complement strand
CCGCCGGCCGCGCCGCCTTTCGGGTCGGGACAACCAAACACCACGCGCTGCGGGCGGCAATGCACGATGGCCCCGGCACACATCGGGCAAGGTTCCTTGGTGACGTAGAGGGTGCAATTTTCCAGTCGCCAATCGCCGAGCGCGTGTTGGGCGGCGGTTAGCGCGAGCATCTCGGCATGTGCGGTGGCATCCTTGAGGGTTTCCACCTGGTTCCACGCCCGCGCAATCACCCGGCCGTCCCGCACCACCACCGCACCCACCGGCACCTCGGTGGCGGCATAGGCTTGGCGCGCTTCCCGCAGCGCCTGGCCCATGAAATATTCGTCGCTCTGCAAATCAATGATTGGAGGTTGTGCGTCCACGCCCGAGGCATAGCCGATCCTGTGGCGCCTGCCAAGCCCAGACGGGGCTTGGGTAAGTCCGCGCCCAGCCCCCTGAATAATGTTAGATTGTCAGCGACCGGGTTCGCGGCTCAAATCAGCGGCTTGCCCATGACCTTCCACTCCCGAATTATTGCCCCGTCCCTGATCGCCGCGGATTTTTCCAAGCTTGGCGAGGAAGTTGTGCGGGCCAACCGCGCTGGCGCGGACTGGTTGCATTTGGATGTGATGGATGGTCACTTTGTGGACAACATTTCGTTCGGCTCGGCGCTGGTGCAAAGCATCCGTGGCAGCAGCGAGCTGTTCCTGGACGTGCACTTGATGATTTCGCGTCCGGACCACTATCTGCCGCGGTTTCTAGCAGCAGGTGCCGATCTGATCACGGTTCACGTGGAAGCCTCGCATGACGTCGCGGAAACCCTGCGGCGCATCCGCCAGGCGGGCGCCCAGGCCGGGTTGGCTCTCAATCCCGCCACGCCGGTGGAGGCCGCGTTGCCGTTTTTGGATCAAATCGACCTGTTGCTGTGCATGACGGTGGTGCCGGGATTCGGTGGCCAGGCATTCATGCCTGAGGTGTTAGATAAAATCCAGGCAGCCGCCGCGCTGCGTGCCGAACGCGGTCTTGGGTTCCACATTGAAGTGGATGGCGGGATTGATCCGGTCACTGCCGCGCGCTGTGCGGCGGCGGGTGCCAACGTGATGGTGGCGGGTTCTGCCACGTTCGGCGTTGCCGATATGGCCCAAGCCATCACCCAAATCCGCAACGCATGAAAATTTTCAAATCAAAACCTGCCACTACGGCGCTTGAGTTTGACTTCTCATGAAACCTTCTTTAGTTACCCCGGTTCTCGCCATTTTCGTTGGATTCGGCCTTGGTTGGCTCCTCAAGCCCGCCGCTAGTCCCGCCCCCGGTCCGGTCGCCCCCGCCACCGCGACCAAGAAGACCACGCCTCCCGGTTCACCCACCGCTGCTTCTCAGAGGGATCCCACCGACCCCCGCATCCCTGCTGGACCTGTTGGACATGTGGCGCCAGTTCAGCCTATCACGGATGTGGTGGAGCGCGGCAGGAGATTGGAGGAAGCCAAGGCTGCGGCCAAAATGCAGCGGTTTGCCGAGGCCATTGGTCTAACCGTGGTGCAGCAGGCGGAGTTGAAGAAAGTCATCACGGAAAACGAGAAGGTCTTTGTTGCCAATGGAACCGGTGGGGCGAAGGAAACCCTGGACTCGTTAGTCAACGGCGGCAGCGCCTTGGAAAAGGCTCTCGCGGCCTTGCTCACGCCCGAGCAAACCACCGCGTTTGCAGAACTCCGCAAACGCGAAAATGACAACCGCATCGAGGCCACCGCCCAACGCAATTTGGGTAACCTCACCGAAATCACCGATCTATCAGCCGAACAACGCGACAAAACCTTGGAAGTGCTGCGCCAAGCCACGGTTGCCGAGATCGCGGCCATGCCCTCCTGCCTGTCCTTGATTCTGGATTCTTCGATTCTGCCGCTTGGCTCCCAAGCTGCATCCGAACAATCGATCCAAACCCTGCGCCAGATTGCCGAGACCCCGGACCTCAGCGACCCCAGAGCCCAACATGCCAAGCTCATTGAGAACCAACGCCGCAAACTCGATGCGCGTGTCAACCTTCTCAAAGCCATCCTCACGCCCGGCCAATTGGCCCAATACCAAGCCACCCT
>JBAXOF010000472.1:0-2070 GCA_037133375.1 Verrucomicrobiota bacterium | reverse complement strand
CCGCAGGCAAGCAGCGGTTTTTCGTTGGGCGGACCCCTCCCGCCTCACTTGCCAGAAGGGGAAACTTTCCAACCAAATCCAAATCCAATGGACCAACTTCAAACCCTCGCCCTCTTGATCGTCGCCGCCGTCGCCGCCCAGATTCTTTCAATCGTCCTGCCGATACTGCCATGAACGACCAACATCAATTTGACCTCTTTACCCAGCCCCCCGCCCCGGCCACCACGATACCCGCCACCGCGCCCAGACCGACCGCCGCGGCCGTGGGAAGCGAACGGACGCGAGCGGCAACCGCGGACCTCGCCACACTCGTGGTGGATGCCGTCTTAAATCGAACATACACAATCCAATGAAGCGCAAGATCCGAAAGCAGATCGACGCCTACGCTCACAACCCGAGCGAGCGCCAAGCCGATCACAAGACCCGTAAGCTCATGAAGTTGCTCGACAGCATCCGCCCAGCCGACACAAACCGCGACCAGGAGTTGAAAGACTGAAATGGCTACAAGATTTATCGCCCTACACTGTGGAGACGAGGCCGAGTCGCTTCTATCCAAACACCCGAACGCATTCCTACTGCTCACCCAGATCGCCATGAGAGCGCAATGGAAAGACAACCCGGTCACCGGCATTAAGGCTGGTGAAGCATTCATCGGTGATTACAAAAACGCCGGGATTCATTCACAGAAGGCTTACAGGCACGCCAAGGATAAACTTGTTAGTTGCATGTTAGCCCGCTTCAAAGGGGCGAACAAAGGAACCGTAGCAACCCTTATAGGCACAAGCATTTTCAGCACTACGGCACCCGACAGGGGCGAGCTAGGGGCGAGCAAGGGGCGAGCGGGGGGCGAGCAAGGGGCGACTACCCACACTGATACACAGGAAAACACTGATACACTGATACCTCTTCCGCCGCTTGCTCAAAAGAAATCGAAACCCAAAGATGGCAGAACTCTTTCCTTGGAAGGGATTCAATTTGCCAATTGGTTCAAAGGTTCACTGCCTGAAGACATGGACGTCAAGAACTGGCAAACCACCTTTGCCAAAGCTCACGACGATCTTGTCAGACTCGACAAGAGAACACCTGAAGAAATCAAGGCCGTATGCCAATGGGCAAGGACCGATAGTTTTTGGCAGGGGAACTTCTATTCGCCTTCCAAACTTAGGACGCGGAACCCAGACGGCATAACCTACTGGGATGTTTTCTCTCAGAAGATGAAAGTGCCAACCCCGGCGACCAGACCAGCCCAACCCATCACCGACCTATCCACCAACGCCAGAAACGAACTCAGAGACGAATCCCCAGTATGAACACCGAAACCGAAACCGCCGATTGTTGCGAATGCTCAGAATCATTTGTATGGATCCGCACAAGCCGGACTGACCAGCGCCCGTTTTACTGCCCGAAATGTTCCATCGTCATCATCGAACGGAAACACCAAGCAGCCTTGGCAAAAACGGAAGACAAGCTCAGGGAACTAACGCCAGCCCGCTATCTGGCCACCGACATTCAGAATCCCGCGTTCAACGGGAAACTGTGGAAAGCCGTTCACGAGTGGGAGCCAACAGAAGATCGTCCTTGGCTTGGTTTGTCGGGAGTGCCGGGAAAATGCAAAACCCGCTGCGCATTTTTGAAGTTTCGGGAGATCGTCCTTGATATGACCCGGCCACCAAGCGACCCGTCCCATGCCGTATGGACACCAACATTTAGAGCCCTCAGCGCCAGCCGGTTTCAGCAAGTGGTCATGGGCCAGTTTGAGGATTCCACAAAGCGCGATGCGCTTGACGCACTCCACGGAATCAAAACGGTGCAGGTGTTGCTCTTTGACGATCTTGGAAAACAGCGCAACACCCCGGCAATCGCCGGTGTCCTTTTTGAAATTCTCGACTTCCGCCACGCTAACAACTTGGTGACAATCTGGACCAGCAACACCACGGCGGAAGGAATCACCGCAGGAATGCCCGAGGACTTCGCCGGTCCCTTGGCGGGCAGGATTATTGAATGCTCGAAAATCTACAGCCTCAAATGATCGCAGCCCCCGTCATCCCCCGGCATGAACTCGACCACCCG
>JBAXOF010000471.1:0-2072 GCA_037133375.1 Verrucomicrobiota bacterium | reverse complement strand
AAGGTGGCATTGAGCCACCCAAGGACGGCCTCGCCTTCCGCGTAAATATCGTAATTCACTTCGGCAATGCGCCGTCCGGGTTCGGATTGCGTGGTGACCGCATCCAACCACGCATCCAGTCCGTCGCCGGTCTTGGCGCTGATGGTGGTGTTCTCCACACCGGGAAAGGCCTCAGCCAGCCGGGCCTTGAGCGACTCAAGTTCGGAATCGGTTAGGAGATCCGACTTGCTAATGACAACGAGGTCGGCTTCTTCCATCTGTTTACGCAGGATGTATGCCGCGCTGGGATGCAATCCAGAGGTGCCGCCATCCAGGATGTCGGCGAGCCGCAAGGGGTCAACCATGACCGACAGGGGAGACACCACAAGTTCGCGCCTGAAATGATCCTTCAGGGGTTGAACAATGGTAGCTGACAGGTCCGTGCAACTGCCAACCGGCTCGGCAATCAGCACATCGGCTTCCGCTTCCGCACGGACTTTGGACATGGCGTCAAGCAAGCCTTGGAAATTACAGCAAAAGCAACTGCCGTTGACTTCTGCCACCTTGACGCCACCGCGTGCAAGGAACGCGGTATCGACAAGCTCGGGTGCCTGGTCATTCGTGATCAGGCCGACCCGCAGGCCACGGCTTGCCAGCCTCTGGGCTGCCTCCCAAAGCAAGGTCGTCTTCCCGGCCCCAAGGAAGCCGCCCACAAGGATCAATCGTGTTTTCATAGGGTGTCTTGTTTGGTTGAATCGGGTTGGTCGGGTTGGCATTCGCAGCGATTGGTCGGGTGTTTCATCACCGGTTCCAACACTCGAACAAAAAAGAGCGAGGCCGACACGCCGCCGACCAAAGGAGCCAACACATAAACATGCAGGAACCCACCGACGCGGTCCGGAAACGCCGCGTCACCCCATCCCGTAAGCCAGGCCACCAAGCGGGGGCCAAGATCGCGTGCCGGGTTCAGACCGGCCTGAGTCAGTGGCGCGATGAGGCAGATGATCGAAGTCACGGTCAAACCAATGAACACGGGTGCCAAAGCATCATTCGGGCGACCGACATTGCATCCCTCCGTCAGCGCGAAAACCATCAGGACTAACAGGAATGTTCCAAACGCTTCCACACCGATGGCCAACGGCAGGGAAACCACGGCCTTGGACCCTGGATTCGAATAGAACTCCCCGAACATCATGGCGGTCTTGATGGATGCCGACGTGCCCCGAACGATACCATGGGCATTTTCGTAAGCGGTAATGGAAGGGGCAAACAGCGCATACAAGGTCAGCCCGGCAAGGATGGCACCGGCAAGCTGGGCACCAAAATACACCGGCAGCCTCCTTGCGGACATGCGGCCGCTGACGACCATCGCCAAACTGACGGCGGGGTTAAGGTGGGCGCATGACAAATGTCGGGTGAGGTAAATCGCCAGCATCACCCCGATTCCCCAAGCCAAGGCCACCGGCATGAGCCCTTGGTGGGCATCAAACAGGATGGAGACCGCAACCGATCCGCAACCGAACAGCACCAGCACATACGTGCCCAACGCTTCGCCAATGAATTCCCGCTTGGATCTCATCTTGCCGGAAATCCTACGTTATTGGCATGAGTCCACCCCGGGCGCCTTGGCCGGACAACCTTCTTGCGAGCTTGCCCACGGCGTTAGTCTTGCCGGCAGCGAGGAATCCTCCGGTCTTGATGTGGCGGGGCTTCGTGTCGTGTAATGTCATTTCCTTGGATTGGTCGGCTGCGCATTCATGGAACACCTGCGCAAGCGTGCATACGTAAAGCGTGGCATGCAAGAGATTTTTCGGAGTCGTCCCCACAACGTTACTTCGGAAACTTGTCAAAGCGGAACGTGCAGCAGCCCAATTCGAGAACGTTTCCGTTGGCAGCCAGTTTGTCCTTCAAGTCGGTAACGACGCCATAAAGGCGTTGTTTGCCGTCTTTCTGCATTTCCAGCAGGCCTGCCTCTTTGAGAATGCGCAGATGTTTCGACACGTTGTATTCCGTGAGCCCCAGACGCCCTGCAATCGTTTTGACGTCAAGCTCACGACTCATCAACAGGCGCATGATGCGCAGGCGATTCATTT
>JBAXOF010000470.1:0-2123 GCA_037133375.1 Verrucomicrobiota bacterium | reverse complement strand
GTGAAGTCGGTGGCATGGCCGCGGAGGTTCCAGATGTCGAAGCCGGTGAAATCGCCGATCCCTTTGGCGGCGGCAATGCGGGTGATCCGGTATTGCAGCGCGAATGCAGGCAGTTCGAAGTTCAGATAGAGCGCCCTGCCGCGCTTGGTCGAAAATCCCCACCAAGGTTCGCCGGTGGAAACCGAGAGCATCAGGTCGATCAACGACCAGCTCTTGCGGGCCTTGGATGGACCACCCAACACCATTTTGGCTCCCTGGTGGAGCACGCCTTCCACAAGCTGCGGCGGCTCTGGCTCCGGGTCGGCCATGAACGCCTGCCCGGGGAGGATTGGCGGCAAGTCGGATTTCGAGTGGCCTGCCTCCCACGCCGTCCACGACTCGGCACCGAAGCCGATTGCCAACAACGACTGGCGGCGAACGTCACCGTCCACGGTGCGCCAGCCGTCGGGACAGCGTGACAACCTGCTAGGGTTGCGGTTCTGCTTGTCCAGGTTGATGCCGGAGAACCAATCCCAGATCATGGCGACGCGCCGCTTGTATTCCGCCTCGTCGGGTGCATCGACGCGGATCCAGGCATGCAGGCTCTTGTTGCCCGAGTCTATCAATGCCGACACCGGCATGCCGCTGGCCATCACCGCATGGTATTGTTCCTCCTTGGGGATCGGCTTGCCCGCT
Source organism: Verrucomicrobiota bacterium (assembly GCA_037133375.1). GTDB lineage: Bacteria > Verrucomicrobiota > Verrucomicrobiia > Verrucomicrobiales > Akkermansiaceae > Luteolibacter. Next base: position 1,448 of record JBAXOF010000470.1, on the reverse strand, counting down.
TCGTCTCGGTCGAATTCAACAAGCACATGGCGGAACGCGGTCACGTCTTCGTTTTTCGCGCCATCCTTGCATGTCGGGTTGATCCGGATGAACAACCCGAGCTTGGTGCCGAATAGCCGGTCGATGCCGCCCTTGGCCGCCACTTTGGATTTCCACTCGGCGGCGGTGAACGTGACACCACGGCGCGGGACGATTTCACCCTCGTCGGACACCGCGGCTGGAGCGATGGCAACAAATTCATCCGGCAGGAAACATTTGTCGATAAGCCGGATGAATCCATCATCGCCTGGTGGCGGCAGCGCCAGTGTGGACCGCTCTGTTCTGCCCGGTGGTGGGGTAACGCGCCGTGCGCCACGATGTTCCGCGGCGGGCACCTGCCCGGATGCACCCACCGGTTCCCTGGACGTCCGGGCGTATGCCGAGCGGATCGTGTGCCGCGCCTCCGCCTCGGTCAAGCCATCGGCCAAGGCGCGGGCGAGAAGCTGGCATTCTGTGTCTTCCAGCGGGTGGCCGGCGTCGCGGAACTGGCAGGTGGCGTCGAACAATTCGGCATTGCGCATGCCCTCGGCTGCACCCCGCTGGAGGTATTCCAGCGTGCGCTTGGGCAGTGACAGCCCCCTTGATTGGTATTTTGGCATGGTGGCTGGGTCAGTAGCGGGTGGCAAATCGGGCATCGAGGAACTGCTTGGCCTCCTCGAACGTGGCGGTTTCCGGCCGCGGGTGGCCATGGCGCCGCATCACGCGGACTTGTTTGGGCGTCGCCAGTCCGAGCTGGCGCCGGGTGATGAGCCGGTCCAGCAAAAGTGACGCATGCCCCTTGCTGAGGATGCTCGTGGTATCGAGGCCGAACTTTCCGAGCACATCGAGTTGCTTGGCGGTCGGCGCGTGCCCTTGCCACACCATCGTCGGAACGTATTCGGCGAGGGCCGCCTCATTGAGCGTGACTGCCAGTTCCAACGGATCAAGCACGGCCCCCTTGCGACGGCGGTTGTCCCGCAGGCGCTCCGCCAGTGAGCGTGTCCGGTCGGCATTCACCTCTTCGCGTGCCTCTTCCATGTCGCCCTCGCCACCGAGTTTTTCCGTGAGGGCACGGGCATCTTCCTCGTCTTCCGCAATCAGGTGCGCCGGTTTGATCAGACTGTGCTCCTCGGTCTGCCACAGGAAATCGAGAACCAACAAATGGTCCTTTCCCGGCCAAATCCGGGTGCCGCGCCCGATGATCTGCGAATACAGCGAGCGGACCTTGGTCGGACGCAGGCACACGACACAATCAATGGACGGCTCGTCGTAGCCTTCCGTGAGAAGCATCGCATTGGTTAGAATGCGCGTCTCGTCGCGCCGGAACCGTTCGAGCACGGCCTGCCGCTCGCTGGTTTGACCATCGACATGCTCTGCCAGCAACCCGCGTTCGCGGCAGATTGCGGCAAACTGTTGCGAAACCTTGATGA
>JBAXOF010000469.1:0-2138 GCA_037133375.1 Verrucomicrobiota bacterium | reverse complement strand
CGGATCACGTCGAGCACGCTGTCCTTGGCGGCGATGATCTGGTGGCGCCAGTCGCTCTTGCCGCCGGCGTCCGCCATGGCCGCCAATTTCAAGCCGGTGGCTTCAAAGGTATGGTCGCCGACGACCCGCCGCATGTCCTCCTCCTCGCAATGCCGCCAGAGGCCATACTTGGAACGCGGGAATTGTGCCGGCGCGTTTTTATAGCCGATTTCCATGTAATCGACACCGGCCGCCACCGACGCCCGATAGACCGCGCGCACTTGCTCATCGGTGAAATGGGAATTGTTGATCAGGCCGCCGTCGCGGATGGTGCAATCCAGCACTTTCAGTTCGGGGCGATAGGTAATCCAGGGTGCTTTTTCGTTCATGGGCCGCGGCAAGTTGGTGGGGCGGGTGCCAAATGGCAAGTCCAGACTTGCGTGGCCCGGAGTTTGCCGGTTGGATGGGCAAGTCAAGCCCCAGCAACGGATGAGTGCCCGTGACCCTAGTGAAACCAACAACGCAGCGCAGGCGACAGCCCCCGCCGCGAGGGCACGCAATCGCCACGAAATCCGTGAAAACCGCAAGGCCATCGTGCTCGGCACCTTGATCGGTTGGGTCATGCGGCTGGGCTCAGCCACCCTGCGCTTTGACATTGAGGACCGCTGCGGCATCGGCAAGCCGGGTCAGTTTCCGGCACCGGTCATTTACGCGCTGTGGCACAATCGGTTTTTCACCGTGCCCTCCGCTTGGCGCCGTCTCTGCGGTGACTCGCGCCAATCCGTGATTCTCTCCAGCGCCAGCAATGACGGGGCGATGGTCGCCAGGGCCATGGCGGTGTTCGGCTTTGGCGCGGTGCGCGGGTCGTCGTCGCGCCGAGGGGTGGCCGCGCTGGTCGGGATGAAACGGGCGTTGCGGGACGGCTTCGATGTGTGCATCACGCCTGATGGTCCGCGCGGTCCGCGCTATGTGTTTCATCCGGGCATGGTCAAGCTCGCCGCCGCCACCGGCACGCCGATCATTCCCATTCACGTGCGCTTTACTGCGGCATGGCGCTTGAAAACCTGGGACCGCTTTGTCATTCCCAAACCGTTCAGCCGCGTCCATGTCATCTTCGATCACCCGCTCAGCGTGTCACCCACGGCGGATGGCCCTGCCTTCGAAGCCGAACGCCAACGCATCGAAACCGCACTCCGCGCCGGAGTCGATGACTTGGACCCGGACCCTGTGCCACGCTGAATCTATCAACCGCAGGCAGCTCCCGATAATGTGTTAGATTATCCGCCGCTCACATGCCGGCCTCAGCGAGGCGTTCGTGCATTTCGGCTTTTTGGAGTTCGCGGGTGAACTCGGAGAAATCGCCGGCCATCACGCCGCTCAGGTTGTGGGAGGTAAAGCCGATGCGGTGGTCGGTGATGCGGGATTGGGGGAAATTGTAGGTGCGGATTTTTTCCGAGCGGTCGCCGGAGCCGATCAATGACCGGCGGTGGGATGAATAGGCGTCCTGTTGGCTGCGAAGTTTTTGTTCATAGAGTTTGGTGCGCAGAATCTGCATGGCGATCTCGCGGTTTTTAATTTGCGAGCGGCCTTCTTCGCAGCGGACGTAGATGCCGGTGGGCAGGTGGAATATCTGCACGGCAGATTCGGTGCGGTTGACGTGTTGGCCGCCGGCACCGCCGGAGCGGCAGACTTCGATGCGAAGGTCTTCTTGTCTGATTTCCACGTCGACCTCTTCCGCCTCCGGCAACACGGCGACGGTGATGGTGGAGGTGTGGACACGGCCTTGGGTTTCGGTCGTTGGCACGCGTTGAACCCGGTGCACGCCCGATTCATATTTCAGATGGCGGAACACCTCGTCGCCCGTCACTTTCAGGATGACCTCCTTGAAGCCCCCAACCTCCGACGGGCTGCTTTCCAGATGTTCGCACTTCCAGCCACGGATGTCGGCATAGCGTTGATAGGCGCGCATCAATTCGGCGGCAAAGAGCGACGCCTCGTCGCCGCCGGCACCGGCGCGGATTTCTATCAGGGCGTCGCGATCTTCGTTAGGATCGGCGGGCAGCAGCGCGTATTGAAGGTCATCGGCCAGGCCGGCGACACTGGCCTCGAGCGCCGGAATCTCCTCGGCGGCCAGCGCGACAAACTCCGGATCCTCGGAT
>JBAXOF010000468.1:0-2146 GCA_037133375.1 Verrucomicrobiota bacterium | reverse complement strand
TGGGCGGCGTGAATGCGCGATTCAGGAACCGCACCTGAACTGCTGCTCCCTCAGGGGTAGTCACGGCGCGGCGGGCCGCCACGCCCTACCGGGCCGCATAAGTCGGAAAGGCGGGGAATGTATTTTGAATTATGAACGCGGTGTGAGCGTTAGCGAACTCGGAAATCCCCGGCGCTGCCCTAACTGGCATGGATGAAGGCAATTTTGAATTTTGAATTGAGGAGAGAGCTTTGCGCTGCTGAGTGGATTTTTCATTATCCAGCATTCAAAATTCAAAATTCAAAATTAAACATGCTCCAACTCAGGCCGCCCACTTATCCGCCCGCATGGGCGGCCTGAATGGGCATCGCATCAAGATCCTCAAACCATGCCTGCAGCAATAGCTCCTCATCGCGGCCCACCCAACCGTGCCGGATAAGGACCTCATAACACTGCTCCATCATCACTCGAATCGAATCATCAGGCCCAAGGCGAATTCCAAGAAGCGCCTCTCGAATCCGGGCATTGTTCGAGTATCCGGGCAACTCATCCATAAAGTCCCTCTGCAAATCGTGCTCGTTGCGCTCCTGCCATACTGTCGCCCCATGAAACAACACTCCCAGCCCGTTTGCCTGCAACACCCGTTGCGCGACGAAACTGCGCCAGATATCGGTCATCCGGAAACTGCACCATGCCGGCAAATACAATAAAGGCAACACCCTTGCAAAGAAGGTCGTGTTCTGGCTGTTAAAAGGACACCATGCCCCACCTCTCAGCAGGACCGGCCCATCACCTTCATCAAAGTGAAATGGTAACGGGAAAAGCATGCGGTAAATTGCATCCACATCCGGGTCGATGTCAGCCAATCCCTGTTGGACAGGACAATCAGCCGCCTCATAATGTCCTGCCGCAGGCCCGACATCCCGTGCATGGCGCAAGGGCAGTCCTCGCGGGTAAATGAATTCCCGGCTAAAATACTGATAGGCATTCACCCAGGCATCGACCTCCACCGGCCGGCATTGCACCTTGGCCACACGGGGCGTCCAGAATTCCTTTCGCGGATGATTGTCGTCATCGGTCTCCACAATGACCTCAGCCCCAGCTTGGATGGCAGCCAAATAGCCGATGTTCTTGCGGGTATAGGATCGCTCCGGACAAATCCGGCCCAGGAAAAAACCACTATCACGTTGCTCCTCCAGCGACAGATACCGGCAACCCTCCAGCGAAAAGTCCGGCGGGCTCTTGCCGTCGCCAGCCAGCACAAAATCCCAGCCATGTTCCAGACATCCTGCCGCAAGCTCCCGCAGCGCCGCATTCGGACCATTGATCGACGTGACAACCAGCGCGGTCGGATTTAAACTCATATCTATCAGATCCGGTGAGAACGACCTTGAAGACGCCGTAGAAAATAGTAGATCAATACTGACAACGAATTGCGAATCGCTCCCTTGGAGACCATCGGCGACGGTGCCCGATAGTGGATCGGCACTTCTATCAACTTTTGCTGCCGTAGAAGATACCGCAACTCGGTCTGGTAAAAATGGGCCTTGGAGCGCAGCGGGTAGTCGACGATCTTAAGCAAGACGGAACGCCGGAAGGCTTGGTAACCCGAGGTCATATCGTCCAATTTTGTTCCTAACAGCCATCGCGCCAGCATGGTCCCTCCCTTGCTCAGGATCCGTCGCTTGAGCGGAGAATCCACCATTGATCCACCATTCATATAGCGACAGCCAAAGGCGCAATCATTTCCTTCATTGAGGGCCCTCAGAAATGCGGGTATTGCCCGCGGATCATGAGACAGACCACCATCCATTTCGATAATGATCTCGTGCCCATCCTTGAGCGCGGCGCGGAAGCCGTTGATATAGGCATCCACCACATTGCGGTTTTCAGGGATCCACTTGGTTATCAGCCGCGGATCCACTCGTCCCAGTTCCTCACAACACTCAAGCGTCCGGTCCTTGGAAACCCGGTCCACCACAAAATAGGCGGTTCCCCCACCCAGCGCATCCATCACCGAACGCAACTGCGATGAAAATTCCGGCAGCTCCGCCTCTTCATTCGCCAGCGGAATGACCACCGCCCAGTTGTTAGGATAGATCGGCATTGGATTAGAATGGTAGGGCGGCTCGGCCTCGGGCCGCCCACTTATCCGCCCGCATGGGCG
>JBAXOF010000467.1:0-2154 GCA_037133375.1 Verrucomicrobiota bacterium | reverse complement strand
TCGCGTTCCAAATCGCCGGCAAGGCGGCCTTCAATGAGGCGTTCCTGCAGGCGACGCCACGCTTGTTAGAGCCGATCATGCTGCTGCGCATCAAGGTGCCTTCAGATGCCGTGGGCTCGGTTATGGCCGATCTGTCCGGGCGCCGCGGTCGGGTGATGGGCATGGAGACGGAAGGTCGCTTCGAGGTGGTGGTCACCCAAGTGCCACAGGCCGAGCTTTACAAGTATTCCAGCCAGTTGCGCGCCTTGTCGGCCGGTCGTGGCCGTCATCGCGAGCAGTTCGATCATTACGAAGATGTCCCGCATGAGTTGGAGGCGAAAATCGTGGCGGAACATAAGAAGCAAGAACGCGACGCCGAAGAGTGAGCCGCCTTGCGGCAAGAGGAGTCACCGCAAGGAACGCAAAGCACAGAGGGTCTTATGTGGCGCGGGCATTCTGCCCGCCGCCTTGGATTCCGGGCAAGATGCCCGGACCATAGTTCTTCCTGCTTGCCAAACCGGGCATGCCACGCTACAGACTCGCCGGATGCTAACCGTCGGAATTCTCGCCAACCCGCAAAAGGCCGGAGCACTGCAAGCATTGCTCGCCCTCAGGGCGGCGCTGGAGGCTCGGGGCTGCCGCTGGGTGATGGATCTGCAAACAGCGGCCATGGCAGGTGAAGCCGGCGGCATCCCCGCTGTGGAGTTCGTCCGCCGCGTCGATTTGGCCGCCGTGCTTGGCGGCGATGGCACGATGCTGGATGTGCTTTCACGGTTGGGCGATTTCGACAAGCCGGTGGCCGGCATTAACATCGGCCGGCTGGGGTTTCTAACAAGCTGTACTGACTCCGAGCTCGACACCTTCGCGGCGGCGATCACCGAAGGGCGCTACACGACCAGCGTGCGCTCCTTGTTGGCAGTGACAATTTTCCGTGCGGGTAAGGCGGACGCGGCGTTTGTGGCGCTTAATGAAGTTACGCTCGCCCGCGGTGAAACCGGGCGTTTGGTTTCGGTAAGTGCCATGGTCAATGGCGAATTGCTCAATCATTACCGTGCGGACGGCTTGATCGTGGCGACGCCCACCGGTTCGACTGCTTACTCGTTGTCTGCGGGTGGGCCGCTCATTGAGCCGTCGGCGGCGGTGTTTGTCATCACGCCGATTTGTCCGCACAGTTTGAGCCAGCGCTCATTGATTTTGTCGGATGATTCGGTGGTGGAGATTTTCCCGGATGCGGCGGATGGTGGTCCGATGCTGTTCACCGTGGATGGGCGGGACACCACACGCATTGATCCTGGCGACCGCATCGAGGTGCGGAAATCTGCGAAATCCATGCGCCTGTTGTTGTTGGAGGACCGCTCGTTCTATCAGGCATTGCGGCAGAAGCTGCGCTGGCAGGGGCTGTGACGGCGGGCTATGGAGTGTATCCCAGCCATGGGTCTAACCATTTTTCAACTTCGGCCAGAGGCAGGTGCTTGCGCATGGCGTAGTCCGCGAGTTGGTCCGCCTGCAGCTCGGATAGAGCAAAGTAATGGCTGTCAGGATGGGAAAAATACAGGCCGCACACCGCCGCCCCCGGGTGCATGGCATAACTCTCTGTGAGAGTGACTCCGGTGGCCGCCGAGGCATCGAGCAACTCGAAGAGGAGGGCTTTTTCGGTGTGGTCGGGTTGCGCCGGATAACCGTGAGCCGGGCGGATACCGCGATAGTTTTCGTGAATGAGTTGGTCGTGGGTGAGTTCACCAGGGGCTTCGATGCCCCATTCGATGCGAGCGCGATGGTGGAGCCACTCGGCAAAGGCTTCGGCAAAGCGATCGGCGAGGGCTTTGACCATGATTGAGCCGTAGGGATCGTGGGCCTGGTCCAACTCCGCAGCCAATTCATCCGCACCGTGGATGCCCACGACGAAGCCGCCGAGGTAGTCCGTGGCGGCGGTCACCGGCCGCCGCGAGCTATCCCGCGATGCGCCTTCTCCTACAAATTCCCAATTCTCCAGTCGCGCTGGGTTGCGCAAAATATATGCCCGCTGGTTCCAATAATCATCCTCATCCCGGAGCAGGTGGTCGTAGGACTCCTTCTGCCAGAATGTGCCGTTCAAACCTAACATGTCATTCGCCGCCTTTGCCGACGCGGACTTGATTCCCTGCATGATTTTTGACAGCGAATGGCCCGGCTTCG
>JBAXOF010000466.1:0-2173 GCA_037133375.1 Verrucomicrobiota bacterium | reverse complement strand
ATCAGACGGATCAGACGGATCAGACGGATCAGACGGATCAGACGGATCAGACGGACTGGTCAGACGAAATGGCAGCTCACCCGCTAGCACCTCTATTCACGCTCACGCCACCGCCGATCACCACGCCGCCACCGATTCCTCAGCCCGCCGCCGCGCCCCAAGAACCCGCCCCCCCGTTTTCGCTGGAGCAGTTCATGGGCGTGAAGTTGTTCGCCTGGCTGGGCGGCATCGCCCTATTTTTCGGGGTCATCTTCTTTGTGAAGTATGCCTTTGATAACAACCTGATTCCAGCGGCGGTGCGGGTCGCGCTCGGTTTTGTGACCGGCATTGGTTTGTTAGTCGGCGGCCTGGCCCTGCATCGCAAGGCCGCCTATCAGGTGTTAGCGCAGGCGTTTTGTGCCACCGGCGTGTTGATTCTCTATGGTGTCACCTATGCGGCGCGAGCCCGGTATAATTTGGTGGCATTCGGCGATGGCCCCACCTTTGCCCTGATGACCCTCATCACGGTGGTGGCATTTCTGGTTGCCGTCCGGCTCAACGCGCTGGTGGTGGCGGTGCTCGGCATGCTCGGCGGTTTTCTAACACCCGTGCTAGTGCAAACCGGCAAGGACAACCCGCTCGGTCTGTTCAGCTACATCGGGTTGCTGGTCATTGGGTTGATCGCGGTTTCCCGGCACCGTCGCTGGAGCTTTCTGGTCACTGCCGCAGCCATTGGCACGGTGCTGATGCAGGCCGCTTGGTTCGACAAGTTCTTCATCCACGGCCACTATGCCGAGGGCTCCAAAATCCTCATTCCGATGGGCATTCTGGTTTTCTACAACGCATTGTTTCTTGCCGCCGCCTGGCTGGAGAAGCGCCGCGCGGAACCGTTGCTGCACGCTGCGGGTTCGGCCCTTGGCCTGTGCGCGGTGTCGCTGCTGTTTGCCTACATCACGCTGAGTTTCACTGCGGTGGCCACTCGTGCGCCCTTGCTGTATGGGTTTATCATGTTAGAAAACCTGGTGGTGCTGGCGCTGGTTTGGCTGCGCCCCCGATTGATGGCCGCGCAGGTGGCCAACGCGCTGCTGACGTTTCTGCATCTGGCGGTCTGGACGGACGGCTACTTGAATCCGGAACGGCTCCCCGTCACGCTGGCGGCGTATCTGGTGTTTGGAGCACTGCATGCGGTGGCACCCGTGCTGTTGGTCCGCCAAATTCCGGCAAGTCTGGCCATGGTGCCGTCAAAAATCTGGCCATGGTCGGCGCCGCTCACCTTGTTGCTGGTGCTGTTGCCGATCCTGCATCTGCCCGGATCCACGCTGCTGGTCTGGCCGGCGGTGCTACTGATAGATTTGTTAGTGATTGTGTTGGCCGTGAGCACCGGCTCGATGTTGCCGGTGTTCGGTTCGCTGGTCCTCACACTGGTGCTGGCCGCCGCATGGCTGTTACATGCGCCGCTGCCAATCCATTCCCTGTCACCTTTCCTGTGCATCATCACCGGCTTCGCTGCGGCGTTCGCCGTGGCCGGGAAATGGCTACTAGGCAAACCCGCGCTAGCGGAGGGCGATGCGGAAGGCAAACCCACCCTCGACCGGCAGGTGGCGGAGGTCCTGCCCATGTTCTCGGGCGCCCTGCCCTTCGCCCTGCTGATCCTGGTTATCGTGCAACTGCCGATCGCCAATCCATCACCCGTCTTCGGCGTCGGCCTGTTGCTGGTGGTTTTATTGTTAGGCCTGGCGCTTCTCAACCGCCAATCCGCCCTGGTGCCCACCGCGCTGGGCTGCATACTCGCCGTGGAGTTGGTGTGGCATGGGCAGCGCTTCGACGCGGCATCGCCTAACATCCCCCTCGGCTGGTATCTGGGGTTCTATCTGTTGTTCCTGGTGTTTCCGTTCGTGTTCCGCAAAGCCTTTGATGCCTGCATCTGGCCGTGGACGGCCAGCGCGCTGGCAGGCATCGGCCACTTTTTGCTAGTCCATCATCTGGTGGGACGGGCGTTCCCGAAGATGGACCACATGATGGGCGTGCTGCCGGCGGCGTTTGCCCTTCCCAGCCTGCTGGCGCTGGTGGTTGTGGTGCGCAGGGTTGCCACCATGGATGCGGTCAACCGCGGCAAACTCGCCTGGTTCGGCGGGGTGACCTTGTTCTTCATCACCTTGATTTTCCCGATCCAGTTCGACCGCCAGTGGCTGAC
>JBAXOF010000465.1:0-2176 GCA_037133375.1 Verrucomicrobiota bacterium | reverse complement strand
TCCCCGCGTGCGTGTGCGAGGGGCGAGGCGGGGCGGTGCTTGTGTCCATTCCACCGATACGGCCTGCGGGCTGTCAGCGTCGATCTCAGGCACGAGAAAGCCGGACCAGTAATTCCCACCGATCCGGCTTCCCCCGATTACCGATTCCCCGCCCTGAGATTTTAGCCAAACAGCCCACCTCGGCAGGCGTATCGCTTGAGCGTTCTCACGCCCGGGGTGCCAAACGTCTTGACGCTCGCCGGGGGCTTGGCCGGTGTTGGGCGGGCCGGTGCTGCCAGCGTCTTTGCCTGCCGGGCGGTTGCCAGCGTGTGCTTGACGGTCACCAACCCTGCGGCGAGGCAGGCGGCCTCACGCTCTGCGGCGGTCAAGCGATGGTGCCCGCGCAACTTGGCGGCAACGATAGCGAGTCCGGCTTGATAGGTTTTGCGGGCCTGCGGGGTGAGGGTGGCGAGGTCGAGTTTCTTTGATGTGGTCATTTGATTTTTGAAGTTTGAAGTTTTCGAGCGATTGAACCCCGCCGTTAGGCAACGGTTGCGACGGTTGCCCCGGCGATGATTTGAGAAAGGCGGCCTTTGATGCGTTCAATGAAAACCCGGTAAGCCTCGCGTTCTAACATCATTTTTGCTTCCTCGGTCACAATGCCAATGCAAGTTGCCCAAAGTTCCTCGGCGGCGGTTTTCGGCATGAGTAACCCCTTGGCGATTTCAAGTTGAAATTCAAGTCCCTCCGTCTCAAGCTGAAGTTTCTGGCACCGGAGGATTCGCGTTTGTTCGTGGCAGTTGGCGGCGGCGGCAACGCTGGCGAAAATCTCGGGATGGGTTTTGAGCCAATCGACTAACACCGGGCGACTGACGCGGTGATTCTTGAATGCCAGGCATCCCCCGGCGGCGGCGGCCCGTATGACTGCCAGCGGGATTTTCCAAAGTTGGCTGGCGGATTTCATGGAGTTGGCGCTTGATGGCACCGGCATTTTTTTCGTTGGTTTCGTTTGTGTCGTTTTCATTCGTTCGTTGGTTCGTTGTTTTCTGTTAGCGGGGTTTTTTGCGATTTCAAAAGTTGTCCCGCAGGAAATGACAGCACCCCGCCCCAGACCCCCCCTAGGGCACCCCCCTTTAAAAGATTCCTTTCGCCCCCGCCGCCCCTCTGAGGCTGGGGGAGGGGTGGGTATCGGTGGCACAATGGCAGGGAATGAGCCTTCCGACGCACCACGCGCGATCTGGTGCGCGGCATTGGTGCTTGTGGCTGATGTAGGTGATGAGAGGTGCGATGACATGGGCATTATTGGAAACGGTTTCCGTTATTCGGGATTCTCCACGGCATCCAAGAGGTTGCGGATTCCGGCTAGCCTGGCCTGCGGAGTGGTGGCTGGAAAGTTCCTGATGTATTCGTCGTAAGCTCTGCCAAGATGAGCAAAGAGAGAGAACGCATTGCCCTTGCGTTCACCGAGGCGGAGCTTGCGGAAGTGCGCCTTGATTTCCTTCCACGGGATTTCCTTGTCGCGTGCGTCGAGGATGATCTCAAACACGGTCGAGATGTTGCCGCCTGCGTTCAAGTAGCGCCCGATCTCGGTGGCCGTGGTGTAAAATCCTGGTTGATAATCCTTGGCACCGGACATGATCTCACCGGCAGTGCATCCAATTACGCGCCTCTGGTCGGTCTCTTGTAATTTTTTGATCGCACCGATGAGAGGAAGACCAAGCGCGAAGTTGATCTTCGACCTTTCGGATTTTGCATCTGGACCAAGCCCGGCGGCAACCAGTCGGTTAGCGAGAGTGCGTGCGCTTCCCATCGGCCTGCCCCGCTTCGCTTTGGGTGTATTTTCGGAAACGGTTTCCGTATTGTTTGGGATTGAGTTCATGGGAGTGAGTTCATGGGTGATGACGCGGACGATGACACGGGAGTGGCCGGCATTGGTCGAGGTCTGGCAACATGATTTCCAAGTGCGACTCTGGAAACCGCGGTTGCCGCTTCCTTGGACAGTTCGATGACGTGCAGGATCATGCGGCCCTGAGCCTCGGTAGGCGCGGTGAAGTCCGCCCTGCTGATGACGGCAAGGTGATACTCGCCGACATCGCGCAGAGCATCTGAGGCGGCAGCGGAAAGCCGGATCTTCACCACGCCCGGGTGGTCGAGTTCATGCCGGGGGATGACGGGGGCTGCGATCATTTGAGGCTGT
>JBAXOF010000464.1:0-2202 GCA_037133375.1 Verrucomicrobiota bacterium | reverse complement strand
GATAACCTATAACTCTTCCCATGCCCTCCCTCCGCCTCCTCGCCCTTTCCGCCCTCCTGGCCGCCCCGAACCTTGCTTTTGCTGGTTATAACCCACCCCCCGATGACTGCTGTCAGTGCATCCGTGTTACTGTCGACGATAAGGAAAAGGCAGACGGTCCTGACAAGAATCCAATCCATGCTGCAGCCGAGGGGAACGGCGACTACACTCTGAAAAACCTCCTTGTCGAGGTCAAAAGTACTGATGAGTGTTCGAATGTCCAAATCGCCAAAATTACACTTCAACCAAAATCAACCGGTAATGGCGACTCGCGCGACAATTCCTGTGATGTTGATGTTCCCGTCACCAACCCCAAGATCGTCTCTTACCCAACCTTCACCATTCCTGGCTCCAAGATCGGGCGTTACGAAAAAGATGTATGGCTTGTTGTCGTCAAATGCACTGGTTTGTCCGCCTCGACAAACTCCGCTACGGTCGATTACTGTACCTATCCCTTCACCCTTGGGGAAGGCTGTTCATCATGTTCAAGCGGCACCTGTAGCATCACCGGCGGTGTTATCAGTGCCAGCAACGGCTGCTTTACCTGTGACATGTCGCTCGGTGTCTTCTACGGCGGAGATGCCACCGGTTCCCTCCGCTTCTTCACCCCGGACATGTCCTTTCCCGGTCTGGCAGGCATCGGCGTCTCCGCACCATCGTGGGTAAACGTTGTCCGCACCCTCTCCAATCCCTCCGCTCCTCCCGGGCCGACCAATCCGATAATCAGCATCACCATCTCCACTCCAACCGCCATAGTCGTGGCCGTTCCCACCGTCTCCAAAACCAACTCGATCACCATTACCCATAAACACAAAGTCGGTGGCGACGTTTTCCGCACCACATTCATTTCCCTCGTCAATAATTGTATCCGTGTCGACAGCACTTACGACAATTCAACCTACCGCTATCAGCAGAGCCTGACAAAATCGGATGTGGGAGTGACGCCGGCTGTCGATACATACACACTAGAGTCTGGTGCTGTCGCCAGCCCTGATTCTAATTCCTTCTCTTCAAATGTTCGTGAGGAAACCCTTGCCATCACATACGTTAACGCAGGCGTCCAAACTCATCATGAAACCGTCAGGGAGAAAAATGTTCCTGTATCGAACGGTGCACTTGTTTCGGAAATCATAAGCACTTGGGAATACTACCCATTTGGATGGGAGAAAACCAAGCAAGTTATCGATCCCTCCGGTGCCAAACTCACCTCCACATGGGACTATTACCAACCCGGTGAATCCACCATTGGCGGATATGGGCGTCTCAAACGATACATACGTTATGACGGATACGAGGAATTCCACACCTATCAGTTCAATGCTGGCAAAGACATCCACATAACCCAAAGTCCTTTCGCTGGTGACCGCCAAGGTCTCACCCTCACCAGCACTTGGGATTCCAGCGCCAGAACCCTCACCACGACGCGCACGGTCAACGGCAGCACTCTATCCGCCGAAACCAAGACATTCAACGAAGCCAACACCACCATCACGGCCACCACCAAGACTTCCAGCGGTGCTTCCATAACCACCACCACCGAGCTCATGCCTTACGGTGCGGACTTCGGAGGCCAGCCATCAAGCATCGCTCACCCGGATGGCACCTGGACCACCTATGCATACGCCACCCCCCGTCAGGACGACGGCGGTAAAACCGTCACCGTTAAAAACGGCTCCATCAGCACCCCCAGTGTCAACGGCGGCACCCTAACATATGGAACCACCACAATAACAATCTACAATGCCAACGGAACGCCTGTCCTGCGCACTGCAACGTTAACCGTTCCAAATGCCGGCACGGTAACCACCGAAAGCTTTGAAGTCACCCAGCAGGACGCCTTCGGACGGGCCGTGAAAACCTCCTATTTCCCTTCCGGAAATACCAAGGCATGGGAAATACTAACAAGATATTCCTGCTGCGGCATCTCATCTACCACTGATCGCCATGGCGTGGAGACGACGTACACCTATGACGGTCTGCGCCGGCAAATCAGTTCCAGCACCCTTGGCGTCACCACCGAAACCGATTACAGTGGCCTAACCACAACCACCAAGCGCAACTCCGAAGTCATTGCGGTTTCCGTCCGCAACCTTGCCGGCACCTACCGAGAGTCATGGTCTCCAAATCCCGCGGCAACGGCCGATGTCCCATTGGTAGCCACCA
>JBAXOF010000463.1:0-2208 GCA_037133375.1 Verrucomicrobiota bacterium | reverse complement strand
TGGTTAGGAACAGATCGACAAACGCCTCGTCGAGTTCCGCGCTGGCACCGAGCACTTTTTCCACCAGCACGAAGGCACCACCCGGCACCAGCGAATCGAACACTCGCCGGATGATCCGCTGGCGGTATTCGATGGGGGTGAATTGCAGCGTGAGCACCGAGAGCACGACGCTGGATGTCACGACCGGGAACTCGTGGCGCAGGTCGGCACGCTGGATGGTGACGCGATTGCCGTGCGGGTGGCTGGCGAACTGCCCGCGTGCCGCCTCAATCATCGGCTCGCTGATTTCCAGCCCCAGGTAATCATTGGCATCGCGGAAGTTGGAGGCAAAGGGCAGCAGCGCCTCGCCCCGCGAGCATCCCATGTCGATGATGGTGGTGCCGGGTTGCACGAATTTCGCGCCGACCTCAAAAACGACCATCCGCATCGCGTTGTATTGCGGGATGCTGCGTTGGAGCATGTCGTCAAAAACATCGGTGACCTGCTTGTCGAATTGCCAGGGCCCGGAGGGCATCACATGATCGGTGTCAGTCATGCCCGCGTGACGGGTGTCAACGCGGCAGCCGTTTCACGATCCGGGTGCCCTCTGTCAGGCAGGTGCCTTCCCCGGTCACCCAGAGGCACGGGATGTTGAACTTGGCATACATCTCGCGGGTCCGCGGATTGCTTTCAATGGCGAGATATTTTGCGTCCCTGCCGTGGACCGGGAAAACCGCCTGCTCCAACAGCCGCTCCTTGATCGCCGGGGGATTCCACCACCCCCGCGGAGCGAAACACGCATCGTCCGGCTTCCATCCGGTTTCCTGCTCGATGCGGTCGAGCGTTTTGATCATCCAGGATTCCGGGCGGGCCGAAATCAGGATGACCGTGTGTGGTCGCACGAGTTCCACCAGCCATTGCCGGTAGCGTTCATCCCTGAGCCGTAGCTCCATGCGGGGCGGTGTGGTGCCGTGCTTGGGCGAGTTGGCCACCAGCGTGTAGTTGAGGTCTAGCAGGACGATCATAGGGTAATCTGAAGACGTTTGGAGAAAGAGTCCATGGCGGATTTCACAAGGTCCATCCGGGTGCCGTCCGGATAGGGAAGATCAAATTCAAAAGCGATGGCGGCACGCAGGCGGGCGGCGTCAACCGGGCGGGCAGCCGCACAGGTCGCGTTGATGTTGTTGGAAAAGTCACGCACCTTCACCGTGCGGAAAAACGGGCCGAACAAATCGCGGAACTCGGCCTCGGTGTGATATTTCTGGACCTTCGGCTTGTCCTGGAAGTCACCGATGCGGATGCCCGGTTCGTAATCCAACCGGAATGCAATGTTGCCCGCGTTGGATTCGTTCATGAACGCCTTGCCATTGACCTGCCTCCAACCGGACTCCCCGGCTGAGGATGCGCAGGCATAAACCTTGGTGAACGGGCGGCAGAGCGCCGCGCACAACACGGCGATGTGTTCGCGGTCCTCGCGGAATGGCACCGAGTTCAGGACACTGGCGATGAATATGCTGGTCCAGTCCTTGCCCGCCGCAACTTCCGCTAGAAAGGCGTGGGTGAGTTCGATGCTCTCCGCTTTGTTGATGCCCCCCGGCCCAAGGCGATACGGCTCGAAGGGCGTGCAGTCGATCCCCTGCTGGCGAAGCAGGAAGGTTTCCGTCAAATGGCCGGCACCGAAATCAAGGATGGTGGCGCCATGTTCCTTCGTCCATCTGGTGCGGTCAGCGGCCCTGGCGATGTCAAAATCCTTGCATGGCTTGGCACCGTGGACGGCGAAAACGAATCCGTTGCCCAATTCACGCCGCACACGTCGCGCCCTGCGGAACGAATTGAAGCGGAGCATGTCGGCATAACGCGTGTGGATGTCAAAATCCATCGAGAGCAGGTTCATCATGGCCCGGGCGAATTCAGCCTCCTCGTCGGTGACAAACACGACGGGCGCGAAGGCGGCGCCCTTTTCGGCCAACATTTCCAACCTGCCGATGCCATTGATGACGGTCAAATCCTCGCGGCAGACGATGGGCATGAGAATGCCGTGACGGTGAAGCGTGCGGGCGAGGTTGCGGGCATACTGGATCCAGCGGCCGGCGTTCGCCTTGCACAAATCCTTCACGCCGACCTCCGCGGGCTTCACGCAACGCAAGAACGCGTCGCTGCCGACCGGCTTGTCTGGGATGCGGGCGGCGAGCGCATGCAAGTCAAGCGATTCGAGTTCGCGGGTGATCT
>JBAXOF010000462.1:0-2213 GCA_037133375.1 Verrucomicrobiota bacterium | reverse complement strand
CCGAACTGGTCGCCCGCTTCGACCGCCTCGTGACCGAGCACAAGCCCGAGGAGGCAGCACGGTTCTATCAAAAACACCTCGCCCAACACTTCACCCGCTAATCCGCCATGTCCAACACCAACGCCACTGTTAATTCCCCGCTGATCGCCCAGGCCGCGCTCACGACCCTGCTTGCCAAGTTCCCGATTCTGGGCCGGATTGCCACCGACTTCAGTTCCGCGAGCGTCAAGTTCAAGCAGGACATTGTCACCCACATCGTCACGCCCACCGTGGCGCAGGATTTCGATCCGGCCACCGGTTACGTCCCCGACGATCAGGCGCAGGTCGATGTCAGCGTCAAGATCGACAAGCACGCCTACGCGGGTTACGCGATCACCGACGTCGAACGCTCGACCAGCGAGATCGACCTCAACCAACGCTATGCCGACAAGGTGGCATACGCGCTCGGCCGCAAGGTGTGCGACGACCTCATGGCGCTCATCATCAATGCCAACTTCAACAACAAGACCGAGTCGGCGGAGGCGGATTTTGGCCGCAACACGGTGGTGGACATCGGCACCAAGCTCAACAAGCGCTTCATCCCTGACATGGGACGCTTCATGTTCGTCAATTCCGACTACTACAACGCCCTGCAAAAGGACGAGGCGCTTTACAAGGCCTACATCACCCCGCAGGCGGGTGGTGTGGTTGTTTCCGGAATGCTGCCCGACGTGAACGGCTTCACCGTCATCGAATACTCGGCCCTGCCCGAGAACAGCGAACGCCTGGTTGGTTTTGCGGGCATCCGCGAGGGGCTCATCATGGCCGCCCGCGTGCCGGATGTCCCGGCCAACACCGGCGACACGGTGATCCGCGTGGTCACCGACCCGCGCACCGGTCTGTCAGTCCAGGTCCGCGACCGCTACGACGGCCGCCTTGGCAAGCAGGAGGTGAGCTTCACCCTGATGTATGGCTTCGCGGCGGGCAACAAGCCTGTCATCGAGCGCATCGTCCGTCCGGTGGGTTGATTTCTTCCCGGCATTGGCAGGCAGGGGTTCATGGGCACCCTCTTCGGGCAACCGGAGGGGGTGCTTCATTTTGACATCACCACACCGGCATGGGAATTGAATCCGACATTCTAACCGACCTGCGGCAGTTGCTCACCGAACATGGCGTGAGGGCGCGGTGGCAGGGGCTTGACCTGCTTGTTCTCGTCAGCCGTATCCGCAGGGAACAACAAATGGAGGTGGGAGGCTTTGTGGAGTCGCCGGAACTCAGCCTGCGGGTGCCCAAGGCGGCATTTCCTAACACGCTGCCGAAATTCGGCGAACGCATCGAGGTGGAGGGCATTGAATACCGCATCTCACAGGTATCAGCCCATCCGCGTTCACCCTTGCTCACCCTCAGCCTTTCCACCACCGATGAGTGACGGCGCCATCAAATTCACCGCAAAGATGAAGGGCAGCAGCGAGGTGATCCGCCTGCTCCATCGCTATCCGCAGAAAGTGGGTAGAACCCTGGAATCGCTGGTAAAGCAGGAAGCGCGGGGGTTGGCAGTTGAACTGGCACGCAACACGCGGCCCTTCGGGTTTTCAGGCAATGCGAAGGAGCGCGGCAAAATGGCGGTGGCCGGTGACATCAATAGGGTGTTCGCGGTGCCCTCGGATGCCTTCGAGAAAACCAAGGCGACCGACCCGGCTGCCGCTGATAGGTTTTGGGCCAACATCCAGAACCGCCGGTTTGCCAGGGCGGAACAGGCGCTCAAATCCTCAAACTCACCGTGGAAGAATTTGCCGGTGGGGAGGTTGGACCCGAAACTCCACCAGCAAAGCCGGACGGGTCGCAGCGCCAACGTGAGGCGCAAGAAGCCCGCGCAAATTGTCACCAGCCCGAAGGCGCTGGATTCCTACATCGCCAAAATCCAGAAGCGTGTTGGCTTTGCCAAGGGCTCATGGCTCAACGCGGCCAAGGCAATCGGCGGGAAGGTGCGCGACGCCGCGCAATGGGTGACGCGCCACAAGCAGGCACCGGGGACCGCCATCGTGAAAACCGGCGACAAGCCATCCGTCACGTTGGTCAACAACCTTGACTACATCGAACAGGTGACCACCGCCAAGGGCATCGAGCTTGCGCTCCAGGTGGCGTCCGGGCGACTGCGCAAGGCGTTGCTCACGTCGTTGAAGGTGATTTCCGACAAGGCAAACCGTGCCATGCGGCGGGCAAGTTGACTCGCC
>JBAXOF010000461.1:0-2216 GCA_037133375.1 Verrucomicrobiota bacterium | reverse complement strand
CAGCCTACCTCCGTCGCCATCACTGCGGCGATTGGGGCGAGGAACTCTGCGCCGAGGACAAGCAGGCGAACGAAGACGCGCTCGTTCAGGGCACCCGCCTGCTGAGTTGTTACCGGACCACCAGCGGCGACCGACTCTACATCATCACAGAATGGAATAGGTCGATCACCACACTTTTACTGCCCGAGGAATACTGACTCGTTCAATCCGCATGCCAAAGACGGGGTTTTCTGTCTAACGGTGAATCTATCAAATGCGGATGGTGCATGAGAGGGTCGGTCATATTGCTATACCTTGAGTGGGGGTTGTGAGACCACACGCTTGAATACGAGGCACCCAAGAGGGTGTCTTTTTTTGCGTCCGTGTGGCTGGTTTTTCGGCCCGTTCAATCCGCATGCCAATGACGCGGGTAATATGAAAATGGTGCGCAAATATGGCGTGGGCCGCAGTGCGGATGGTGCGCGACAAACGACACGGGTGGGTGGCAGGAAGGAGGATGCCGGAACGCACAACCCTCCGGCCCACAGCACCATGAACCTAACGAATGCAGACAAACTGAAACGCGATGCCCGCTCGATGCTCAAAGTCGGGTGGGATGTTGATCGCATCACCCAGCACTTCATCTCCAATCCCGACGACTACGGGACCGACCTCCGCGACGACGAGATCCACTGGATTGTTGATAGTGAGTTGGACGACATGAACAGCGCGGCCCGCAAAGCCAACGCCGAACTCCGCGCCATCAACTGCGCCACCCGCGCCGCCGTGCGCGACATGGTGCGCGAGATTGCCCGCGATTCGAAAGAACCCTTGGTGCGCGAGATCGTCGCCAAGCATTTCCGCATCACTTGCTAACCCCTCGCTGCCCCAACTGCCATGAAAGCAACGATTGCCTATCGCTTCCCCATCGGCCCCTGCTGGTCATTCATCAAGGTCGCCCCCACCGCCGCGCTCCGCGAATTGCTCATCCGCCACTACCGCGCCCTCGGCTGGGAATACTTCACCACCTTCAAGGACGTGAACGGCTACGGCCTGTCCGCCGCCCGTTATGCCGGTCGCTGATCCGCAACCTCAAACCACCCAACCCGATGAAAGCTCCGCGCTACCGTCCCGGCACGACCAACCGAATCACCGTCACCAGCGTCCGCGAGGATGCCTGCACCATCACCACCGACACGCCCGAGAACCTGTTGAAGTTCTGGCTGGAGATCATCGCCACGCAAGCCGACTATGAACCCGACAAGGAGAGCGTGGTTGTCGTGATGATGAACACCCGCCTTCGTCCCTACGCCTGGCACCGGGTAAGCCTCGGGACGGTGAACGAATGCCCGGCATGCCCCCGCGAAATTTTTCGGCCTGTTATTGCAGCAGCGGCATACGGGTTTGCTCTCATGCACAATCACCCATCGGGCGACGCTTCCCCATCGAGATCTGACGAGTCCACCACCCGACGTGTTGGCGAAGCGTCGAACCTGCTGCAAATCCGCTTTATCGACCATGTGATCGTCGGTGAGTCCGCCCCCGGCAGAAGTCCATACTATTCGTTCCGCGAGGCGGGCCTGATTGCGTGATGGCCTGACCTAACAACAAAGAGTCAATCGCCATGGTTCATTATGCCACGCGCTATGTCTCACCCCGTTCCCGCCCGCTAACAGCCAACGAGAAAGTCATCCGACGGGTTGCCTATGATCTCAAGATACCCACGCCTTCAGCAATCGGAATTGCGGCCCCGTTGATGGCGGAATTGCTGGAACGTGAACCTTGCTGGCTCATCCCGGTTCCATCGTCATCCGGTAGCACTGAGGCTAACATGGCGATCTGCCGCGCCCTCAAATGTCTCATCCCCGAGGCCAGAATCATTATCGGCATTCGCCGGGAGCATCCCGTTGAATCGTCGTGCGTCCGCCGCCGTCGCGGCTTGCTGGGAATTTCTGTGAAACAACACGCCTTCAAACGCTGTTGCGGCCCACTGCTCCGCTTGCCTGTCTGGTTTGTTGACAATGTGGTCACGACTGGCACCACACTGAAAGCCGCGAACCTCGCCTTCGGAACGGGCGATGGTGTCGTCTATGCCGATGCCTCATCCTATTCACTGATTCGCTCCTGTGGCATGATCGTGTGATTTTCCGGCTTGTTCAATCCGCATGCCAATTGGTTAGACGGCGTGAAAATGGCGGAAATTATGGTGTGGCCTGGCGTGCGGATGGTGCGCGACA
>JBAXOF010000460.1:0-2241 GCA_037133375.1 Verrucomicrobiota bacterium | reverse complement strand
ACGGCGGCGTTGGCGAGTTCATTCCAGATCCGTGGGACTCGGCGCAGTTTGTTCCGCTGCCTCTGAGTACCCACGAGCGGAACAAGGGCATCGAGGCGGATAAGGTGCAGAAATGACATGCCGTTTGATAAGCCGTCATCTTGAGTTCGAGCCCGGCCCGGGCCGGGGGGGAGCGGGTCTGTCACTAGTATTAGCGACATGACAGCGCCGGGGGATTCCGGCATAACTGTTTGGAAGCGCAGAGCGCCCCATCAGTTCACAAGCATTTCTACGACGCAATAACCAACCGTTTAAGCGCCTTCCCGGTTTTTGGGGGCTGGGGAGGCGCTTTTTTTCTGAACCCTTTGACCACCAAAAACAAATGAGAGCAATGCATACTTACCTGTTAGGAATCGCGATCGGCGCACTAGCCGCTTGCGCTCTGGCCCAGGGCAAGGAAACCCCCGCCGCGAAGAACGATCTGGCTGAGGCATTTGTCTCACCGCCGGACAGCACCAAACCGCGCTGTTATTGGTATTGGAATAAGGGCCAAATATCAAAAGAGGGCCTCACGAAAGACTTGGAAGCGATGAAGCGCGTCGGCATCGGCGAAGCCTATATCGGCATCATCGGAGGCGGCCCCACCAAGGCCCTGTCCGAGGAGTGGTGGCAGATGCTCGACCATGCGGTGCGCGAAGCCACGCGCATCGGCGTGGATATAGGGCTCTTCAATTGTCCCGGCTGGAGCCAGTCGGGCGGCCCCTGGGTGAAACCCGAACAGTCCATGCGCAATGTTGTGCTGCCAGAGATGCGCTTGCACGGGCCGCAGAAATATACCGGCAAGCTGCCCGTCGCGCCCGGGGCTTTTCAGGATCTGGCGGTGCTGGCCTTCCCTGCGCCGGCCCAGGATGCCGACACCGCGGCCACCCAGGGCGCCACCGTCACGAAGACGCCCACGGCGGTGACCTTCGCCATGCCCAAACCCTTCACCGCTCGCAGCCTGACCGTCCATCCCACCCAAAAAATCGATGTCACCGCTGAATTGCAGGTATCGGACGATGGCACGACCTTCCGGACCCTGCGTTCCTTCTCGATCAGACGGTACAGGCTGGGTCCCAACGTCGGTCCGGTGCCGCTGGCGCCCATCTGCGTCGCCTTTCCCGCCACCACGGCGAGCACCTTCCGCGTGAGCTTCAAGGTCGCCGGCGATCCAGGCGAGCTGGTTTTGTCGGCGGCAGCGCGCGTCGAGAGCTTGGCTGAAAAATCGCTGATGAAATTGTGCCAGGAACCGACTCCGCCCTTTGATTTCTATCGCTGGGCGCCGCAGGCCGAGCCGGAGGTCCCTGGCTTGGCAGTCGATCCCGCTGCGGTCCGCGATATCAGCCGACAGATGGCATCCGATGGCACCCTGACCTGGGATGTGCCGGCGGGCGACTGGATCATCCTACGTACTGGCTTTGTGCCGACCGGGGTGACGAACACCCCGGCACCGCATGAGGCCACCGGCCTGGAGGTGGACAAGATGAACCGCGAGGCGCTGAAGGTGCATTTCGATGCCTATGTCGGCAAACTGCTCGCGCGCATACCGGCAGCCGAACGTACCGCATGGAAGCATGTCGTGGCCGACAGCTATGAGACGGGATCGCAGAATTGGACGGATGGCCTGCAGGCGGATTTCCAGAAGCGCTATGGCTATGACCCGCTGCGCTTCCTGCCGGTGATGACCGGGCGTATCGTCGGCAGCGCCTCGCAGTCCGACCGCTTCCTGTGGGACCTGCGCCGGTTGGTGGCCGACCGCATTTCCCAGGATTACGTGGGTGGATTGCGCGATCTGTGCCACGCCAACGGGCTGAAGATGTGGCTGGAAAACTACGGCCACTGGGGTTTCCCTGGCGAATTCCTGCAATACGGCGGTAATTCCGATGAAATCGGCGGCGAGTTCTGGACGGGCGGCAGTTTAGCCGAAGTGCGTGCCGCCTCCTCGGCAGCACACATCTATGGGAAGAATCAGGTGTTCTCCGAGGCCTTCACCGGCGGATCGGCCTACATCAGTACGCCCTGGAGCCTCAAGCGGCGCGGCGACTCGGCGTTGTGCCAGGGGATCAACCAGTTCGTCCTGCACGTGTACTTTCACCAACCGTGGGAGGACCGTCTGCCCGGCATGAACGCAAATTTCGGCACGGAATTCAACCGGCATAACACCTGGTTCGAATCCTCGAAGTCGTGGATCGACTACCTGCGCCGCTGTTCGGTCCTGCTGCA
>JBAXOF010000459.1:0-2244 GCA_037133375.1 Verrucomicrobiota bacterium | reverse complement strand
TCAACCTTGGCCGGGTTGCCACCGATGCCGACCTTGAGCCGGATCCCGCCGACAAGGGCCAGTTGAACTACATCCCGTTCGTGAACCGGATCTGTTGCTGGTGGCGGCGGCTCCAGGCCGAACGGTTTCTATCAAATGCCACCAAGGCACAGCGCGAGGTGATTTGCCGCGACCTTGAACCCATCATCAACATCTACAACCAACTCAAGCAATGAGCCAACAACCAGCCGAATGCCAAGCCGCCATCGACGCGGTAAAGGAACTCCTCAACACCCACTTTCAGGAAGCCGAGGACAGCGCCGATGAGGACGGCAAGTTCAGCCTCGGATTCCGAGTGACCTTCGACCGCTCGCACTCGCCTACCAAACTCAAGGTGACGTGCCGCGTGTCCAAGATCACCACGGATGAGATCGAGTGCGCCATCGACGACCCGAACCAGGCCAAGCTGCCCCTGTGATGAAGCTCCGCGCCCGCATGGTGTTCCGGGATGGCAAGCCGCCCAGCAGGCTGGAGAACCGCTTTGAGACACTGTGGCGGGCGCTGGGTGGCCCGGTTTTGGAAAAGGAATTCCGCTTTCATTCCGTGAGGAAATGGCGGGCCGACTTCGCCCACTTGGCCAGCCGGACGCTCATTGAGATCGAGGGCGGCATCTACGTGCACGGGCGCCACAACCGCGGCGCGGGTTTCGCCGCCGACCTGGAAAAATACCTGGAGGCCGCGCTCGCCGGTTGGCGGGTGGTCCGCCTCGGGCCGAATGAACTGACCGTGCCCCACATCAAACGTCTGGTTGCCCTGGTGAGCGGTGACCGGGACAATCAACGATCATAATCTCGGCCCAACGCTGATGTCCTGCCGCCGGGTTAGGGCAGGGCGGTTGGGGTTGATGTTGTGGGGTTCATGCCGGTCGGCAGCGACGTCTTGTTAGCCTTCTGATATGTTAGGTGTTTGGAATCTTCTTCACCGGAGTCACACACCCAGGGCGACAAAGTTCATCTCTTCACTTCGAGGTGTTTTGGAGTAAATTGTCGGAGCGCTGCCAATGTCTCCAATCTGGCCATTACCTTGGCGAGAGAAAGTGACGAACGTTTCCCTTTTAGCGCATAGTTAGCCAATACCTGATCACCATTGATCTCAAAGCCAACACCACTAAGAAATACTCCACGGTCCTTACCAAATACAAGTATATCAGTCTTCGGATACCTTTGTGGAACGCGAGGTAGCCCCGGATGTAAGTATACATCCATCGTGCTTCTACGGTAAAGAATGACATCGTCAGCCGCCATGAACTGCCGATCAATTTCTGCTAATAGGGAAGCTTCGCCTCCTCCGTTTGGTGCTCCCATTAGGGACTGGATAAAAAAGACGAAAATCAGACCCAAACTCACCCCATACAGGCGAGGTTTACATATCGA
Source organism: Verrucomicrobiota bacterium (assembly GCA_037133375.1). Lineage (GTDB taxonomy): Bacteria > Verrucomicrobiota > Verrucomicrobiia > Verrucomicrobiales > Akkermansiaceae > Luteolibacter. The sequence goes on along the minus strand of JBAXOF010000459.1, from coordinate 832 downwards.
GGCGCAGAATCTTCTCACGGGATAAAGGGAAGTTCGAATTTTGTGATCATCATATTTGGCTAACAGTGTTAATACATCACATGTGGCATTTGTCCTGTAACAGCCACCGGTGGTGTAACTGGAACAAATGCAACTCGAAGGGCTGGTTTCAGAGGTGCCCGACGACAAGAGGCTTTTAGAGCACCACATCCTGATCGTCCAACAGAATCGGAAGTGGGTTGACTCCCGCCTCGGGGCATGGCTCCGCTTTCCGTCCTCGTCACCGGTTCATCTGGCTTCATCGGCACCCATGTCGTCCGGCACCTCCACGCGGCAGGGCACCGGGTCACCGGCCTCGACCACATCCCGCCAAAGGATCCGCTGCCAGAGGGCTTGGCGTTCCACATCTGCGACATCCGCCGGGGGGAGTTGCCAGACCGGACCTTCGACGCCGTGGTCCACCTTGCCGCTCTGGCCAGTGTGCGCCCGTCGATGGACCGCCCGATGGAATACGAGATCACCAACGTCATCGGCACCATCCGCCTGCTGGAATTCTGCCGCCGCATGGGCATCCCCCACTTCGTTTTCGCCTCGTCGTCCAGCGTCTATGGTTCGGAAACGCCACTGCCGGCCGAGGAATCGACCCCGGCCAACCCGTGCAGCCCCTACGCCCTGACCAAACTCCACGGCGAGCAGTGGGGTCGCCTCTACGCCAGCCTGCACGGCCTGCGCTTCCTCGCCCTGCGGTTCTTCTCGGTCTGGGGGCCGGGACAACGCCCCGATCTTGCCATGGAAGCGTTCCGCCGCCGGATCGAGGCGGGCCAGCCGGTCATCATCAACGGCGACGGCACCC
>JBAXOF010000458.1:0-2268 GCA_037133375.1 Verrucomicrobiota bacterium | reverse complement strand
ATGGGTACGGTGGAGGTGATCTTGTCGGTGGCGGATGCCGATCGGTCCCGGGCGATCCAGCTGGTGCTGCACCCCGAGTGGTGCACGGAGGTGCTCGGGCCGCGGGAGGCGGAGAGCGTGATCAAGAGCGTGATCCTGGAGCCCGCGCGCAAGAAGGCGGCCTGGGGGAAGGAAAGCCCCGGCCTGGTCAAGGCGTGGAAAAAGGCGCTCGGCACCTATCTAACTAAAGAGCAGAAGAAGGACCTGATTGTCCAGGCGATCCGTTATGACGAGGACGAGACCAGCAAGCTGAAAACCAGCGCGGAGGCAATCATTCCTGCGGACCGCTTGTCCGCCACCGCGGATATGAGCGAGGGGATCCGCTGGGTGCACCTGGCGCTGTTCCACGGCCTGCCGGTGTGGGTGCGCCCTGGCAGTGATGCCGAGGATGCGGACCAGTCCAGCGCGGTGGTGGACGAGCGCCTGATCGTGCTGGCCGAAACGGCGCGCGCAGACAACGGCATGGACGTGACGATCCTGACGGGCAAGGCGGAGCGCAGCAAAAAGACGAATGACCGCGAGCAGAGGATCGATAGCGCGGTCGCAGAACTGGATGGCGAGGGCGACCCGCACCACGATGTGGAGGAAGCTCCCGAGAAAGTGATCGCACAGAGGATGGAAAGCCGGGCATGGGTGGACCTCGGGCCGGTGCGGCTGCTGCGCGAGCGCATCAAGCCGCTGCAATGGCCGGCGGATGAGGTGCCCGAGGATTCTCCCGACTGGCTGACCGCGATCTGGGACGGCCAGTGCGGAGCGGAGGAGATCGTGGCGCTGTGCGACTGGATCCTCGGGCTGATGAAGTGACATGATTCTTTCCGGCATAACTCCGGACCCTAACATAATACACACACACCATGAAAAAGAAGAACACGACAGAAGAAGTGCTGGCGATCGCGCCCGGCAAAGTGCACGTTTCGGAGCACAACACGCGCCAGCCTGGGCTGAAAGACGTGCAAGCGTCGGGGCTGCTGGAATCGATGCGGACCCAGGGCCAGCTCACTCCCGGACTCGGGCGGCCGCATCCGTCCAAAAAGGGTGAGATCGAGCTGGCCGCCGGAGCCTGCCGGCTGACGGCGTGCATCGAGCTGGGGGTTTCGTTCCGCGTGATCGTGCGCGAGATGACGGACGAGGAACTGATTGACGCGATCCTGACGGAAAACCTGCAGCGCACCGATCCCGATCCGGAGGCCGAGGCCACGCTCATCGAGCGCCGGCTGGCGGAAGGCCTGGCTCCCGGCGAGATCGCCGCGCGCTACGGCAAGAGCGAGATGTGGGTCAAGCGCCGGATCAAGATCCTCAAGATAGATCCCTCAGTGCGCAAGCTGTTCTCCCAGGGCGAGAGTCTCGCCCACTACAATACCGAGATGAAGGAGCGCATCGGAGATCTGCCGGTGGCCGATCAGAAGCTGTTCGCGCAGGACTGGGATGCGAGGCGCGTTCTAACGCTAAAGGGCCTGTGCGAGACCATCAACCGCAACTCCAACTCGCTCGAGGGGCAAGACTGGATTAACGATCCGGCCACTGCCATCGATGGCTGCGGCCCGGGATGTTCCACCGATACCTCGCAGGGATTGTTTCACGACCCGAAAGCCAAGTGCGGAACCTGCATGAACGGCTCCTGCTTTAACAAGCGCCGGCTCCTCGCCATTGACCTGGCGATGGATGCGGCCCTCGGCGATTCGAAGCTCGCGGACGTGGTGGTTTTCTCCACTGAAAACACCCATGACTTCACGTATCGCTCCAAGACGGTCAAGGTGATGTATCACTGGGATTTCAAGGACAACTACAAGGTTTCCCGCAAGGCCACCGAGCTGGTGGGCATCAACATGAAGTCCGCACTCAAACCGGTGCGCGTGTTCCTCGAGCGCCTGGCCGCGGTGGACGGCAAAAAACCCGCCCCGGTCGGCGGCAACAACACCCCGAAAGTCTCCCGCGAGGACGGCCTAACCGGCAAGCGCCTCGCCGCGATGAACGAGCGGGTCAAGGAGGCCCTGGCCGCGGCGCCGCTGCCCACCACCGTGCCGCTGCTGCAGCTGGTGGGCATCTTTGGCACCAACAGCAATAACTCCCACTGCATGTCCTCGGGAGATGCGAAAGCCTGGGACCTGGTGACGGCCGGCAAGCTACCGCCGTTGTCAGTGGTGGACCGCGCCGCCAAGGACACGGTGGAGAACACGATCTGGCATTCGGTGCGCAAGGTGATCGGCCAGCGCCTGTTCTTTCATCGAA
>JBAXOF010000457.1:0-2273 GCA_037133375.1 Verrucomicrobiota bacterium | reverse complement strand
GTCCAGTCCTCCACGGTCCCGCAGCGCTATCTCACGCGGGGCTTGGTGACGGGGGAGGGCAACAAGGCCATACTCAGTCCGGCCGGAAAAAGTCTGTTTGTCTTGATGTTGGATGATTTTCCGGTGCTGCCGACGGCGCCGGTGCCCCCGGTTGCTCCCGCCGCGGCAGGCAAGCCATCGGCCAAGTCCAAAGCCAAGGCCAGGCCCGGGGCGTGAGGTGAACCTGAAAACCGAAGTTTGATCTCAGTAGTTAGTTAGATTAACCACGGATTTCACGGATTGAAATAGGTTCCATTTGCAACTTCTCCGAAGTTGCAAATGGTGAAAGATTCCAAACCCAAAAAATCCGTGAAATCTGTGTAATCAGTGGTTTCCCTCCCCCATTTCAGGAATTCAACTTCGGATTTCGGGGTGAATCGCTCCTGCCCGTGTTGACGGCAGGCGCACAGTCATTGACAGCCTGGGGTGCTGCGGTCTAGGCTGGTGCGTCCGGCTTGGTGGGCGTCGAATTCATCGCGCTGCGGCATGTGCCCAATTCCTAACAACACAACCATGAAACACCACCCTACCTATTGCTGGATCGCCGGCGCTGTGACGCTTGCGGGCATGCACAGCGCTTTTGCGCAACACGACATCGCCCAAACCGAACAACAATTCCACCAGTTGCCGCTGGAGGCACGGCGCCTGACGGGGCCGTTGTTTTGGATGCACGGCGACGAAACCCGCGAGCAATTGGAAACGGAATTGAAAAACGTGTTGGATGGCGGCAACGGCACCTTCACCGCCGAGCCCCGGCCGCACAAGGATTGGCTGGGCGAGGGTTGGTATCGCGATCTGGGCATCAACCTGGATTTTGCCCGCAAAAACAACCTCACGATGGTCATCTATGACGACTATTGGTGGCCGAGCCAAATGATGGGCGGCCGGGTTCCCAAGGAATTCGGCAGCAAGGTGCTGGAGGCGTCCGCCGTCCACCTCAAGGGACCGGCCAAAGTGGATGAGGCCGCCTACGGCGATGCCAACCTCGTCGCGGTGGTCGCCGGCAAGGAACTCGCTGACGGCACCATCGACGGCCAATCGCTGGTGGATCTAACATCCAGCGTCAAGGCCGGCAAGCTCGTTTGGGAAAGCCCCGCCGGCGCATGGTGCGTCATGAAGTTCACCTGGAAGTTCAAGGGCAACAAGGGCGATCAACAAGGGTATATCTCGGTGGACGGCGCCAGCCCGGAGTGTGTCGATTGGTTTATCCGGACGGTCTATCAACCGCACTACGACCGCTTCAAGTCCGATTTCGGCAAGACCATCACCGGCTATTTTTATGATGAGCCGGAAACCCAGGGCGATTGGGGCAGCGCGCTGCCCAAGGTCATCGCCGAGCGCAAACTTGATCTGGCCAAGTTGCTCGTCGGCTACAAGTTCAAGCTCGCCGGCGAGGAGCAGACCGCCGCCTATTACAGTTATATCGACGCCTTTGCGGAAGCCTGGGGCCGCACGATGTATGGCGGCATGGCCCGCTGGTGCCGCGACCATCAGGTCTTCTCGATGGGCCACTTCATGGAGCACGAGGATTGTTTCTACAGCCGCACCATGTCCGGCGGCAACATGATGCAGTTGCAGAAATACAGCGACATGGGCGGCATCGACTTGGTCTGCCGCCAACTCTATCCGGGCGAACGCAAGCTGGGCATCTATCAAACAGCCAAGATGGCCAGCTCCATCTCGCACACCTACAACAAGAAGGACGACATCGCCTTCAGCGAGATTTTCGGCGGCTACGATCAAGACCTGACCTATCCGCAAATGAAATGGCTGGCGGACTGGCATCAGGTCCGCGGCGTCAATTTCCTCATTCCGCATTCGTTCAACCCGCGCGCGCCTTACGACAAGGATTACCCGCCTTACTTCAACAACGGCGGCGGCGAACCGCGGTGGCCGCTCTATCGCGTCTGGGCCGATTACTCATCCCGGCTCAGCCTCATGCTCACCGGCGGCAACCACGTGGCCCCGGTGGCCTTCCTGCAACTCGGGCAGAGCTATCATGTCGGTAAAACCCAGCGCCCCGAGGAATTCACCAGCACCTTGCAGGACGCCCTCTTCGATAGCGACTGGCTGCTCTACGACGCCTGGGAAAACGATGCCAAGCTGGTGGGCAAGACGATCCAACTCCACAAGGAAACCTATCAGATATTGGTGCTGCCCGCCGCCGAGGTCATTCCCTATCCGACCCTGGCCAAGGCCCGGCAGTTTTTCGAAAACGGCGGCGTGGTGGTGGC
>JBAXOF010000456.1:0-2286 GCA_037133375.1 Verrucomicrobiota bacterium | reverse complement strand
CGCGTGCGTCCCAGGCCACCAACACCAATGGCACGACCACGGAAATCTGGTATGCTCCCAACGTTTCAGGCGCTGGCAAGGTGGTCACTATCAGCCAGGCATCGCTGCGCTCGGCCGCTGTGGTGATCGAATACTCCGGCATCCTCGATGCCAGCCCGCTGGATCAAACCGCAAGTGCCACCGGCAGCAGCACGGCCCCGGTCACCGGCACCACCGCCACCACCGCCCAAGCCAATGAACTGTGGATTGCGGGCATCGGCTTCATCAGCAGCACCCCCAGTTTGGGGACCTTTCTCAACAGCTTCAGCTCGGTCGCCAGTGCGCAAACCACCAATGGTCAGGCGAGCAGGAACGCCGAGGTGTATGCCTTGGAACGCCTCGTCAATCCGAGCGGGACCGCTTCTTCAGGCGGCACTCTCAGCCCCTCGGCACAGTGGTCCGGCACGCTTGCCACCTTCAGGACGGAGTTGCCATCCACCCTGGCACTCGCCGGCCCTGCGGCCGGCAACTACACCGTGACTGGAATTAGCGGCGCGGTGTCCGTCACGCCCAAGGCGCTCACCGTGACGGCGGTGAGCGCATCCAAGACTTACGATGGCACAACCACGGCGTCTGGCACGCCGACGCTCAGTCCGTCGCTTGTCACGGGCGACACCACGAGTGTCCTATCACAGGCCTTTCAAACCAGCGCTGCGGGCACTGGCAACAAGGTGATCATTCCGAGCATCGGGATCAACGACGGCAATGGCGGTGCGAACTATGCGGTTACCCCGGTGAATTGCACCACCGGCACCATCTTGCCAGCGGCGGCAGGTGTGGTTCTTGGCAACCTCTCGCCCACTTACGACGGCTCACCCAAGCCGGTCACCGTCACCACCACGCCAAGCGGTCTCGCGGTCGCGGTCACCTATGATGGCTCCGCCACTGTGCCGAGTGCCACCGGGAGTTATGCGGTCGTAGCCACCGTGACCGATCCCAATTACACGGCCACTGCCGCGGGCACGCTTGTCGTCAAGAAAGCCGCTGCCACCATCAATCTAACAGGTGTAACCCAGTCCTATGATGGCTCGCCAAAACCGGTCACCGTCACTACCACGCCAAGCGGTCTCGCGGTCGCGGTCACCTACAATGGTTCCACCACTGCGCCGAGTGCTGCTGGCAGTTATGCGATAGCCGCCACGGTGAATGATCCGAACTACACCGGCAGCGCCGCGGGAACTCTGGTCATTCAAAAGGCCGCCGCCATTATCGGGCTGGGCGGGCTCACCCAACCCTATGACGGTGCGTCGAAACCGGTCACTACCAGCACCACGCCGACTGGTCTAACTGTAGCGCTCACTTACAATGGGTTCGCCACTGCGCCGAGCCTCGCGGGAAGTTATGTGATTGCTGCCGCGGTGAACGATCCGAACTACACCGGCAGCGCCGCGGGAACGCTCGTCATTCAAAAGGCCGCCGCTAGCATCGATCTAACTTGGTTAACCCAAACCTATGACGGTGCGGCGAAGTCCATCACTGCCAGCACCACGCCGACTGGTCTATCTGTAGTGCTCACCTACAATGGGTCCGTCACTGCGCCGAGTCTTGCGGGCAGTTATGTGATTGCCGCCACGGTCAACGATCCGAATTACACCGGCAGCGCGGCAGACACCCTCGTCATTCAAACAGCCGCTGCCACCATTGATCTAACCGGTCTCGCCCAAACCTATGACGGTGCGCCGAAACCCATCACGGCGACCACCACGCCTGCCGGTCTCGCCGTTGCAATCACCTACGATGGGGCGGCCATCGCGCCAAGCGCGGCGGGCAGTTATGCGCTTGCCGCCACCATCACCGATCCGAATCACGCGGGCAGCGCCGCGGGCACGCTCGTCATTCAAAAGGCCACCGCCACCTTGGCATTCAGCGGTCTCACCCAAACCTACGACGGTTTGCCGAAGACCGTCACCGCCACCTCTACCCCTGCCGGTCTAACGGTCGACATCACCTACGCTGGCACCCCCGCCGCGCCAAGTGCTGTCGGCAGTTATGCGATCTTGGCCACGGTGGACGATCCGAATTACACGGGCAGCGCCACCGCCACGCTGGCGGTTGACAAGGCCACCCTTGAGCTGGTGGGTTTGCTCCAGAAGTATGACGGCGCACCGAAACAGGTCACCGCCCCGACTGTGCCCGCCGGTCTCGCCGTTGCCATCACCTATGCCGGCTCCGCCACTGCGCCGATTCATGCGGGTTCCTATGCGGTCGCCGCCACCATCAACGATCCGAATTACCATGACACGGCCG
>JBAXOF010000455.1:0-2287 GCA_037133375.1 Verrucomicrobiota bacterium | reverse complement strand
TGCCCTATGTCACCCACGATGTGACCGCCTTGCTGCGCGAGGGCGACAACGCGCTTGGCGTGATGCTCGGCAACGGTTGGTTCAATCCGCTGCCGCTGCGCTTGTGGGGGCATTTGAACCTGCGTGAACATCTCGCCATCGGCCGGCCACGAGTCATCGTCCAATTGAACATTGACTATGCCGACGGTTCCACCAGACAGGTGGTCTCTGATGAAACTTGGCGCACAGCCGACGGTCCGATCCTTTCTAACAGTATCTATCTGGGAGAGGTATACGATGCCCGCAAGGAAGTGGCAGGTTGGGATGCTCCCGGTTTTGACGATCATGTGTGGCGTGCGTCGGCCATTGAATCCGCACCAGGCGGGATGTTGCGCGCGCAATCCGCGCCACCGATCCGCGTGACCGAGGAGCTGCCTGCGCTCAAAGTATCCGAGCCGAGCGCCGGGGTGTTTGTATACGACTTCGGCCAGAACTTCACCGGTTTGGCGCGTTTGCAGCTGAGAGCCCCGATGGGCACCAAGGTCGTCATGCGCTACGGTGAGTTGTTGCATGCGGATGGCGCGCTCAATCCGCTGACCAGCGTTTGTGGCCAAATCAAAAGCAAGGACGATGAAACCATCGGTGGCCCCGGCGCACCGAAGGTCGCTTGGCAGACCGATACCTACATCGCCAAAGGCGGCGGCGAAGAAACTTACATCCCGCGCTTCACCTTCCATGGCTTCCGTTATGTGGAAATCACCGGCCTGCCCGCCGCACCGCCGCTCACCGCACTCACTGGCTTGCGCATGCACAGCGATGTGGTCGCTGCCGGTTCCTTCGCCTGCTCTAACGAACGCTTCAACCGCATCCAACAAATGTGCCGCCGCACCTTTGTCTCCAACCTCGTCGGTGTGCAGTCGGATTGCCCGCATCGCGAACGCCTCGGCTACGGCGGCGACATCGTCGCCACCAGCGAGGCGCTGCTGATGAACTATGATATGGCCACGTTCTATCAGAAAACGGTGCGCGATTGGGCGGACAGCGCGCGGCCTGACGGCATGCTCACCGACACCGCGCCGTTTGTCGGCATTGACTACTGCGGCGTTGGCTGGGCGATGGCTCATCCGTTGTTGATCGCGCAACTTTACCGTTACCATGGCGACCGCCGCCTGATGGAGGAACAATATGCGACCGCCCGGCGCTGGTTGTTGTTAGTGTCCGAGCGCAACCCAAGTGGCATTGTTAAGGACGGTCTGGGAGATCACGAAAGCCTGGTGCCAAAAGTCCAGCCGCCGCTGGTCACGTCGCTCTATTTCCAATCCGCGACGCTGCTCGCCGGGATGGCCCACACCTTGGGCCGCACGGAGGATGCCGCCCTCTTCAGTGAGTTGGCCGGACGGATCCGGCAGGCCTATCAACGCGAATTCCTCGATGCGAAAACCGGCGTGGCCGGCCCCGGCACGCAGACCAGCCAGGCCTTCGCGTTATACTCCGGGCTGGTGCCGGAGTCCGTGCGACCGCCGGCTATTGCTATATTGTTAGATGATATCCGCGGCAAGCACAAGGGGCATCTATCCACGGGCATCTTCGGCACCAAATTCATGCTCGACGTGCTTTCTAACAATGGCAGGGCGGATGCCGCGTTTGATATCGTGAACCAACCGGACTTTCCCGGCTGGGGGTGGATGTTGGAGAACGGCGCCACCACCCTGTGGGAACATTGGGCCGGCAGCGATGATACTTTTTCCAACAACCATCCGATGTTCGGGTCGGTCAGTCAGTGGTTTTTCAATTGTCCCGGCGGCATCCAACCGGCGGCCGATGCCGTGGGTTTTGATAAAATTCAGATCGCCCCGCAAGCGATAGGCGATTTGCATTGGGTGAAAGCCACCTATCAATCGGCGCGCGGCCCGGTGACGTGCAACTGGAAAATGGACGGCAAACAATTCGAGTTGCATGTTGTGGTGCCCGTCGGTGCCACGGCCACGATTTGCGTGCCGGCCAGGGATGCCGCGAGTGTGACCGAAGGCGGCAACCCGGTTGGCCAGGCTGAGGGGGTGACTTTTTTGCGCATGGAGCGCGGCGCGGCGGTCTTTGCGGTGGGTGGCGGCAGCTATGATTTTGTGGGGCGGTGAGCGGTCTGCCTGTGGGGTATGGCCAACGGCTGGGATAGACCATGTGCGGTCCATCCGCCGCGCCTTGGCACCGCCCATGCGGGCGGACAAGTCGGCGGACCGGGCCGATCCGCCCTACCTGCCCGGTAGGGCGTGGCGGCCTCGCCGCGCCGTGACTGGCCAACGGCTGGGAC
>JBAXOF010000454.1:0-2288 GCA_037133375.1 Verrucomicrobiota bacterium | reverse complement strand
AAACTCCCATGAAAAAAGAATTCCATCACATCGGCATCCCGACCAGCCAGCCCCAACCTAACGAGATCTATCTCGCGAGCATCCAACTCTACATCACCGACGCGACGCAAAGCCCGCATCGCATTGAGTGGACGCGCGCCGAGGCCGGTTGCCCGTTTCCGGAGGTGCTCAAAACCACCGCCCACGTCGCCTACGAAGTGGACAATCTGGAAGCCGCGATCGAGGGCCAGAATGTGATCTGGCCACCGTTTGAGCCATTGCCCGGCATCCGCTGCGCCTTCATCCTCGATGCCGGCGCACCGGTCGAGTTCCTCGAGTTCGCCAAATAATCACCCCAAGGAGATACCCCCATGTTTATGAAAAAATTCATCAACGACCCCGCGGACCTTGCCAAGGAACTGCTCGAGGGTTTCGCCATCGCCCACCGCGATATTGTCACCGTCACGCCTGACAAAATCGTTTGCCGCGCCCAGCCCAAGCCGGCTAACAAGGTCGCACTCGTCACCCTCGGCGGCGCGGGCCATGAACCGGCACTCAGCGGCTTCGTCGGCGAAGGCGCGCTGGACTTCAGCGTGGTCGGCGACATCTTCGCCGCCCCGGGACCGCCCAAGGTGTTAGAGGCGCTGCGCATGGCGAAGCGCGACGCAGGCACCCTCTTCATTGTGCTCAACCACGCCGGCGACGTCATGAGCGCCGACATGGCGGCGGACATGGCCGACAAGGAGGGTATCACCTACCGCAAGCTCATCACCCATGAAGACATTGCTCCCGGCGCGGACACCCCGGCTGAAGACAAGCGTGGCTTGGTCGGTTGCATCCCGCTCTACAAGATCGCAGGTGCCGCGGCAGAAGCAGGCAAGAGCCTTGATGAGGTTTACGCCATCGCCAGTCGTTTCAACGACAACATGGCCACGCTGGCCGTCGCGATGCGCACCGCCACCCATCCGGCCAACGGCCAGACAATCTTCGAACTCGCCGAGGATGAAATGGAAATCGGCATGGGCCAGCACGGTGAAGCCGGCACCGGCCCTAGCAAAATCCTGACCGCCGACCAGACCGCCGAGTTGATGTGCTCGCGGCTCGTGGCCGCGGTGAAGGCGAAGGCGGGCGACCGCCTGTTGCTCATCATCAACGGCGCGGGTGCCACCACCCTCATGGAGATGTATATCGTGCTGCGCGGCTGCAAGAAATACCTCGACACCCAAGGCATCGAGATTGCCGCGGCGCATTGCGGCGAGTGGCTCACGGTCCAGGAAATGGCCGGCTTCCAGATGTGCGTCGCCAAGATGGATGACGAACTGCTAGAGTATTATCAAGCCCCGTGCCAAACGCCGGCACTGACTGTGAGGTGATGATTTGCGACAACCGGGCAGGCAGCCCCTGTCCGGTTGTGTTGAGGAACAAGCTTTGTTTGCGCCAAACTGCGGCGGCCCAAACCCGCAACTATTCCAGCCATGGATTACTTTAAAAAACTCGCGCTGCGCAACCTGGCTATAGCGGCCTGTCCATGGTGGGCTGACTTCAAAGAGAACCTCAAATTCGTCAGACATGCCCGCAAATGGCGTCGGCAAGGCTTCAAGCCGCCGTTTCCCTGCCTGCTCAAACGCACGATCATTAAAACCGAAGCGGAGAAATTTGACGCATCCGTGTTAGTTGAAACCGGAACTTTCCTTGGGGACACCCCGTGGTTTTTCCGCAAACTCTTCCGGAAGATTTTCTCAATCGAAGTGCATCCAGGTTTTGCACTGGCTGCCGCCACACGCTTTTCCCGCTGGCCCCATATTCAAATTTTGGAGGGGGATTCCGCGGCACGTCTGCCAGAAATAGTTTCCGCCGTGGATGGTCGATGCGTGTATTGGCTCGACGGCCATTACTCCGCTGGCACGACCGGCCGCAGTGATTGCGACTGCCCAATCTGGGGAGAACTCGCGTCCATCATCGGCAAAAACCGGTCTCCCTTCATCATTCTCATCGACGATGCTCGCTGCTTCGGCACCGATCCGAGCTATCCGTCTCTGGCTGACTTGCAAAAATTCGCCTGCGAGAGACTACCAGGGTGTGCCTTTTTTGTGGAGAACGACATCATCCGCATCCATCCGGCATCCTAGCCACGCAGCCATGCAATATGGCCCGCCTCCAGAGATTTCGCCTGAGACTGAGCCTAGCAGAAATAGCGCGCTGGGCAGGGGACAACTTCAGGGGTCTCTTACAATGCGGCGGGACGCCCACACTCCGTAAGCGCTCAATGAGTGGGCACAGGGATCTGCTGGCCGGGTTTGCATAGAAAG
>JBAXOF010000453.1:0-2288 GCA_037133375.1 Verrucomicrobiota bacterium | reverse complement strand
CCCTAAAAAGAGCCGCAGGTCCACAAAATAGCAGAGTCTGAGGTAAAAAAAGCCGTTTATGCGAAGTGGCGACCGCCCCATTTGCAGATGGGTAGGTTTGAAAACAAACCGACCCAAACGGCCGGGGCGGCGGCGGCGCATGTCCAGGCCACCTCTTCGGGGTCGGCTAAAGCCCGCCCCAGCCTCACGGGCGGTGGCGAGCCACCGCACTCAAGGAGAGGTGGCCTCCGGCCGCCTTGGCCCATGCGCCGAGCAAATCCAGTCGTCTGACGGCCCGCTCTTGCGCGTTCCATGGGCAAATGGGGGCAAGATGCCCCCACTCCTTGAAGTGCTGACCACCCATCATTTTGCCCGGATTCTCCAATCTTCACGCTTCTAACACCATGGTATTCTCTTACAGCGCCGAAGCGGTGCCGCAAGCGCGTTATGGAGCGGATGGCGCGAGCACATCGAGCGGCGGGCCCTTGAGGCGGCCCTGGCCGAAGGGCCCGTCGCCGCGGCCCGGGTCCTCGCCAATATCCTCCGCCACCATGACCCGGCGGACGAGCTCCTTGTAGGGCAAGCCGGTATCACCAAATGTTTTCATCCAGGCGAGGGTTTGGGCGTGGAGTTGGTCGCGCAACGGTTGTTGGTCGGCTTGGTCGAAGAGGTTGTGTAGTTCGTGCGGATCGAGGGCGTGGTCGTAGAGGCAGGCATAGTGTTTCCAGCCCACATACTTGGCATAGTCATCGAGTTCGCCACCGGGCAATTCGAAGGCATAGGTGTGTTGCCGTGTGTAGATGCCGCGCCAGTTGCCCGCGAAGTAAAACAACGGCACGGAGGCGACCGCAGTGTCGTCAGCCGTGCGGATGGCCGCTGCCAAGTTTCTACCCTGGCAGGTTTTTGGGGCTGCAATCCCCAACATGTCTAACAATGTTGGCATGAAGTCGAGGGTGCCAAAGAGCAGTTCGCTGACCCGCGGCTGGAGCCGGCCCGGCCAGCGGATGAGCAGCGGAACGCGGATCGACTCGATTTCCGGCACCCCCTTGTTGCCCGGCCAGCCGTGCGACATCAACGCGTCGCCATGGTCCGAGGTATAGACGACAATCGTGTTGTCTGTTAGGCCAAGGGTTTTCAATTCCTGCAGCAATGCGCCGAACGCATTGTCGAGGCTGGTGCACATCGCCATGTGGCCCTGATACATTTGCCGGTGTCGCGGGGTGTCCTCGACGTTGGGGCGCAGGGTCAATTGGCGTGGGTCGTAGAGTTTGAGCAATTCCGGCGGGGCATTGTAGCCGGCGTGGGCTTGGCCCCAGTTGTGCGGCGCGTGCCATGATAGAAACAACGCGAAGGGCTGGGCCGCATGCTCCTTGACAAAACTGATGGCTTGGCGGGTTTGCGCGGAAGGTTCCCAGTCGCCGTAGCGCTGGCGCTGGCCCTGCGCGTTCCAGTAATAGGCGCTGCGGGCGTCATATTGCAGCGTGCAGTTGTTAGACAAGAACTCCTCATCGAAGCCGTAGCGGAACGGTCCGGGCGGGATCGGGCGATTGCGGTCGCCGCCAAACAGGTGCCATTTGCCAAAATAGCCGAGCCGATAGCCGGCGCCGCGCAGGACTTCACCGAAGTAGCGGCCATCGCCGGGCACGATGCGGACGTCGTTTTTGAAGGCGCCGCAGCGCAGCGGGTGTTGGCCGGTGAGCAGCATGCCACGGAACGGCGTGCAGACAGGTTGGTTAGATATGCAATGCTTGAAGCGGATACCTTCCGCTGCGAACGCGTCGAGGTTGGGCGTCTTGATCTCCTTGTTGCCGTAGCAACCGAGCATGTCGGACGATTGCTGATCGCTGAACACAAACACCAGGTTGGGCCGAGCCGCAACGGGCCGGGTGCGCGGTGGGGTCGCGGACGGCGCTTGCGGCGTGCCAACGTTGCCAGGCTCAGGCACGGCCGCCGCGCTGGCAGTCATGCCACAGCAGGCTAACAGCCATAAGAGAATTGGGGTTGCTTGGCCTGCAAGCGCCGCACGCGGACGCCCGCCACCTGCGTTTGCAGGAGGAAGGCCAAACCCACCTTTGGCGAGACACGGCATGAACATGGCCCACTGCTACCCACGGACCCTGCTGCGCACAAGCCATTTTTCCAAGTCCACCCGCTGCCATGCCTTCCGCACAGCTCAAGCAATGGAGACCCCGTCAAGGATCGCGCCCCTGGACTAGAAGGCCACTTTTGACCACTGCGGGTTTTGTTGGCGCATGGCTTCGTAGAGGACGATGGCGACAGAGGTGGAGAGGTTGAGGCTGCGGGTGCCG
>JBAXOF010000452.1:0-2299 GCA_037133375.1 Verrucomicrobiota bacterium | reverse complement strand
AGATGAGCCGCTCGGCGTTCACGTCGGCACGCTTGCCGACGTAGTCGAACGCCGCCCTCACATCATCCAGCATGCCACGTCGGTCCACCGTGCCGCCGGATCGGCCAAACCCGCGGTAGTCATAGATTAGGACATTGTATCCTGCCTCGACGAACCACATGGCAAAGCCGAGGTGATGGCCGATTGAGCCGGCGTTGCCATGGGAGAACACCACCGTGGCCTTGGCCTGTTTGCCTTGCACCGGGACGAACCAACCGTTGAGCACCGTGCCATCCTTGGATTTGAAGTTCACTTCCTCAAATTTGTAGCCCCAATCCTTTGGTGTTGCGGGCACGTCATGCGTGGGAAGATAGAACAACTGGTTGCCTCCATCCTTTCCCAACATAGCCTCAGCGATCCGTGTGAGATCATCCTGCGCAGGCTGAGGGGGTGGCGTGCCGTCCGCGCCGCAGGCAAGCCCCAGCATGCCCAGCCAGCCTATCACAGCGCGAAAATTCATGCCGACAACACACCACGATCCAACCCTGTTGTCCACAAAAACCTGCCCCCAATCCCACGCTTGCGCCTGCAAGCTTCTTTGTAGGCACGCTGTCTCCACGCTTGCATGGGGGTGGGTCGGCTGCTATAGCCATGGCGCCATGGCCACTATCAACGCGAATTTTCTCAAGCTCAAAGCCGGATACCTATTTCCTGAAATCGCCCGCCGGGTGCGGGCCTACAGCGAGGCCAACCCCGAGCTGGCGGCCCGTATCATCCGTTGCGGGATCGGCGATGTGACCGAACCGCTGCCCGCCGCCGCCATCGCGGCAATGCACGTTGGCGTGGATGAACTGGCGTGTGGCGAGACGTTCAAAGGCTACGGCCCGGAGCAGGGGTATGAGTTTCTGCGCCAGGCCATCGTCGACCATCAATTCGCCGGCCTGGGCATTGCCGCCGATGAGGTGTTCATCTCGGATGGCTCGAAATGCGACACCGGCAACATTCTGGACATCTTCGGCAAGGGCAACGTGATCGCCATCACCGATCCGGTCTATCCGGTATATGTCGATACCAACGTGATGGCCGGCAATACCGGCGACGCCGATGCCAAGGGCACTCACGCCGGCTTGCTCTATCTGCCGTGCAATGCTGCCAACGGGTTTGTCGCCGAGGTGCCCAAGGAACATGCGGATATTATCTACCTGTGCTTTCCTAACAACCCGACTGGCGCAGTGGCGACGCGGGAGCAGCTTGAGGCGTGGGTCGCCTATGCGCGGGCGAATGATGCGATCATCCTGTTTGATGCGGCGTATGAGGCGTTCATCCAGGATCCGGCGATCCCGCGCTCCATCTTTGAAATCAAGGGCGCGCGCGAGTGTGCCATCGAGTTCCGTTCGTTCTCGAAAAACGGTGGTTTCACCGGTGTGCGTTGCGCGTATGTGGTGATGCCGAAGTCGGTCACCGGCAGCGACGGCATGGGCGGCCGCGTGCCCATGCACCAACTTTGGTCGCGGCGCCACAGCACCAAGTTCAACGGTGCCAGCTATCCGGTGCAGAAGGCGGCCGCCGCGATCTTCTCTGCCGATGGCAAGGCACAGGTCGCCGCTCTGATAGATCACTACATGGGCAATGCCAAGTTGCTGCGCGAGGCATGCGCGGCGGTTGGCTTGCCGGTGTTTGGTGGCGTGAATGCGCCGTATGTGTGGGTTGGTTGCCCGACGGGTCTGAGTTCCTGGGACATGTTCGACAAGATGTTAGAAGGAGCGCAGGTGGTCATCACGCCGGGCTCCGGTTTCGGCTCCGCCGGCGAAGGGTATTTCCGCATCTCGTCGTTCAACTCCCGCGCCAACGTCGAGGAAGTCTGCCGGAGACTGCAGATGCATTGTAGCGGCGCTCTGTGAGCGTCGATGCGTTAGAGATGCGCGAAGCATGCGCCCGCGACGGTCATAGACCGCCGCTACAGGGCCGCGCAGAAACGCATTGGCATATCTCACTCCACCTTCATCATCACGCTGCCGCTGTGGCTGTTGAACTCGGGGGCATACATGCACTGGATTTCAGCGATGCCCGTCGGATAGGTGCCACGCAGTTGGACTCGCGCGCAAGTCTCAAAGACATAGGTGCCGCGCGGCAACCGATCGATGAAGAAATGATCCGCCGTGTCCTTGGTCATTTCGTAATAGCCGAGGCCGTCCTGCCATTTGTAGTTAGACAACACGTTGACCGGCTCCACGCCGCTGCCACGCTGGTTCTTGAGATGAATGAATTCCATGTCGCGGTCGGCGCGGATTTCCACGCGGGTGACGATTTCATCGCCGGG
>JBAXOF010000451.1:0-2300 GCA_037133375.1 Verrucomicrobiota bacterium | reverse complement strand
TGTTCCCACCATGCTTCCCGCGAACTGTTCCTCGAAAATTTGGTCGATGCCTCCGTCGATGCCAAAAAATCCCTGCGCCTCGTCGCCGAACACGCCCAACGCGCCGACCACCCGGTCCTTATCTCCATCCCCGAAACCAGCTACTTGAAAGGCTTCACCGTCGAAGTCATCGCCGCGCGGTAGGGGAAGACCCAAGACTTGAAGAGGCAAGCCGCAAGAGAAGAGATAGATGATCGTCCCCCCGGGACTGCGGGCAGCCTGCGGCGCCATGCCGCAACTCACGATCTACTGGGTAGCGGTCTCCCGTGCTTGCTGTCAAGGCTGACCTCGGGCCATACGGAATCCGATGATGTCGTGGGTGCAATCGGGCCAGAAGTGGCAGCGGGCTGCGCAGCGCGTGCCCTCCGCGCAGCCGTACCAGCAACCGCCACGCAAGGCGCGGTCGGAGCCGCATGCGGCTCCCCGGGGATCCGTCTCCAACGCGGCGGGATAATTCCCATGCCAATCCCAGCACCACTGCTGCACATTGCCAGCCATGTCATACAACCCGTAGCCGTTCGCCATAAAGCTGCCCACCGGCGAAGTATGCGGCTCACCGCCCGTCTTGTAGCTCGGATGCGCGTCGGTGGTTCCATACTGATAGTTCTCCTTGCACGAGTTGGTAAAGTTCCCCTGCTCATGGCTGATGGTATCGCCCCACGGGAACCGCTTTCCACTCAAGCCACCACGGGCCGCCTTCTCCCACTCCGCCTCAGTCGGCAGGCGGTAGCCATTGGCGCGCCATTTCACCATGGTGTTGTTGATGTCCTTCGCGCCGGTTTGATAGACCGCCTTCTGGGCGGAATCCGTGTAGTAACAAGGAGTCAGTCCATCTTTCACGCTCTTTGCATTGCACCACTTCACCGCATTATACCACGTCACCGTATGGACCGGATGGTCCGCCGCTTTGCCCTGCCCTACCGGCAGGTCGGTATACCCCTGCTGCAGCGCCCAGGCTCGCACCTCGTTCCACTCCGCCTTGCTCACTACTTTCTGCTGCATGTAAAACGCACTGACTTTCACCTTGTGCTGCGGTGTCCTTTTGTCACCGTCCAGCGCGTCACCCATGGTAAACTCGCCGGCGGGAATGAGCGCGAAGCCTGCGGGCGGTGCCGGCACTGTCTGTATTTTGGCCGCGTCCCCTGCGGGACCTAGCTCGCGTGACAGCTTTTTCGCCAATGCCACGCTGTCGGCATTGAGTTTTGCCAACGGCACGGCGAACGGTTTGCCGTCCTTTTGGATGACGACCGTCTCGTCATCGAGTCTCACAAACTGCGCCTCAATTACGCGGCCATCACTGGCAGTCCAGGATTGAATAGGCTTGGAGCCCTGAGCGTGGACGGCAATGCCGGGAGTAAGTGCCAGCATGGCGAGCAAGGCAAGGCAGCGGGAGCGTGCTTTCACGGGCTTTTGGCGCTTGGGGAATGGATGCTATAATTTCTCTGTCACACTATTCAGGAGATCACGGATCGCGGATCATGCCCCCCTGCTCTATTGGCCCGCTGCTTGCTGTGCAGACTGACTTTGGGCAAGGCGGAACCCCACCTCATCGCCCATGAAGCGGGGATACTGGTTGCAGCGATTGGCGACGCACACGAAGCATGCGGGCCCGCCATAGCCACCCCCGCGGAGGACGCGGCTGACGCTCGAAACCACCCCCCGTGGATCCGTCTCCAAGGCGCTGGGATATTTCCCATGCAAATCCCAACACCACTCCATCACGTTGCCCGCCATGTCATACAAGCCGTAGCCAGTTGCGGCGAAACTTCCGACTGGCGCGGTTGGGGGGATTCCAACAATGGTGATGATCCCACCATCCGGCTTGTAAGTTGGATGATAACCCGTGCCCCCCTTCTGGTAGGCTTCATCCCCGGAATTGCGAAAGTTCGCCTCTTCGTGACTGATCGTGTCACCCCACGGGAAACGCTTGCCGCTCAATCCGCCACGGGCCGCTTTCTCCCACTCCGTCTCCGTCGGCAGACGATAGCCATTGGCTAGCCACTTGACCATCTTGCTGGTGAGATCGTTATTGCCTGTCCGATAGATGGCAGTCTGCGCCGGGTTGGTGTAGTAGCACGGCGTAATGCTGTCCATTTCGCTGCGCGCATTGCACCACTTCACCACGTCATACCACGATACCGTCTGCACCGGATGGTTCGGCGCCGTGCCGCCTCCCTCTGACAGATCCGGGTATCCATTCTTCAGTCCCCATGCCCGCACCGCGTCCCACTGGGCCTTGGTCACCTCCGTCTTCTGCAGGT
>JBAXOF010000450.1:0-2314 GCA_037133375.1 Verrucomicrobiota bacterium | reverse complement strand
GGGCGGGCTCGGCTTCGCAGGGTATCACCTTCACTCCGACCGACACGGCCAACTACACCACCGTAAGCGGCACCGCCAGCGTGACCGTCAACAAGGCCACCCCGAGCGTGACGGCATGGCCCACCGCCAGTGCCATCACCTACGGCCAGACGCTCGCCAGTTCCACCTTGAGCGGTGGCAGCGCCACGCCTGCTGGCAGCTTCGCCTTCACCACCACCTCCACCGCGCCCGGCGCTGGTTCGGCCTCGCAGGCAGTGGCCTTCACGCCGACGGACACAGCCAATTACACGAGCGCCACCGACACTGTGAGTGTGACGGTTTCCAAAGCCACGCCGACGGTAAGCACCTGGCCGACGGCCAGCGCCATCACCACGGTGGGCCAAGCGCTTTCCACCTCGACGCTCAGCGGGGGCTCGGCCTCTGTGGCGGGTGGCTTCACGTTTGCTTCGCCCGCCACCACGCCGCCCGCAGGGAATTATGCCGCCGCACTGACTTTTGCTCCCACCGACACGGACAACTTCAACACCGTGGCCGGTTCGACCAATGTCGTGGTCGGGCTGTCAGCCGTGGACGACACGTTGGATCGCTCGTCCCAGGGGCTCACCAAGATCGCCGTGGCGCAGTTGCTCGCCAATGACAGCGACCCGTTAGGCCGAACCCTCACCCTTAGCTCGGTCAGCGCGCTGTCCGGCGGCACCGTCACCCTCAGCGGACGCTGGATCACTTTCAGCCCCGCCACCGGCCTGGCCGACGCCACCCCGGCCAGCTTCAGTTATGTGCTGGCCAACGGCACCGGCAGCAGCGCCAGTGCCACGGTCACCCTGACGGTGCCCGGTGCCAGTTACACCACAAGTCCCACCACTCAACTGGGCGGCGTCGTGAACAACCCGGACGGTGGCAAAATCCTCACCTTCGCCGCCGTCCCGAACTTTGCCTATCAGGTGGAGACCAGCGCCAACCTGATAAACTGGACGCCGCTGGGATCCATCACCGCGGGGGCCGACGGCCGCCTCGTCATCATCGATACCGGTGCGACGGAAGCCGCCCGCTTCTACCGTTTCAAGAAATAGCAGTGACTACTCGGGGAGCATTTATTGAAGATTTCAGAAATCAAAACGCAGATAAACGCAGATGGACGCAGATAAAGAAGGGATAGGAGAGGGGGAATTGAGTTTTTGCTGCCTGGCAGCAACCCAACAATCTTATCTTCCTTTGCGTCTTTGCGGCTTTGCGCGAGGCAATCTTCACTCCCTGGCAACTGTAACAGCCGATGATCCTGCTACCCATCCACTCACTCCAATTAAGAGTTATCTCGCGCAAAGGCGCAAAGACGCAAAGTTTTTGAGAGTCATGAAAATCATAGCAGTTCGCAGTCATCTTTCCCGTGTAATCGTTCGACTGAGCTCACGTCGAAGTCCTCTTCAATCCGTGAAATCGGTGGTTAAAAAATGCCGCTACACCCCCTGCTCCACCATGAACGCAATACAACAGTTAGTTATGGGCTTGGCCCTCGCCACGGGCGCCTCTGCCGCCATGGTTTTTCCCGACTCCGGCCTCGCCTCGCCACTGGCCATTGCCGACCATGACGCCACCGGCATCCTGCGCACCCTTGAGATTTCCGGCCTGGCCACAAGCACCACTTACACCGTGGACGTGGCACTCAATATCCAGGGCCGCGGCTATGGCGGCTATGTCGGCGATGTGTATGCCTATCTGGCCCACCAATCCCCCTCCGGCGAATACCGGATGACGGTGCTGCTCAACCGCCCCGGGCGCAGCGCCAGCCTGCTTTCCGGTTACGACAACACGGGCGTGAACATCACCGTGAGCGACAGCGCGGCCCATGACATCCACACCTATCAAGCCCAATCCTATCAACTCGACAGCACCAGCACCGCGCTCACCGGCACCTGGCAAGCGGACCGCCGCCTGGCCAACCCCGACTCCGTGGTGAGCAGCGATGCCCGCGCCGCCACCACTCTGAACAACCTGGTGACCACCGACCCTAACGGCAATTGGTCTCTCTTCGTCGCCGATATGGAAACCGGCGGCACTATGCAACTCAACAACTGGTCCATTTCACTCACTGCCGTGCCTGAGCCGTCCAGCACGCTGATCTTCGCCGGGATGCTGGCCTCCGCCACACTCCGCCGCCGCCGCAAGCGCGTGGCGTGAGCCTCAAAGCGGGGCAC
The DNA here is from genome assembly GCA_037133375.1 of Verrucomicrobiota bacterium. Classification (GTDB taxonomy): domain Bacteria; phylum Verrucomicrobiota; class Verrucomicrobiia; order Verrucomicrobiales; family Akkermansiaceae; genus Luteolibacter. The sequence goes on along the minus strand of JBAXOF010000450.1, from coordinate 122 downwards.
GGGCAGGCCATCGGCCAAGACCGCGTTCTCACGAATGCGCCTACGAGCGTAAGCGCTCTTCGCGGCCGCACTCTTCGTAGGCGCGTCTCGTGAGAGCGCGGGGGGCGATGCCCGGCGGTTCA
>JBAXOF010000449.1:0-2316 GCA_037133375.1 Verrucomicrobiota bacterium | reverse complement strand
GGGGACTTGGGACGCCTCGACGAAGCGCCAATGAACCTTTTTACCAGGTTCCATGGCCAAATAGTCCCTCACTGCCGGGGAAATATCGATCCCGGCGGAGTTGTTTTGCGTCGTCTGCGGCGGCTTGCTGCCAAACACATACTCCCAATCGTCCGTCACCCACGGCCCGCAATCCTCCCACTGGGCGTAGCAACTGCGGCGACCATTGTAAATTTGCAGCCAGCGGCCTTTGCACACGGTCTCTCCCGGATCCGGACGCAGCCGCCCGAACCACGGAATCACCCGCGATGCCTCGCCCTTGTGCTGATGACTGCTGGTCACGTCGTTATACGGCAAGGCCACATAAAACGGATTGAGCTTGGGCGCAAACGCCTTGGGCCGGAACTCCCCAGTCGTGAAATTGGCAATGCGCTTGTCCGGCTCCGGATCATCATAACCACCGAAGTTGGCCATCCAGTTCTGGTCCCATGAGGATTTGTTGTTAGGCACGGGATTGCGCTCCGTCGCTTGCTCGCCTATCCAAAACATGGTGGTCGTCACATGCAGGCGCCACGGGTAGAGCGCCCCCGCGACTGGCACCACCGGACGCACCAAGGCCGTCGGTGCCGTGGGCCGACTCCCGGTGGGCACCACCACCCGGGGCACCGCCGCCTGGGAAGTGGCCGGACTCTGGGCATAGCCGCGCCCCGCCGCGAACACCAGCGATAGCACGAGCATGAGAAGAAGGAAACCCTGGGACATCAGGAAAGGCGGCTGCAACGGCGCGGAATCAGCTCCATTGGCAACCCACTATCGCCCGTCCCTGGCGGGGCGCAAGCAAAACCCGCCGCCGCCTGACCGGCACAATTTTGTGTGAATAATTTTCACAAACCCCTTGCCGCGCCCCCCGCTTTGGCTCCTTATTCGCCACAGCGCAACGCATGAGCACTTCCACTACTGAACTTGAGGCCCCCGACCGCCTCGCCCGCACGGCGCAGGCCGACCCATCCTATCAGGCGGATACGCATGACATAATGGGCGAACGGATGGTTCTCAACATGGGGCCATCCCACCCGGCCACCCACGGCGTGCTGCGGCTCATTTTGGAACTCGACGGGGAAATCATCCACTCCGCCACCCCGGATATCGGTTTCCTTCACCGCGGCGATGAGAAAATCGCCGAATCCATGCACTACAACCAGTTCGTGCCCTACACCGACCGCCTCGACTATCTGGCGCCGCTGGCTAACAACGTCGCCTATGCCTGTGCGGTGGAAAAACTCATGGGCTGGACGTTGCCGCCGCGCGGCCAGGCCTTGCGCGTCCTGTGCTGCGAATTGGCCCGGCTTTCCTCGCATTTGTTAGGGATCGGCGTCTGCGCCATGGATGTGGGGGCCATGACCGTTTTCCTCTACACCATGACCGAGCGGGAGAAGGTCCACAACCTCTGCGAACAACTCACCGGTGCACGCTTCACCACCGCCTATACCCGCGTCGGCGGCCAACTCCGTGACATGCCGCCCGGGTTTGAGACCGCGGTAAGAAGTTTCCTCGACGATTGCCTGGTGGCGCTGGGCGATATCTCGAAGTTGTTAGATAAGAACAAGATTTTCCGCGACCGGATGATGGACATTGGCGTCATCAGCCGTGAATCGGCGATTTCCTGGGGTATGACCGGCCCTAATCTCCGCAGTTCCGGGGTGCCGCGGGACCTCCGCAAGGACAGTCCCTACCTCGGCTATGACAACTACGAATTCGATGTGCCGGTGGCCGCGGAGGGTGATTGCTACGCCCGCTATCTCGTGCGCATGGAGGAAGTGCGCCAAGCCGTCGCCATTTGCCGCCAGGTGCTCGACAAGATGCCCCCGGGCCCGGTGAATCTGGCCGACCCGAAGAGCATGCTGCCTAACAAGGAAAGTGTGCTCACGTCCATGGAGGAACTCATCCATCACTTCATCGTCGCCACGCAAGGCATCGACGCCCCGGCGGGCGAGGTGTATTTTGCCGCGGAAAATCCCAAAGGCGAACTCGGGTTTTACATTCATTCCAAGGGTGGCGGCGTGCCCTATCGCCTGAAAATCCGCAGCCCCTCATTCTGCAATCTATCGATCGTTTCCCGCCTGCTGCCGGGGCACATGGTGTCCGACGTGCCGGCCATTCTCGGCTCCCTGGATTTCGTCATGGGCGAGTGTGATAGATAAGTCATGGGTCATTAGTCATTGGTCATTAGGAAAGAATCGCCCTGCCTCACCGCCCACTCTTTACCTCTTTACCTCTTCACCTCTTTACTTCTTTACTTCTTTACTTCTTTACTTCTTTACTTCTTTACTTCTTTAC
>JBAXOF010000448.1:0-2332 GCA_037133375.1 Verrucomicrobiota bacterium | reverse complement strand
CCCATCACCCAAGCCGCATTCTCACGAATGCGCCTACGAGCAGGGCGCGCTCTTCACTTGCCCGCCGGCTTGGGCTTGAGCACGACGTAGGCGGGCAAGCCCACCGCGTTGAAGCGTTGCATCACCGCTTTGATGGATTCAGCGTCCGGTTGTTCGGCTTGGAACTTGATTTTCACGAAGCGATCGAGCGCCGTCTTCACGCCTGCGTTCTGGAGCGTGGTCTTGTCCATCGTTAGGCAGTTTTTGCACCATGAGGCCCAGATATCAATGATCACTGGCTTGTGTTCGCGCTCGGCCACCGCAAGGCCCTCGGCCAGCGACGCGTGCCAGCCTTCCTTGAGTTTATCATTCGCACTGGATGCCACCTGCGCGGTGTCCGTCGTGCGGTTGGAGAAAATCTCGTAAGCCAGATAGCCATAGTAGATGGCGGTGCCGATGATGAGCACGCCAAACGCCTGCTTGACGCGGATCATCCACGCCCCCGGCTTGGGCATCGATGCCAGGCCGGCCCCCGCAAACGGCCATGGCGTGGCCATTCCAATGCCGAGGAAAAAGGGCAGCGCCAGGGCGGTTTGCGTGCCGCCGGCATATAGGTTGCTAGAAAAAAGCACCACCTGAATCACCACCGGTGCCACGCATGCGCCCGCGAGCAACGCCGACACCGCGCCCATGGAGAAGGCCAATACGAAGCTGCCGCGTCGCGCGCCTGGGTTGAAATTGCCAGACCAGCGTGAGAAGTCGATCGTCATCACGTCGAACATCGCCAGACCCAGCACCACGAAGAGCGCGGCAATCCCCAGGTTGAACCATGGCGAGGCGTTGATGGTGCCGAAGCTGCCTGCGGTGAGAATCACCACGAGGCCGAGCACGCCATAGACGAGGGCCATGGCCGCGCCGTAGGTGGCACCTAACATGAGTCCGCGCCGCCGTGAGCCGGCCTGTGCGCCCGCGCCAATGATGGCGAGGTTGATGGGGATCATCGGCAGCACGCAGGGTGTTAGATTCAAGGCGAATCCGCCCAGCAACACGATCAGGATGATTGCCAGCGGCCCGTGTCCGTCGAACATTCCGGCTTCCTTGACGCCGGCCTCGGCGTTTTTGATGAACTTGAGGAAGGCGTCGGTTCCCAGATACCCGCCCGCAGTGCCGGCGATGACAAAGTGGTCCAACGCGCCGAGGCCCGCGTCCGGCCCGTCCGGCACTGCCGCAGGGGGGGCGACCGGCGCTGCGGCGGGCGGCGCTTGGCCGCTGCCAAACGCAATCTTGGCGAGCACCTCGGTATTTTGCGCGGTCAGGGGTGTGGCGGTCGCCAGCACCTTGAGCGTCCAACTCGTGTCAACGCTGGTCGGTCCATAGCACATGCTGTCGTCGCAGACTTGGTAGCGCAGGTGCAGCGGAATGACCAGGTCGCCGGGCGGCACGTCGGCTCCGATTGTTAGGCTGACCCCGATGTTGAACTCGCGCTCAAACACGGCGAGTGGCAGCTCGACGTCCTCTTGCTTGAGGTCGAGGCTTGGCGGATAGATCAACTCGCTCACTTGCACTCCGGACGGGGCGTCCACTTGCAGTTTTGTCGGGATCAGCAGGGGATTGCGGGGCGCGTTCGACTGCATGTGAAAGCCTTCCGGCAGCTTCACCGCCACCGCCGCACGCACGCTGGTGCCCGCATGCACGCCGTCGGTTTCCACCACAGGGCTGAGTTCCGCGATGATCTTGCGGAGTTGGGCGTGGCTGGAAGTCGTGCTAACAACGAGGAGTCCTGCCAGCAGAATGAGGAGTTTGGGAGTGCGCATGAGGGTGGATCAAGGTTGGGTCACTTTCACGCGGCCGAAGCGTTGGGCGCCGACGGGCGAGGGATCATCCACCACCACCCGTTCCCAGGTGCCGTCTATCGAGGTGGGCGGGTTGATGATAGCCGCATCGCTACACCCGCTTGGATTGGAGCCAAACTGCGGCGTGTAACTGATGCCAGGATTGAGGCTCGCCTTGCGGCGCAGAAATTCCAGGCGCAGCTTGCCGCCAACGATCGATTGCGCCGGCAGTCCGGCCCACACCTCGGGACTCGGGCTAACCTGGTGCAACTTGCTAACATCCGGTTTGGTCGGATCCATGTTGAAGGCGAATTTCAGCAGGTTGGGCACGCCGTCGCCTTGCGGTATGTCCAGCGCGCCATTCTGGCCTTGCGGCAGTCCGCCCGCCCAACTGGCAAAGGGCGAGGAGGATGCGTCGTCATTGGTGATGGTGCCGGTGGCGGAGTTGGGCGTGCCGATGGTGTAACCGGTGCCCGCAGCAACCGTTAGAATCACGGTTTCATCCGGCTCCACGATCGTGT
>JBAXOF010000447.1:0-2333 GCA_037133375.1 Verrucomicrobiota bacterium | reverse complement strand
TGGTTCGATTGGGGCAAGGAAGTCAAGGACACCGCCGTCACCGAAACCTGCTTCTATTACATCTGCCTCGCCACCCTGAAGAAAATCGCCCTGGTGACCGGCCACCAGGCGGACATTGCGGCCATTGATGCCAAACTCGAAAAAATCAAGGACACCTTTGACAGCCAATACTGGAAAGGCGGCTGCTACATGTCTGCGCAGGTGAGCGAACCGGATGACCGGGCCAACGCCATGGCGGTCAATGCCGGCCTTGCGGACCGCGCGAAGTGGCCCGCTATCTACGACAATGTGCTGACAAAGAAAACCTATGCGAGTTGTTTCTTCGACCGCTGGGTCTTCGAGGCGCTCTGCACCATGGGCAAACAGGAGTATGCCATGCTGCGCATGTATGAACGCTACAAGACCATGATCCCCGCCAGCTTCACCACCCTGTGGGAGCATTACGACCGCTGGTGGGCGTCGCGCATCGACGCCTTCGACGAAGGCTCCTCGCTCAATCACGGGTGGAATCCACCGGCCATCCTCCTCTCCCAAACCATCGCCGGAGTGTCCCCGGTCGCGCCCGGCTGGAGCACCTATCAGGTCATGCCCAAAGCGGCCTTTCTAACATCCATCAAGGTGGTGGTCCCGTCGATCAAAGGCAACATCACGGTGGATTTGAACAAAACCGCGTCAGAATATGCCCTCACCCTCACCTCACCTGTGGGCACCACCGCCATCGTCGGCATCCCCAAGGACGCGTTCACCCGGCTCAATTCCATCACTGTCAATAACAACCCCATCTGGGACGGCATCGTCAGGGGAACCGTGGATGGCGTCACCTGGGACGGCGAGGATGCCGACTACGTAAAATTCAAGGCCGGCCCCGGCACTTGGAAATTTACCGGCCACGGCACCTTGCCGCTCACCTCACCCAAACCGCTGCCACCGCCACCAACCAATGACACGCCACTCGACAAGCAATCATGGACCGCCTCGGCCTCGGTCGTGGATGGGACGTTTCTCTTTAGCGGCGGCAAGATTCCGGTCGATGTGGCGGCCGCCAATGCCCTCGACGGCGACCATTGGACCGGTTGGCGTGATATGACCCAAACCCAACATCCGGGACAATGGTTCCAAGTAGACATGCAACAGATGCGGACGTTTGACAAGATTGTGTTAGATAACACCTGGGCGCTGTGGGACTCGCCGGACAAGTATGCCGTCGCGGTGTCCGCCGACGGCCTCCACTGGGGACCGCCGGTCGCCACCGGCTCCGGGCAACTCGGCCTCACCACTATCACCTTCCCGACACAGACCGCGCGCCACATCCGCATCACGCAAACCGGCCAAAATCCCAAGTATCATTGGTCGATTTATGAATTGGATGTCTACCGCAAGAACTAATCTGCCCATGCCATCTTTTGGCATAGTCAACCACGAAACAAATCTGGCTATTCGTGCGTAGTGACCAATTATCCCCTTGAGCCTGAACCATCGACGAACATGTTAAAACGAACCTTATTGATGACTGCCATTTGCACCGGCGTGTGGTCCGCGCTGAGCGGATTAGCCGCCGCCGCGCCGAACGATCCTGCCGAAATCCTCAAGCAGGCAGGCAAAGGCCCGCTCAAGGTCTTCATTCTCGCTGGTCAGTCTAACATGCAAGGCCAAGGCACCCTGGAGGCCAAGGACGATGCCGGCAAGGAAAAGAAAGGCACCCTGCGTTCCCTGCTGTCCGATCCCACCAAGGCACCTTTGATCCAACACTTGGTGAATGCTAATGGCGAGTGGGCCGAGGTGCGCGACGACGTGTGGGTTTACGATATCGGCGAATTTGGCACGCTTCACGGGCCGCTTTCGTTCGGCTACGGTTGGAACCTCGGGGATATGAGCTGGAAGGGCCGTAACAGCATGTTTTTCGGGCCCGAAGTGGCATTCGGTCACCTCATGGGCGAGCATTTCGCCGAGCAGGTGCTCATCATCAAGACCGCCTGGGGCGGCAAAAGCCTGGATGTGGATTTCCGGCCACCCAGTTCCGGCGGCACAGTGGGCCCGTTCTACACCGAGATGATCGGCACTATCAACAAGGTGCTCGGCGACATCAAGGCACAGTTTCCCGGCTACACTGGCGGCGGCTATGAACTGTCCGGCTTTGTTTGGTGGCACGGGTGGAATGACTTTTGCGACGCGAAGGCAACGGCAGCCTATGAGAAAAATCTAACTAATCTGATCAAGGATGTGCGCAGCGACCTCCAGGCGCCGCGACTGCCAGTGGTGATCGGGGAATTCGCCGGCCCGTGGCTCAAGGATATTCCGGAAGCGGCGTTGACGGTTAGAAAAGCGCAGGCCGA
>JBAXOF010000446.1:0-2376 GCA_037133375.1 Verrucomicrobiota bacterium | reverse complement strand
CCCAAGCCGAGGATGCGTTCGCCATCCGTCACCACGATCAGGCGCACATCCTGAATCGGCCAGTTGGCGAGCACCTCCGCCACCCGCCCACGATCCTTCATGGTAATCCACAAGCCACGCGGACGACGGAATATGGCCCCATATTCCAAACACGCCTGACCCACCGTGGGAGTGTAAACAATCGGCATCATCTCCTCGAGATGGTCGAGGACCACCCGGTAATACAAGGTCTCATTGCGGTTTTGCAAGGCGTTGAGGAAAATGTATTTGTTGAGGTCGCTGTTCTTGGCACGCAGGTTCCTGAGCGCACGTTTCACCTGTTGTTCGATGGGGAAAATCCGGGCCGGCAGCAAGCCGCGCAAGCCCAATGCATCGCGCTCCGCGTCGGTGTAGGCGGTGCCCTTGTTGAGCAGGCCGTTGTTGATGAGGGAGTAACCCGTGGGATAGTCTCTGCCACCGTAGGCGGTGATGGGGGTGAATGACGTTTGCATAAAATTAATATGGGAATCGCAACTGCGATGGGCGCAGCCACTCGAACGCCGGCGGTTTAAGACCATCCCAGCCCTTGCACAACTAAAAATCACAAGAAAATACTCTCTTTGCCTAGCCGCCATCCGCCCCTGACCCATGGATTCCTTGAAATCCTTGAAATCCAAGCCGCGGTGGCGCACTCTCAGCGCATGCCGCGCCTCGCCCTGCTCCAATCCAGGTCCTTCGCCTCCAAACGCGAATCCTTCGATCATCACGAAAGGCTCATCCGCGAGGCCGCCACGGCCGGCGCCAACATCGTCGCCACCCAGGAGTTGTTCCTGACCCCGTATTTTTGCACAACGCAAGATCCCGCATGCTTTGATCTCGCCGATCCTCTGCCTGGCCCGGTCACCGAGCGCTTGGGCGTTCTCGCCGAGGAACTGGGCATTGTGTTGATCTCCTCGCTCTTCGAGCACCGCGGACCCGGCCTCTATCACAACACCGCCGTCATCCATGACGCCGATGGCAAACTGTTAGGCATGTATCGCAAGGCCCACATCCCGCAAGACCCGGCGTTTGAGGAAAAATTCTACTTTACGCCCGGCGACAGCGCTTGGCCGGTGTGGGACACGCGCTTTGGCAAAATCGGCGTTCTGATATGTTGGGACCAGTGGTTTCCTGAAGCCGCCCGCCTGATGGCCCTCGGCGGTGCCCAGTTGCTGGTTTACCCCACCGCCATCGGCTGGCTGGCCGAGGAAAAGCCCACCCTCGGTGCCGCCCAGCATTGCGCCTGGGAAACCGTCCAGCGCGGTCATGCCGTGGCCAATGGTTGTTTCCTCGCCGCCGTCAACCGCACCGGCCACCAGGACAACACCGAGTTTTGGGGCCAATCCTTCATTGCCAATCCCTACGGTGAACTTATCGCCAAGGCCGCGCCCGATCGCGAGGAAATCCTCTATCATGACCTTGATTTCCATACACTCGAGGATTTCCGCCGGATCTGGCCGTTTTTCCGCGACCGTCGCATCGATGCCTACGGCGATCTGACCCTGCGCTGGCGCGCGTAGTTTTCATCGCACCGACGCGCCGGCGGCAGAGGAGCAATCCACGTTGCGATGCGCATCGATAACAAATAATAAACATAATGACTGTCATTTTATTGTTGACTAATTCATAGATTTTGTCTTGATTATGCCATGAGTATCCTCCACCGCGGTTTAAAGGTTTTGAGTCCCATGGCGGAATCCCGGTTCCCTGGCCGGACGCAGGTGGGTAGGGCCGCGAAGGAGGTGGGGGCTGACGCTGTGGGGAGCCCCAAGGTCCTCTCACCGCTAGAGAAGATTGAATTGCCCACCGGAGCGATGATGGGAAGGGTGTTTTCGCGAAGCTGGAAAGGGCGGCGGCGCAGAATTGTGGTAAACCAAGAGCAGGGGGCATCGTATCACATCATGAGCCGCACGGCAGGGGGTGAGCGCTTGTTCGGCGATATGGAAAAGGAGGCGTTTCGTCGTTTGATGTGGCGACAGGCCCGATTCTGCGGAGTGGAAATCCGCACCTACGCGGTGATGTGCAACCATTTTCACATTCTCGCGCGCGTGCCTTCGCGGGAGAAGTTTGTGATGCGCTTCAGCGGGGAAGGCGGCGAGGCCAGGTTGTTAGATCATCTGCGGCTGCTCTATTCCAAGCAGTACATCGCCGTGCTACGAGCGGAATTGATCGACCTAAGAAAACAGGGCCTGCTGAAGGAGGCGGACGAATTGATAGACGGATACATGCGCCGCTTTTGCGATCTGCCCGTGTTTGTAAAAGAGGTAAAGGAACGATTTTCGCGCTGGTTCAATGGCCATCGTGACAGGCGGGGGGCCTTGTGGATGGAACGCTTCAAGAGCGTGTTGGTGGAGGACG
>JBAXOF010000445.1:0-2413 GCA_037133375.1 Verrucomicrobiota bacterium | reverse complement strand
CTCAGGCACCAAGCGCGGGGTCGTAATCTTTGGGGGCGCGGACGATTTTTTCAATGGCGTGTTTGGTGACGAGGTTGCCGCCGCTGGAGCGGCCCTTGATGCCGAACTCGGCGAAGTGCAGCGGGCGGATCAGGTTGCGCATCCGCAGCGCAGACTTGAGGTGAATGAGCAGCATCTGCGCGGAGCTTTCCTCATTGGTCTTATGGACCGCAAAGTATAACACGCGGGTGCCCGGCTTGCCTTTGGTTAGATCGTATTCCTTGTCACGGGTGATGCCACCGACGGTGAAGCGCTTGGCCAGGATCGGCCCGTCCCGCCCGTCGCGGAAAATCATCGAATAGATCAGATCCTCGTCCTTGCGGAACACCGCCACCCGCAGCGGGCGTTGGCCAACAAAGACCTTTTCAGCAACTTTCAGCACCCGCATCTTGCCATCCTGGGTAAAGGTGATGAGGTCATCAATGGTGGAGCATTTCTCCACCGGATCCTCCTTCTTGAGACCATATCCGGCGAAGCCGTTCTTGGCGTCCAGATAGAGAGTTTCATTGGCGGCCACCACTTGCATGCGGTCGACGCGCTCGAACGAGGCAATCTCGGTGCGTCGCTCGCGCTGCGCGCCGTATTTCTTCCCGAGTTCCTCAAACCAGCGGATGGCGAACTTGGTTAGATTGCGCAGGTTCTTGGTGCTCTCCTCGATGGCCTTTTCGAGGTTGCGGATTTCCTCGTCGGCCTTGAACGCGTCAAACCTGGAAATGCGCTTGATCTTGATTTCGGTTAGACGAACCAAGTCGTCGGTGGTCACCGCGCGCTTGAGCAGGTTTTTGTAGGGTGTGAGGCCGTCGTCGATGGCCTTGAGCACGGCCTCCCACGTCTCGCATTCCTCGATATCGCGATAGATGCGTTTTTCGATGAAGATTTTCTCCAGCGAGCTGAAGTGCCATTTTTCGGCGAGTTCAGCGAGTTTAATTTCGAGTTCGAGCTTGAGCAACTCGCGGGTCTGGTGGGTGCTGCGGCGCAGGATGTCGGAGACGCCGAGGAACTGCGGCTTGCCCTCGGCGATGACGCAGGCATTGGGTGAAATCGATTGCTCGCAATCGGTGAAGGCATAGAGGGCGTCGCGGGAGGTCTCGGCATCCATGCCCGGCGGCAGATGAACCAGGATATCGGCGTGGGCGGCGGTGTTGTCCTCGATTTTGGCGATCTTGATCTTGCCCTTGTCCGCCGCCGTCACGATCGAATCCATTACGGCACCGGTGGTGGTGCCAAAAGGAATTTCGGTGATGCGCAGCAGGCCTTTTTTCTCGGTGGAAATGCGCGCCCTGACGCGGACTTTGCCCCCGCGCAGGCCATCACGATAATCGCTGGCATCCATGATCCCTCCCGTGGGAAAATCCGGCATCAGCGCGAACGGCTCGTCGCGCAGCACCGCGATAGACGCCGTGATGAGTTCATTGAAATTGTGCGGCAGGATCTTACAGGCCAAGCCCACGGCGATGCCTTCCACACCTTGGGCGAGCAACAACGGAAACTTCACCGGCAGCGTCAGCGGCTCCTTGTTGCGGCCGTCGTAGCTCGGAACCCATTGGGTGGTCTTCGGGTTGAACACCACCTCCAAGGCAAATTTTGTTAGGCGCGCCTCAATATAGCGCGGGGCGGCCGCGCCATCCCCGGTGAGCGTGTTACCCCAGTTGCCCTGGGTGTCGATGAGCAAATCTTTTTGCCCCAACTGCACCATCGCGTCGCCGATCGATTGATCGCCGTGCGGGTGGTATTTCATCGTGTTGCCCACCACGTTGGCCACCTTGTTGTAGCGGCCGTCATCCAACTCGTCGAGCGAGTGCAGGATGCGCCGCTGCACCGGCTTGAGGCCATCAAGCAGATGCGGCACCGCGCGCTCCAAAATCACGTAGCTGGCGTAATCAAGGAAATAGTCCGAATACATCGCCCCTAGCGAGGCATGCTGGTCCGGGTCGTGAGTCATGGCAGGCGCCAAGCTGCGTCGTTCCGCGCCCATGCGCAAGCCTTGGATGACGGAATTGGTGTAAATCGCCACGCGCCTCCCCGCTGCGGGCCGACCGTGCTCTAACTCGTGGATTGGATAAAGTCCCGGCCCTCATGTTACTGATAGCCTGCGCCCGGCAGCGGCATCTGGCCTGGCGTGCTGAAAGTGGAGCCATGGATCCCGCGCCTATTGTTAGATACCGGAATGATGCTCGCCGCCACCCGTGCTGAGGAATCGATAATACACCTCCAACATTAAAACGCAGAGACAGGTGCGGTAGGTCTTGTCACCCACGTAGGTGGGGGCTGCCGCGCGGATCTTTTGGCCGCCACCGGGCACTTTCCATGAGCCGTCCACCTCCTGGTTGCCGAGGAGTTGATCGCGGAAGATGGCGTTGTAGCGTTTCCAATC
>JBAXOF010000444.1:0-2445 GCA_037133375.1 Verrucomicrobiota bacterium | reverse complement strand
TTCCGTGTCTTTGCTTTTCCTGAAACTCTTGGCATGGGGGGGGCAACCTAGAGACCCCTGCCAGCTTGGCAAGCTAAAATTCTGCATTTTTCGCAGATCGGCCGCGTTGCCAAAAAAAACGTCCATTTGGAGGCGGTCTTGATGGGTCGCTGCCGCGTCTCGCCCCAACCCTCGCCCCTAGTTGTCACCAACGCGCCCGAGGAGGAAAAATCGTAAAAAAATCCGGCTTTTTTACTTGCGCCGCTAAACCTCCGCTGCTTTGTTCTTAGGAACACTGTTCGCAATGCCATGCAAATCCAACTGACCCAACGCCAAGAGGAAATCGTCGAATACTTGCGCATGATCCAGCGCACCAAAGGCTACATGCCCTCAACCCGGGAAATCCAACATTTCTTCGGCTTTGCCAGCCAGACCGCGGCAATGAGCCACCTGCGCGCGCTCGAACGCAAGGGGGTGATCCAACGCGGTGCCAACAAGGCCCGCGCGGTGACTTTTCCGGAAGATCTCGACCGCGCCCATATCGTTGACATCCCGATCTATGGCCGCATCGCCGCCGGCTTGGCCCAGGATGCCGAACCCCAAAGCGAAGGCTGCCTGTCCATCGACATCGCCTCGCTCGGCATTGCCCGCAATGCTCGCGCCTTCGCCTTGCGCGTGCGTGGCGACTCGATGATAGACGCGCACATCTGCGATGGAGATACGGTCATCCTCGAAATCCGCGAACCCCGCAAAGGCGACATCGTCGCCGCCCTCATCGACGGCGAAACCACCCTCAAACGTTACCTCGTCACCAAGGGGCAAGCATTTTTGCGCGCGGAAAACCCGGACTACCCGGATCTGATTCCCGCCCGCGAACTCGTCATCCAAGGGGTCTTCATCGCCCTGCTCCGCCACGCCGCGTGAGGCCCCTGCGCTCCACGCCATCACGCCTCCCGGATCACGAGTGGCTCAAATTTGGGCGCAAACATGTGATTGATCACAAAGGCCACCAAATAGGCACAGGCACAGATGCCAAACAAGGTGGCATAACCGGCCGTCGCGTTGCCCAGCTTGGCAAACCGATCTAACATCGATCCCACAAACACTTGGAAAATCATCCCGCCTACCGCCCCGGCCATGCCGCCGATGCCGATGAGCGTAGCCACCGCCCGCTTGGGAAACATGTCGGATACCGTGGTGTAGATGGTGGCCGACCACGCCTGATGTGCGGAGCCAGCCAACCCGATTAGCAGGACCGCCTGCCAATCGCCGACCTTGGAGACGAGAATGATCGGCACCACGAGCAAGGCGAAGCAAACCATGCCGGATTTACGGGCCCGCGACACGCTCCAGCCCTTGTTGATCAGGAACCCGGTGAGCCAACCGCCGCCAATACTCAGGATCGTGATGATCACATATATGGTAACCAGATGAATCCAACTGCTCTTGATGTCGAGCCCGCGGGTTTTCTTGAAAAAGTCCGGCAGCCAACTCAGGAAAAACCACCACACCGGATCAGTTAGAAACTTGCTGGTGATGAACGACCACGCCTGCTTGTGGGCTAACACGCGCCGCCAGGGCAGCGGCTGGCCCGGCAACTCCGCCGGATCGCTCTGGATGTGGGCCAACTCGGCGGCATTCACCTCGCGGCGGTGCTCCGGGCTGTCGTACTTGGGAATCCACAGCAACAACCACAGGAACCCGGCAATCCCGGCAAACACAAACGCCCATTGCCAGCCTAACAGATACGCGAGCGGCGGCACCAGGGCGGGGGCGAAGATGGCCCCGGCATTGGTGCCGGCATTGAACAGGCTGGTGGCCAGCGCCCGCTCGCGGCGGGGAAACCATTGGGTCACGGCCTTGATTGCCGCCGGGAAATTGCCGCCCTCAAACAGCCCGAGCAACACCCGGGCGAGCAGAAACGCCACAAACGCGGCGGGCACTGCCAAAGGGGTTAGGGGGTTGGCCAGCCACCCTAACGCCGCCGGCAAGTTCAGTGATTTACCCACCAGCCAGATGATGGGCGCGTGCAGGATGGCGGCCACACTCCAGCCGATGATGGAAATTTGATACCCGCGTTTTACCCCGCAACGGTCCACAAATCCGCCAAACCACAACAGACCGATGGCATAGGCGCCTTGGAACGCGGAATTGACCCAGCCGTATTGGGTGTTGGTCCAACCGATACTCACATCCAGCATCGGCTTGAGCAGCGCCAAGATCTGCCGGTCGATGTAGTTGATGGTGGTGGCGAAAAATACCAGCGCGAGTATGAACCAACGATAGCGGCTTTCCAATTGAATGGCAGTCATGGGTAACGGGATGCTGCGTACACCACGCAGCGAACTCAAGAGGTTTGAGGAAAATCTTGGGGCCGTCCACTGGTGCCCGTGCTTCTCCGTAGGCGCGCTGGTGACAGCGCGGGGGGAGGATAGACCGCATTCTCACGAATGCGCCTACGTGCGT
>JBAXOF010000443.1:0-2471 GCA_037133375.1 Verrucomicrobiota bacterium | reverse complement strand
CCCACATCTTCGAGGGCATGCGCGAGGTGATGCGCACCGGCAGCATGAGCTGGGCACCGTTGTGTTGGGCGTTTGCCCTCAACCTCGTCTATCTGGCATTGGCCGGCGGGTTTTTCGTCTGGATTTTGAATTACACCCGCCGCCGCGGCCTGCTCACAAAATTCTCGACCCAGTGATCAGGTTGTAAAAATCGCCGCCCGATCCTCTGCGGTGAGTTCCCGCCACTCGCCTTCGGGTAAATCTTCGGGCAGGCGCAAGCCACCGATAGAAATGCGCCGGAGGGTGAGCACATGGTTGCCGGCGGCGGCAAACATCCGCCGGACCTGATGGTAGCGACCCTCGTGCAAGGTGACGCGTGCCTCGCGCTCGCCGAGCACTTCCATGGCCGCCGGCAGCAGCGGCTTGGCTTCGTTGCGCAACACCAATTCACCCGAGGCGAACAACGCCGCTTCGTGACCTTCCAGCGGACGATCCAACACGGCATGATAGGTCTTGAGGCATCCGGATTTCGGATGGATGATCTTGTGCAGCAACTGCCCGTCATCAGTTAGAAGCAACAAGCCGGTGGTGTCCTTGTCGAGCCTGCCCACCGGGCTGAGCAAGGGATTGCGCAGGGCGAAGCGTGGCGGCAGCAAATCGTAGATGGTGGACCCCGGATCGTCCGCGCTGCATGTGTAGCCGTCCGGCTTATTGAGCATCACCAGCAGGGGAAACGGCGGATCCAGCGGCTCGCCGCGAAAGCGGATCGCGGCGTGGGGCGGGCAATCATTGTCGCCAAGGACGCGCCCGCTCTCATCGGTGACGGCACCGGCACGGATCAGGCGCTGGACTTCCTTGCGGGAGCCATAGCCGAGGTTGGCTAGCAGTTTGACGAGTTTCATGGCTGTCGATTATTAAAGGGGAGCGTCGGCGTCCCGCCGGCTGTGTTCGGCATCCTGCCGCACACTCTGCCGCGCATGTCTAGTGCATACGCAGGTGATTGGAAAGACGCATCTCATTCTGGCGCGTGTGTCGTATGCATCTCACCGCCGTTCCGCGAACAACAATTTGTAGCCCTTGTCCTCCCCGGCATTGCGCCAAGCCAGCCCGCTGGCCTCCAACACCGCTTCATACGCCAGTTGGCGGTTGGCCACCAGATAGAGTTTCCCCCCGCGCTTGAGCGCGGCGGCGGCGCTCCGCAGAAACGCCCGGCCCAAATCCACATCGGTTGCCTGGCCGGTGTGAAACGGCGGATTCATCACAATCGCATCATAGCCGCCCGCTATCCCCTCGCACACGTCGTGCCAGTGAAACCGGATTTCCCGCGCATGCCCGGCCAAATTCAGCCGGGCGCAATCCAGCGCCCGGGCATCGGCTTCAAACAAGTCGATGCGCTCCACTCTGGGGCAGTGCCGCAGCACCGCATCGGATAGAAACCCCCAACCCGCCCCCAGGTCCGCGACGCTGCCGCGCAGGCTGCCCGGCAGATGCCCGGCGAGAAACGCCGATCCTGGGTCGATGTGATCCACGCTGAACACCCCGGGTTCTACTATGAAACTCGTATTTGGAATAACGCGGCGTTCGCCCAATATCCGCCACCCGGCGAACACCTCCTCGCGCCATCCGCCATCGTCCAGCGCGTGGAACGCACGGCACTTGTGTTTTTGCAGCGAGGTGATGTGGCCGCAGGCATTGGCGAGTTCCTTTTCAAAGCGCGCCGCGCCAGCTGTGTTAGGCATGGCGGCCAGCAGGCGACCGCCGGGTTCCAACAACCCGCGGGCCAGCGCAAACCACGCCAGCGTTTCATCCCGCGATTTACCAGGCAACACCAACACCAGCGGAAACCGCCCCGCCGGACACGCCACCCTAACCAACCCGGCACGCTCCCATGCCGCCGCCAGCGGCTTGAGCGGCTGCCAACCGGTCAACTCCGGCCAGTGGGCCAATGCCGGATGCGCTTGTGCCCCCAGCATCATGGCTCTGGCGGGCACGGGCAGACCGTCCAATACTGTCGGGTTGGCTTTTCTTGATAGGAAAACAGGCGTCCCGCCTGTTAAGGAAGACAGTGCGTCCCGCCTGTCCGCCGATGAAACGACAGGCGGGACGCCCGTCGGCCCTGACAGGCGGGACGCCTGTCCTCCTGCAAAACTGACAGTATTGGGCAGACCGCCCTCGCTGGCAAAGGCGAGCATCAGGGTTTCAAGCGCGGCGTTCATGGCCGCAGCATAAGCGCACTTGCACCCCTTGCGCCAAGAGGATTCTCATAGGCGGTTGACATCACAGACTTCGTCCTCAATGCTCAAACCCGGCATGAGGTTTCCTCCCTATCTATCACCCGGCGCGCACGTTGCCGTCATCTCCCCGGCCGGCAAGATCGACCGGCAAGTGGCAGAGCGCGGAGCCGAATTGCTCCAGCAACACGGGCTGGTGGTGACCATCGGCAGCCATGCGTTCGACGAGGCGGGAGTGTTTGCCGGTCGCGACACGGCGCG
>JBAXOF010000442.1:0-2487 GCA_037133375.1 Verrucomicrobiota bacterium | reverse complement strand
TGCCGGCACCAACCCCGAGGTCTTGCGCCTCGCCGAAAAAGTCCGCCTCCGCATGCGCGAGGCTGAAGCCGTGTCGCCTGAGGAGCCCATGCCATGAAAATCCGCCAGCTCCATCGTGGCGCATTGCCTCTTCACCGTGGCGCGGACATGTTGCCCGCCGCCAAGCCCATGCCCAGCGCTATCCCCAATGCGCAAGCTGTCCGCTCTTGCCGCCACCCCGCCAGGTCACCCGCGCCCTTGTCTAGCGACTCCAATCACGGTTTTGGAATTCACTCCGCCCAACAAGTCCAGCGGCGTGCATCGCAACACCTTGCTCAGCACCATCACCTCGGCGTCGATCACCAATCGCAGCCCGGCCTCAACCTTAGACAGTCCGCCCCGGCTCAGGTCCCAACCCGCCGTCTGCAGGCGTGCCGCCAAGGCGTCCTGCGACATCCCGGCCGCCACCCTGCGCCTCCGCACGTTTGCCCCAACAATATTTTTCAATTCCGCCATTTGCTCCGCCCTTGGAGCTTGACGCTAACCGGCCAGCCTGCCATTCCTGCTCCGTAATCAGAGCAAAAATCATGCCGGCACTCTCACGCCATAAACACCACATGAAAACGACCATGAAAACTCAATTGCCATCCCGGCGGGTGCTGGTGTCCCTTCTTCTTGTTTCGTTTTTCGTCATTCCCATCACCTCCGTTTCTTGCAAGGGGAAGTCCCGCTATGTGGGCTGGTTGGTCGCTGACGAGATCAAAAGGTCGCGAGAAGCCAAAGAGCGTGAGGAACTGCAGGAGCTACAGGTGAAATGGCGACGGAAACACCATACACTTCTCGAAAGTCCATCCAGAGCACAGATGGAATATGACGACGCGATGGACAAGATTTCTGAAAATATCAGACGAGGAGGAACCAATAAATAAATAATCACACACCCGATATAAACCATGTGGCATTACTATAAGGACAACCAAGCTGTCGGACCAATAGACATTGGCGAGGTGGAGACACTCATTCACAACAATCAGATCACACGAAGTACCAGTGTGTGGCATGAAGGCATGGCGGACTGGAAGCCGATTATGCAGACCGAATTGAGGAATCTATTCCCGCAGGATGCGCCTCCACCAATCACGCCCCCCCCCTACACTCCCAATTCTCCGCCCAGCGATACAAAGGGATTTATCAATTGGATTCCCGCCTTGGTGTTATACTGCGTTGTAAGCGCGTTATCTTGGCTAATTGAACTTATTGAACTGGGCGGCGATGAGGAGGCGTCTGGCTCACTTGCAATGATTGGTCTTCCGCTAATCATCCTAGGAGTGGTTTTTATTTGCATGCTACACTACAAGTGCTGGATGGCACTGCCTGAGGGATTCCGCTTTACGACCCCGGGTCGGGCTGTTGGATTCCTCTTCATCCCTTTCTACAACTTCTATTGGGCTTTCGTGAGTTGGCCCAAATTATCTGAGGGGTTGATGATCTGGCAACAGTCACGGGGCATGACTCCCGTTGATACCAAGGGACTCGCCCTTACATACGCGATTCTGTTTGTAAGCGGCCTGACGATTGGCATGGTGCCCGGTTTTGGAATTCTCATCGGAATTGCCGATGTCGTCATTTTCATTCTCTATTATCTCAAGGTTGTTGGGGCATTCAACGAAATGTTGGCAAAATCCTGATAACCCGTTCGTCACCGTCATCCAAATAATCACTCCTTTTTCGCCTCCGGGACGGTCACCAGTTCATGCAACAGCCTTTCACTTAAACGCAAATATCTTAACAGTAATCAGCAACCTGCCCCGCTGACCCACCCCTAATACCATGAAATTTCTCAAAGGATTATCGAACATGGAACTGCTCGTGCTGATCGGACTCGTCTTTTGCTGCATAGTAATCGCCCGGGTGCTACTGTGGGCGGCGCTGCGGCACCTGTAAAGGCGCGAGGCAGAAACACCGGCAGCCACCTAAACAATGCCCGAGTGTTTCGCAAATTGCTCGCCCCACTTCAATGCGCCACGCAATATCGCCCGATCCCAGAAATTGAAGCCCCCAATTTCCCCTTGAAAAACTTTTCAGAAAAACAGTTGTGCCCGCCCGCCTGGCTTGCTAACAAACCCCTGATGATGCGTCATAAATCCGTGACTGGCGGCAAGGATCCAAACTCTCAACGGGTTTGCTCGGGCATGCTTCATCATGCAGTCGGAATCCAGAAACCATGATTGCCATCACGTTCCTCGCCATGAGTATCAAGGGCCTTCTATCCGTCACCGCCGCAAGCCTGGTGCTGGTAGTGGGCGGTATTTGGCTGATCCGGCGCAAAATCAGCAGGCGAATAGCCCGGGAAGATGAGACTGCGGTGCCACTGCGGACGGACGGTCGGAATTCTATTTGGAGCGAGCTTCCTGAAAATCAAAATGCCGAACCCGCCGGGGAACTCCAAATCGCTCCCTCAGAGAAAATCGCACCTCCTGCCGTGCGACTGGCCGCGGTGACAACGAG
>JBAXOF010000441.1:0-2489 GCA_037133375.1 Verrucomicrobiota bacterium | reverse complement strand
TCGATATTGGCGATGCCGCGGCCGGAGCTGTTAGCCCCGCCGCCATTCCACGCCAACAAGCGGCGGGCTTCCTCCAGATTCGGATGACCTTCCCGCGCCATCCGCACTAGCAGATAGGGGCCATCCGCGGGTTGGGTCACGGTGAGCAACTCGCGGTCAATCCCCTGTTTGTGCCAGGCTTCCACGCGGGCGATCAAGGTGTCGATGGCATGCCGGGCCTCATCCGGTTCCAACATTTGGAGTTCGCTGCCGCGGCCGGCCGGCACGAGGTGATAGAAACACACCCGCTGGATTTCCTGGTCCTCGATGAAATCCAGGATTTGTTCGATATTTTCGACATTGTGGCGGGTGAGCGTGAGGCGTAGGCCCGTCTTTTGGTTCACCGCATGGCAGTGTTTAAAGCCACGCACTGCGGCATCGAAAGCCCCTTCCTTGCGGCGGAATTCATCATGCACCGCGCCGATGCCATCAAGGGAAATGCCGACGTAGGCGACATTGGCGGCTTTGAGCAACGCGGCTTTCTCGGGCGTGATCAAGGTGCCGTTGGTGGAAATGGTGAGCTTGAGGCCGGCGGCGGATGCCAAATCCACCAGATCGAAAAACCGCGGATGGATCATCGGCTCGCCGCCGGAAAACAACAACGATGGAACCTGATAGGCGGCGAGATCCGCAACCACGGCTTGCATCTGTTCCCAATCCAGCTCGCCGGGATATTGCACCGCGTTGGAATCCGAGTAACAATGCACACAGCGCAAATTGCAGGTGCGCGTGATGTTCCATACCACGATCGGCTTGCGTCCGCGCGCCGCCACCTGCGCGTCCGCGCCATGTCCATACCGCAGTCCGTCGGCGGGCTGCGCCACGCCGGTCCATAGTTTCGTTAGATTAATCATCGATTTAGTTGGGAGGTGAGGGGAATTTAACAGGCGGCGTGCGGATGGCCGTGTGGCTGATGGTTGCAGGCGGGATCGGCGGCGAACGGATCGCCATAAATGCCGTAGGCGCGGGCACGGGAGCCGCCGCAGACGCTGCGGTATTCACACAGCCCGCACTTGCCGCCGAGCGCGTCATTGTCGCGCAGGGAAACAAACAACGGGTTGTGGCGGTAAATTTCCGCCGGGTGCAATTGGCGCACGTTGCCGCAATCAATCGGCAGAAAACCTGAGGGTGAGACCACTCCGGTGTGGGAAATGAACATCACGCCGCGCCCGTCGCGAATGCCTTGCGGCGAGCGCATGCCTTGCATGGTGCGGCCTTTGGAGCCCATTTTTTGCATCAGAACCCTGCGAAAATGGTGACCTTCGGTGGTTTTCACGGCGAAGGGCGCGTTGCCGACCAAGCCCGCCATGTCCTCGAAGATGCGTTCGAGGTCGGCGGCATCCGGCAACTCGGCCAAGCCGGCCCGCCCGGTTGGAACTAACAGAAATACGCTCCACATGGCCGGCTTGAGCTCGAACATGAGGTTTTTAAACGCCTCGTATTCCCCCAGATTACTGCGGGTGAGGGTGGTGTTGATTTGCAGGCTCAGCCCCACCGCGTGGGCCCGCTGGATGGCTTCGATGGTGCGATCAAAGGTGCCGCCGACACCACGGAAGGCGTCGTGGGTTTCGCGGGTGGCCCCATCCAGACTCAGCGACATGCGTTGCACCCCGGCGGCCTTGATTTCGGCAAAATCCACCTTCATCAACAACTCGGTGGCCGACGGGCTGAGGCCAACGTGCAGACCGGAGGCGGTGGCCTCGCGGACGAGGTCGAGCGCATCGCGGCGCATCAGCGGATCGCCGCCGGTGATGACGAGCATCGGCGGTGCCAATTCCTTCAGCTGGCTAATCAAATGTTTGGCTTCCGTGAAATCCAGTTCGTCCGGGTGACGGCGCGGCATGGCTTCCGCCCGGCAATGACTGCAGGCCAAGGCGCAAGACCGCGTGATCTCCCAAAACACTAGGAACGGTCGCTCGTTGAAATCGTAAGCGGCCATCGCCGGACGTCCGGCGGGGGTGGGTGGGGTTTCGTGAATCATGGGGTGGAAGGGGTCGATTGCGGGTCAATCACGCGCCGCCGCGCTGCCGGAAGGCGGCGCAATCTCCGCCAACCGCCACCATCCGTCAACTCCGGATTCAAAAACAAAAACCGTCGCCCGGCATGAAACCGGACGACGGGGTGAGGGATGGGCGGGCGGAATTACGCGCTGGCAGCCGCTTTGGCTTCGAGCGCCATTTTCGCCTGGGCGATGATGGTCGAGAAGGCCGGAGCATCCTGAATCGCGATATCAGAGAGAATCTTGCGATCCGCTTCGATGCCAGCGGCTTTCAGACCTTCAATGAAGCGCGAGTAGGTCATGCCCTCGGCACGGACGGCGGCGTTGATACGCTGTGTCCACAAGCGGCGGAACTGACCTTTGCGCCGCTTGCGGTCGCGATATTCGTAGGTTTGCGCCTTGCGGACTGCGTCCTTGGCATAACGGAAGAGTTTCGAGCGGAATCCGCGGA
>JBAXOF010000440.1:0-2503 GCA_037133375.1 Verrucomicrobiota bacterium | reverse complement strand
GAGCTGGAAAGCCATGTGTTGTTAGAGCGCGAGGAGGTGATGCTGCATGCCCGCGCCGCCAAGGACTCCGGTTCCACCCGCTTCTGCATGGGGGCGGCCTGGCGCGGCGTGCGCGGCGGCACCGAGCGCTTCGAGCAAGTGCTCGCTATTGTCAGGGATGTGGCCTCGCTCAACATGGAAGTCTGCGTCACCCTCGGTGAACTCGGTCCCGCCGAAGCCCAACAACTCCGTGAGGCCGGCGTCACCGCCTACAACCACAACCTCGACACCTCCCCCGAGCATTACCCTAACATTGTCACCTCCCACACCTACGAAGACCGCCTGCGCACCATCCGCAACGTGCAGGATGCCGGTATCTCGGTGTGTTGCGGCGGCATCCTCGGCATCAGCGAGACCATCACTGACCGGCTCCGCTTGCTCGAAGTCATTTCCAACTTCAACCCGGCACCGGAAAGTGTGCCGATTAATTCGCTCATGCCCATGCCCGGCACCCCGCTGGCGGAAAACCCGCAAGTCGAGCCGCTCGATATCATCCGCATGATCGCCTGTGCCCGCATCGCCGTGCCCACCGCCAAGGTGCGCCTTTCGGCCGGTCGCACCCGGCTCTCGGATGAAACCCAGACGCTGTGTTTCTACGCCGGTGCCAACTCGATTTTCTACGGTGAGAAATTGCTCACCACCGATAACCCCGAGGCCGCCAATGACCGCGCTCTCCTAACAAAATTAGGGCTGCAAACCCTCGAGCCCGACACCGCGCACGCTGCGCCGCAGGCCGATCTCACATTGCCCGCCAGTCCCGCCCCTGCTCTTGCTGCTTGCTGCTAAGGCAGTAAGGCTCAATCCGGCACTTCCAGCCCGGCATGAGTTGCCAGGACTTTTTGGCGGGCATCAAAGGTTAGAAAACGGCTGGCCCCGAGATGGACAGCGGTGGCCACATGGAAAATGTCCAACGTGCGGTGGCCACCCTTGGCCGTGGTTTGGCCGGATAGAACCTTGGACAGGCGCAACACCGCGTTCATGTCGAAAGCCACCAGGCGATTGATGCCGGTTGCCACGTCCGTCTCCCAGTCGGCAAGCATGCGATCCGCCTCACGCCGCGGATAGCCCTTGCGCCTATCCTGTGCATGCAGCCAGACCTGCAACTCAACGCCTTGGAGAAACTCAAACTCCAACAGGCTGGTGAAATGCAAGGGCTCACACATCGCCGCGCGGAGTGCATCCGCAGCCGGTGAGTGTGCCTGCACCCGATAGATCGAGCACAAATAACTGGTATCCGCGTAATGGATCATGGCTCCCCGGTTTCGAACGCCCGCATTTCATCAACTTCCTCCTGAGTGAAAAACCGGTCTCCCCAGGTTTTCTTCCGGCGCGCATCGAAATCCGGCAGGGGCGGCAGCGGCTTGGCGGAAGCGTGCGGGGCGGACAATTTGGCGATGGCCTTCGAATGCTTGGTGATGAGGATGTCCTCCCCACCGGCAAGCCATGCCTCGATTTTTGGAAAATCGTAGCGCAAGTCACGGACGGTCGCTGTCTTCATTGTGTCACAAATTCGTGATCTTTATGCCTGTTGTCAATCATCGATTCCAATAAACTATGCTCGACAGTTTGTCCAAGTGCCCCTAGTTTTCCGCCCACCCCAATATCATGATCCGTAAATTCACCTCCAATGTTCTGGCGCTAGGCCTCATCGCCGCCGCCACCACCCAAATTCAGGCCGCGCCGAAGGCTCCCGCCGCACCGAAAGCTCCCACCACCGCCGTGACTCCGCCCGTGTCCGTCACTCCCGGCACCGTTGAGGTGCAGGCCGTGCCGGAGACCCCGGCCAAACCGGTGCTCGACCCAGCGGTCGTCAAGACTGATTCATCCTACGCCCTCGGCTATCGCACCGGTGGCAACTTCGCCCAACAATTCGGGCGCTTCGGCGTCGCGGTTGGCGATCTCGACACCGAGAGTTTCCTCAAAGGCTTTATGACCGCCTTCAAAGGTGACAAGCCCGGGCTTGAGGAAGCCAAACTGCAGGCCGCAATGCAGGCGCTGGGCGATTTGCTCCAAACCCGCGAAAAGGAATCCGCCACCGCCAACTTGGAAAAAGGCAAGAAATTCCTCGAGGAAAACGCCAAACGCGAAGGCGTGACCACCACCAAGAGCGGCCTCCAATACGAAGTTCTCACCAAAGGCGGTGAGGAAAAATACGCGGCTCCCAAAGAAGGTGCCGCCGACAACAAGGAGTTCCTTGTCAACTACAAGGGCACCCTCATCGATGGCAAGGAATTCGACGCCTCACCTGCCGGCAAGCCCGTGCCGATGACCATGCAGGTGGTTCCCGGCTTCAAGGAAGCCCTCACCACCATGCCCGTCGGTGCCAAATGGAAACTCTTCATCCCCAGTGCCCTCGCCTATGGTGAAGAACGCAAGAGTGCCGATCTGGCACCTAACAGCGTTCTCATCTTCGAACTGGAACTCGTCAAGATCCAAGACGCCCCGCCGCAGCAGCAAATGCCCT
>JBAXOF010000439.1:0-2513 GCA_037133375.1 Verrucomicrobiota bacterium | reverse complement strand
CACCCGGCGGCCCGCACCTTTCAGGCCCTGCGCATCCTGGTCAACCGCGAACTGGCCAACTTAGACCGCCTGCTGACCGTGCTGCCGACCTGCCTGAAACCCGGCGGCACGGCCGTCATCATCAGCTTCCACAGCGGCGAAGACCGGCAGGTAAAAGCGGCCTTCAAAGACGCCTACCGCGCCGGCATCTACGCGGCCATCAGCCCCGACGTCATCATCGCCGACGCGGCCGAACAACTCGCCAACCCGCGCTCGCGTTCCGCCAAGCTGCGCTGGGCGCGCATGCCATTGTGATAAATGAGCTCTGAGAGTTTAGCGTCTCAGGGTCCATCACGCCGTTAAGAACCACCGCAGGCAGAACACCACGTAACACGGGCATCCCCACCCGCCGCACTGCTCAGTAACGGTAAATGCCCCACCTCCCGTCAACGCTTTTTTGACAACAAAATTCCGCCTTCAACATGTCGCATTCAGCATCCCCCCAGCCACCTCCCAATCATGGTACGTTGGTAGTGCCAAAAGGGAAGCGGACTGGCCTCATCACTTGGGAGCGCACGACGAAACCAGTCCGCTGGAGGGCAAACCAAAATCTTCTAGCCTTCATGCCGCGGCTTCCGTCACCGTCCTCCCCCCCTGAGCATCGGGGGGAGGAATCGGAGGAGGAGTGGGAGGCTCAACCGCCTCCCAAAACCACCGCATGATCTCTTCGCTATTAGCGGCGACGACGCAGCAAGGCTACCGCACCCAGCGCCAACAGGCCCAGGGAAGCCGGTTCCGGCACCGCGTTGGCACTCAACTGGCCAGCCACCAGGCTGGTGTAGTCGCCAACCGAGAGCCCCAGGGTCGCCGCGCTGCTGGCCAGGAACGGATCGCTGGCCAGCGGGAGGTTGTGATAGGCCACATAGGCGGCATCGAGCAAAGTGAAGTCATTGCTGTCGAGCTTGCCATTGTGATCGAAATCGCCGTTGATCCACGACGCTCCGCTCACGTCATAGATGTGCTTCAGATAGCAGGCATCGAGCTGGGCGAAATCGCTGCTATCGACAAACCCCTTCAGCGTGGTATCGCCGACCCAGGTGAAGCTCGCGATCACATCACTGCTGCCCAGGCCCAGCGTGTTGCCGGCATGCGCCGAGTTGTATTGCGTGCCCGTCAGGTAACCGACGGTCTTGCTGCTGCCGCCGGTCGAGGCAGTAAGCTTGCCGCCGGCGATCAACTGCCGCACGCCTTCGCCGGTGTTGGCGGTGAAGACCACGACGCCGTTCTTGGCCACATCGACTTCGCCGGTGCCCAGCGTCACGCCGCCGTTCAGTTGGAGCTTGGCCACGCTGGTGCCGCCGCCGACGCTGACGGCCACATGCGTGCCGTTGGTGCTGCCGCCGGTGTTGTCGGTGAAGGGATCCGCCGTGCCGGTCACCGCCAGGCTGCCGGTGGTGATGCTGAGGCTGGCGCCGGCATTGACCGCCACCGTGCCGCCGGTGCGGGCGAAAGTGATGGCGCCGCTGCCATCCTTGACTTGCGCGCTAAACCACGCGGAATTGCCGGTGCCGGTCAACAGGGTGTTGACCTTGCTCAGATCGCTGCCGGCGGCGCTGCTGTTATCGATGACGGTGCTGCCGTCGGTCAGCTTGGCATCCACCAGGTTCATGGAACGCGCCACGCCGAAGGTCTTGACGGTGGCCGCCAACTGATCGTTCAGGTTCGTGTAGTTCTTACCGGCGACATGATCGACCGCGAGCGCATCGTTGATGTCGATCAGGCCGTCGTGGTTCACATCTTCCTTCTTGAAGGCGTTGGTGCCGGTCGAGTCATAGGTATAGGTGGTGCCGCTGACCAAGGTGGCACCGGCGGGGACGGTGGTAGAAGTAAAGGTCACCGCGGCCGACGTGCGGAGCGCCGAGGATGAACCGATATTCGCGTCCAGATAGTCCAGCGCCGAATTCTTCCGCAGCACCTTGCTCGAGTCGCGCACCGAGTCAGCGAAGGTTCCCGAGAGCGTATCGATCGAGGCGGAGTCCGCCAAGGTGGTGCCGCGGGCCATGGCCACCAGATCCTTGCCGTTAAACACGCTATCGCCATTGTAGTCGCCCAGGACGATCAGATCGCCCTTGGTGGGATTCGCGATGCCGGTCTTGAGCGCTGCGGGGATCACGGCGCCATTGGCCCCGTCAACGGTGGTACGGTTGTTGATGTTGGTGGCGTCGAGACAGTTCAAGCCCAAACCGCTGGTTTCCAAAGCCTTCGCCGCCGCCACGCCAGTCTTAAACGCGCTGAAATCGCGCACCCCGTTCTGGTTGAAATTACCGAACATCCAGTTGCCCTTGCCGCTGCCCAGGTCAGTAACCGGAATCGAAATATCGACCCCGGACACCGTCCCCGATGGACCGCCATTGCCCGCTCCGTAAGTAGCGGAGCTGGATCCCGCAGTCACGGTGGCGGGGGCATCATTATTAAACTTCGTCTGGTAACTCTTGGTATCCGGGGAAGTCGAGTCGTTGAGCAGGATGTCCAAC
>JBAXOF010000438.1:0-2520 GCA_037133375.1 Verrucomicrobiota bacterium | reverse complement strand
TCAGGGAAGACAGCGCGTCCCGCCTGTCCGCCGATGAAACGACAGGCGGGACGCCCGTCGGCCCTGACAGGCGGGACGCCTGTCCTCCTGCTAAACTGCCAGTATTGGGCGCGACACCCACGCTCCTTGAGGGGATATCCAGCGGCTTGAGCGGAGTCTTGAGCAAGGTGGCCAACTCGCGGGCCATGCCGCGGTGGCTGAGCAGATCCGGCCGGTTGGGGGTAACCTCCAGCTCTAACAAAACATCCGAATCAAACATCTCTTTGAGCGGCTTGCCGATTTCGGCATCGGGAGGGAGAATGAGCAAGCCGTCCTCGCCCGGCGGCAGGCCGAGTTCCGCAGCAGAACACAGCATGCCCCGGGACTCCACCTTGCGCATCACCGTCTCGCTGATGGTGAAGCCACCGGGCAAGGCGGTGCCCGGCAACGCGCAGGGGACCTTGTCCCCCACCTTGTAGTTTTGCGCGCCACACACAATCTGACGCAAGCTGCCCTCACCGGCATCCACATGGGTGACCTTGAGGCGATCCGCATGCGGATGCTGCACCGCTTCCACCACCTGAGCCACGACGACTTTCTCCGAGGTGATGCCTTCGATAATGATGCCTTCAACCTCGACGCCGGCGAAAGTGAAAAGGTCATCAATTTCCTTGATGGATTTGCCCGCGAGGTCGAGGTGGGTGGCCAGCCAGTTGAGTGAGATGTTCATGAAGAGATAGTGGATAGTGGATTGCGGATTGTGGATCAGGCAAATTGCCGCAAAAACCGCACGTCATTTTCTATCAGCAAGCGGATATCCTTGATGCCCCAGCGGATCATGGCGAGCCGGTCGAGGCCCATGCCGAAGGCAAAACCGGTGGTGGTTTCCAGATCAAACGCGTGATCCTTGCGGGACTTGTTGATGGCTTCAAACACGGCCGGATCGACCATCCCACAGCCGGCAACCTCGATCCAACGTGGTGCCTGCCCCTTGATCTGGAGTTTCACATCGATCTCGAAACTCGGCTCGGTGAAGGGGAAAAAGTGCGGGCGGAAGCGCACTTCGGTGCTGGTGCCAAAGAGTTCGCGGAAGAAATACTCGAGGGTGCCCTTGAGGTCGGGCAATGAGACATCGGTGCTGACATACAACCCTTCGAGCTGGTTGAAAACCGATAGATGAGTGGCATCGATCTCGTCGCGGCGATAGGCCGATCCCGGCGCGATGATGCGGATCGGCGGCGCCTGTGCCTCCATGGTGCGGATTTGCACGCTGGACGTGTGGGTGCGCAGCAACTTGCCGGAGTCAAAATAGAACGTGTCCTTTTCGTTGCGGGCCGGGTGATCGGCGGGCGTGTTGAGCGCATCAAAGCAATGGAATTCGTCCTCGATTTCCGGGCCATCCGCCAACACAAAACCCATCCGGCGCAGGATGCCGATGGCCTGATCGCGGATTTGCGTGAGCGGATGGAGCGAACCGACGGGCAGCCCGCGGGCCGGCAACGTGGGATCGATACCAGCCAGTGCGGCACGGTCGGCGATTTCACGCAAGGCGGCTTGTTTGACCTCGAGGGCGGCGGTGATGGCGGCCCGGGCGGCATTGAGGAGTTGGCCGACCGTGGCCTTGTCGTCTTTGGGCACGTCCTTGATGCCGGCAGCGGCCACGGTGAGGGTGCCTTTTTTGCCAAGCACGGCGACGCGGGCGTCATCGAGCGAGCGCTCGGTGGTGGCGGCGGCGATTTGGGCGAGGGCTTCAGTTTGGATGGATCCGATGTGCTCCTTCATGGGAAAGGCGTTGGGCATAGCCTGAAAACCGCCGCAGGTCAAAGCCAAGTCGCAAGCGACGCAAAATCAGGGGTCAATGGTCATTGGGAAAGAGAGCAAGGGGCGCGGTGGCGCCGGGGTTGCGCAGACTTCCAGTTGGGATAGAGATAAGGGCCGTCGCCCCCCCCCATTTGGGCCAGACCAAGCAGGATATTGTAAAAACGCGAGTGAAAGAACCCATCCATGGGAACGCGTTTAGTCTTTTCTTCCTCATCCCATGAAAATGCCATTTGTTCCATCGATGTTGTTGTCCGCCATGCTGACCCTTGGTTCTGCCGTGCAGGCGGCCGACACCCCCGCGGCCATTCCCCGCCCGGAACACCCACGGCCGGATTTGCTCCGCGACAATTGGCTCACCCTCAACGGCGAGTGGCAATTCGAGATCGACAAGGCGGGCGACGGCGAGACCCGCGGCCTGACCACCGGTAAAGACCTCAATGCCAAGATCCTCGTCCCCTTCTGCCCGGAGAGCAAACTCTCCGGCCTCGGCCTCGGCAATAGCGAGAAACTCAAAAATGTCTGGTATCGCCGGATGTTCGACTTGCCGCAGACCATGCAGGGCAAGCGCGTTATAATCCATTTCGGTGGTGTCGATTACAAGGCCTCCGTCTTTGTCAACGGCCAACTCGCCGGCTCCCATATCGGCGAGAATGTCGCGTTTGCCTTTGAAATCACCCGCTTCCTCAAGGCCGGCCCTAACGAAGTGGTGGTCAAGGTGCT
>JBAXOF010000437.1:0-2536 GCA_037133375.1 Verrucomicrobiota bacterium | reverse complement strand
AGGGATGGCGGAGCGGACGGGGCTCGAACCCGCGACCTCCAACGTGACAGGCTGGCGCTCTAACCAACTGAGCTACCGCTCCATCCCCGTTCGGGTGGCGCGCAACCTATGAGGCAATCCGGTCCCGCGCAACACCTTTTTTTCAAACCAGCGGATTTTTTTTCCGCCTCAGGATAGGGCCGCGACCGCAGCCTCAAGCGAGGCGAGATCCTCGATGGAATGCACGACGAGGTCCTTGTCGATTTTCCCGAGGAGACCGGCTATAACTTTGCCGGGACCGAGCTCGAGGAAATTCCGATGGCCCAGTGAGATGAGTTTTTGAATGGACTCGGTCCAGCGAACGGAGCCGGTCACTTGGGATTCGAGCGAATGGCGGATTTCCGCAGGCTCGGAGACCACGCTGGCGGAGAAATTGCACACCACCGGCATGCCCGGGGTTTGGATAGCCACCGCGGCAAGTTGGGTGGCAAGTTGCTCCTTGGCGCTTTGCATCAGCCGCGAGTGATAGGCACCGGCGACGTTGAGCTTGATGGCGCGGCGGATGCCAAAATCCTTGGCTTGGGCGACCGCGGCATCAATGCCCGCCACCGTGCCGGAGAGCACAATCTGACCCGGGGCGTTGAAATTGGCGACATCGACGTCAGCGGCAGCGGCCAAGGCGCGCACTTGGCCCTCATCGCCACCGATGAGGGCGGCCATGGTGCCTTGGGTGGCGAGGCAGGCGGCTTCCATGTATTCACCGCGGCGGGCTACGAGGCGCAGGCCGTCGGCAAAGGAAAACGTGCCCGCAGCGACATGGGCGGTGAATTCGCCGAGCGAGAGCCCGGCGGTGGCCACTGCTTGGAGTTGCGGCAAGCGTTCGCGGACGAGGGCGAGGACCATCAGACCGTGCAGGAAAAGTGCGGGCTGGCAGCGTGAGGTCTTGGTGAGTTCCTCATCGGGACCCCCAAACATTATGTCGGATATGGAAAAACCGAGCGCCTCGTCGGCCTGTGCCGCCAAGTCGCGTGCGGCGGCGGAGGCTTCCGCCAAGTCTTTGCCCATGCCAACTTTTTGGGCACCCTGGCCGGAAAATAAGAGAACGATTTGGCTCATGTCGCAGGAGGTCTATGGGATTGCAGTGAAGATGAAAAGCGGGAAATGTTGCTTGAGAGGGCCTTGGGAATTCTTTTGCGGCAAATGCAGGAAAGTTACAACTATTGGATGCTGGCGGGTTTCAATGCCGCAACTGTCCATCCACCCTCTCCATCCCATGAAAGCCAGATCCCCCTATTTGCCGCTGTTTCCGGTGCTCGCCGCCGGAATGATGTTGTTACCTATGACCATGCAGGCGCAGGACGCGCCACGTGAGTCAGCCCCTGGGGGCGCTCCGCAGGCGACTGCCAATCCCGAGCAGATTCAGGCCATGGTGCGCGAACTGCAAGAACTTCACCGTGCGGGCAAACGTGAGGAGGCCCGCCCCCTCATCCAACGTCTCCGCACACTTGCCAAAGAAAATCCCCAATTGGCTGAGACCCTTCATAACGCCATGAAACCGCAGGAGCAGCCGATGGCCCAACAAAATCCAACACCGGCACCGGCACCACCGCAGATGCGGCCACATATGCCGGGCGGTCAGGAGCACCCGATGGGTCAGCCAAACATGGCTGGGCAGCAACCGCCGATGGCATGGCCTCACATGCAAAGTGGCCAGGATCGTCCGATGGTTCAACCACACGGATTTGGTGGCTGGGGCTCAGGGATGGGCCAGTCCAACATGCCCGGACCGCAACAACCTCAGGCACGGCAGCAGATGTCAGGTGGACAGTGTGGTCCGATGATCCAATCTATCAGGCACGGCGACTGGGTCTCCCGGATGGAGCAGTCCAACATGGCTTGGAAACAACGCCCGATGGCGCGTAAAAACATGTTAGGTTGGCAGGGTGGCCAGATGTTCCGGTCTCACCGGCAGGGTGGCTGGGGCCCCCGCATGGAGCCGTCCAACGCCACCGGAAATCAACGCCACATGGGTCGCAAGAATATGTTAGGTTGGCAGGGCGGCGCGATGTTCCGGTCGCACCGGCATGGTGGCTGGGGTCCCCGGATGGTCCAGCCCAACGCGGCGGGACCGCAACGCCAGATGATCCAGCCAAATACCGCGCAAGCGCAACGCCCGATGGTCAGGCCCAATCTGTCGGCTGGCCAAGCACAGCCGCCGGTTCAAGCGGATCAGTCCCAAGCGGCCAAGGTTAGACATTTACGGCAGGCGGCCGAGCATTTGGCCGCAGCGGGATTTGCCGAACAGGCCACCAAGGCCCGTGAGGAAAGCGCACGGATGGAGAAGGAATTGAATCAGCGCAAGGCGCAAGCACCCACCAATATGCCGGCACCGCGCGAGACCTCCCGCCGCGACCTCAATCAGGACAACAACGTCAAACCGGAAGCGAATCGCACCCCCGATCCTAACGCCGCGATGCTCAACGAAATGCGAAAGCTGGGTAAACAAATCCAACAGCTCAACTCGCGCATGCAGAAGCTCGAAACGCGCGGCGCGGAG
>JBAXOF010000436.1:0-2540 GCA_037133375.1 Verrucomicrobiota bacterium | reverse complement strand
GGCGTCAATGTGTTTGTGGTGCCCGGCGTGACTCCGGTCAGCGGCAGCTACACGCTGGTCAGCGGCGCGGGTGCCAGCACCCTGAATGCTGCCACCTATACTCTGGGCACCATCTTCAATGCCAGCAACTTTACCGTCGGCACGCCGGTCGCCACCTCTAACACCCTGAGCGTCACCGTCACCGCCGTCACCCAACTTGCCACCGCCTACTATCAGGGGAACTATCAGGGAGGCGTCAACGCGCTGCTGCCAGCCCCCGGCGTGTGGGCCGCCAGTGACGGGTCCAGCGCGAGCAACTGGACGCTGAATGCGGCCGGCTCGCTTGCCACCTCGCTGGTGCCCGGGGCGGCGACTAACGTGATTTTCTCCGCGTCCGGTGCCATCAATCAGAATGCGATGGCACTCGGTGCCAACATGGCCATCAACAGCTTGACGGTCGATGGGTCGACCGCGCCCGCGGAAACCAACCCGCTGAACCTCGCGGCCAGCGGCGGCTTCACCCTCACCCTCGGCAGTGCCAGCAACCCCGGCATCACCGTTAAGGCCGGCGCGGGGGTCGTCACCCTCAATCCATCCATCAAGCTCGGCATGGCCCAGACTTGGTCTAACAATAGTGGCGGCCTCCTGAGCGTCGGCGGCAGCGTGGACAATGGCGGCTTTCCTCTAACGGTGGCGGGCACGGGCAACACGAGTCTGGCAGGCAGCCTCGGTGGTGGCGGTGGTCTAACGAAAACAGGGGCCGGCACGCTGACCCTTGGCGCGGCCAATATCTACGGCGGCACCACGGTCATAAGCGCCGGCACGCTCAGGCTGGGCGACAATTTCGCCCTGCAGAACAGCGTGTTGGATACCTCCGGCTCCGGTGCCCTGGATGTGACGTCCGTGAACACTCCCACCCTGGGCGGCCTGAGCGGCGGCAACAACCTGGCCCTGCCGTCCAACGTCACCGCCCTGACTCTCAGACCCGGCACGGGCGTCACCGCCACCTACTCCGGCGGCCTGAGTGGCAGCCTGATGCTCACCAAGACGGGCGCTGGCACCCAGGTTCTTGCCGGCTCTAACAACTATGGCGGAGGCACTGCCGTCACCACGGGATCGTTGCTGGTCAACGGTGCCAACACCGGCAGCGGCGCGGTCAATATTGCCAGCGGTGCCACCCTTGGCGGCTATGGCAGCATCGGCGGCTCCACCACCATCGCCGGCATCCACGCCCCCGGCGGCGGCAGTCCGGGGATCCAGTCCTTTTCTAACAGCCTGGCGTATGCCGCCACCGCCCACCTTCAATGGCAACTCACCGACAACGACAGCAGCGGTCGCGGCAGCACTTTTGGCGGGGTGGACGTCACCGGCGGATCCTTCGCCATCGCCAATGGTGCCATCATTGATTTGAGCTTCGGCGGCTCGGTCGATTTTCTCAACAGCTTCTGGAACACCGACCAATCATGGCTGGTCGTGAATCTGGATAGTGGCCTAACAGATGATGGCGGCACCGGTGTGTTCACGCTGGGCACGCTCAGCGGCGGCAGCGGCAGTTCGGCCGGCAGCTTCGCCGTCACCCGGGTGGCCGATGGCTCCGGCAAGAACGAGGTGATGCTCAACTGGACCGCGCCCGCCGGCAATGCCTACGATCTGTGGATCGCCGCCAAGGGACTCACCGGCAATGCCGCGCTGCCCACCGCCGATCCGGATCGCGACGGCATTCCTAACAGCCTGGAGTTTGTGCTGGGCGGCGAGCCGAATCCGGCCAATCAGGGGGCCAACTCGCGGAGCCTGCTGCCGGTTGTCGCGCGCAACGCGGGTGGCGACATGCTGTTCACTTTCCACCGCAAGGTTCTATCAGAAAGCACCGCGGCCCTCACCTTCCAGTGGTCTGCCGATCTGAGCTTCCCGGGTGCCAACACGGTGCCGGTGGGAGCTACCGATTCCGCCACTGGCAGCGTGAACGTCGCAGTCAGCGTTCTGGATGCCGACACCGACACGATCGTCATCACCGTGCCGGCCGCCAAGGCCGCAGGCGGCAAGCTCTTCGGCCGCCTCGGTGCGGCCGTCACCTCCGGTGTCGTCCCCGTTGGCACGGCCTATGACTTGTGGGTCGCCGCGACCGGCTTGACCGGCGACAGCGCGCTGCCATCCTCTGATCCGGACCACGACGGGCTCGGCAACGCCCTTGAGTTTGTGTTAGGCGGGGAGCCGAATCCGGCCAACTCCGGCTCTAACTCTAACAACATGCTGCCAACCGTGTCGCAAAGCGGCGGCAACCTGCTCTTCACCTTCCGGCGCAAGACAGTTTCGGAAAGCGCCTCGACGCTCACCTTCCAATGGTCCACTGATCTGAGCTTCCCGGTTGCCAATGACGTGCCGGTGGGTGCTGTGACTTCCGCCACCGGCGGCGTCAACGTCACGGTCAGCACCCTCGATGCCGCCACCGACACGATTGTCATCAGCGTGCCATTGACCAAGGCCGCCGGCGGCAAACTCTTCGCCCGCCTCGCCGCGACGGTGCCGTGATGGTATTTCAAGGAGTGTGGGTGTCCCGCCCA
>JBAXOF010000435.1:0-2574 GCA_037133375.1 Verrucomicrobiota bacterium | reverse complement strand
CTTGCCCGGTGGGTGCGAGTCAACTTGCTTTCCGCATGGCCCGGTTCGCCTTGTCTGAAATCACCTTCAATGACGTGAGCAACGCCTTGCGGAGCCGCCCCGCCGCCACTTGCAGCGCAAGCTCGACGCCCTTGGCGGTTGTCACCTGTTCGATGTAGTCGAGGTTGTTGACCAGCGTGACGGATGGCTTGCTGCCGGTTTTCACGGTGGCGGTGCCTGGGGACTGCTTATGACGGGTCACCCATTGTGCCGCACCCCGGACCCGCCCGCCGATAGCCTTGGCCGCATTGATCCACGAGCCCTTGGCAAAGCCGACACGCTTTTGAATTTTGGCGATGTAGGAATCCCGCGCCTTCGGACTGGTGACAATCTGCGCGGGTTTCTTGCGCTTCACGTTGGCGTTGCGTCCCGTCCGGCTTTGCTGGTGGAGTTGCGGATCGAGGCGACCGACCGGTAAATCCTTCCAGTTGGAGCTGGATGATTTGAGCGATTGTTCCGCCTTGGTGAACCGCCGGTTCTGGATGTTCGCCCAGAACCTATCAGCGGCGGCGGGATCCAGCAGTCTCATGTTGTCGTAGGCGTCGGATGGCACCGCGAACACCCGGTTGATGTCGCCGGCCACGGCCATTTCTCCGCGTTGTTTTGCCTTGTCAGAAAACCCGAACGGGCGGGTGTTGCGTGCCAGTTCCACTGCCAGCCCCCGCGCTTCCTGCTTCACCAGGGATTCCAGAGTCCGGCCGACTTTTTCCGGATACCGGTTGAGCAGGCGGATCACATCACTGCCGCCCTTCATCTTCGCGGTGAACCGAATTGGATTGTCACTCATCGGTGGTGGATAGGCTGAGGGTGAGCAAGGGTGAACGCGGATGGGCCGATACCTGTGAGATACGGTATTCGGTCCCTTCAACCTCGATGCGCTCGCCGAATTTCGGTAGCGTGTTAGGAAATGCCACCTTGGGCACCCGCAGGCTCAGTTCGGGCGACTCGACAAATCCGCCCATCTCCATTTGCTGCTCACGCTTCACACGGCTGATCAACACGAGCAAGTCAATGCCCTGCCATCGCGCGCTCACGCCATGTTCGGTGAGGAGTTGCCGCAGGTCGGTCAGGATGTCGGATTCAAGCCCCATGCCTCGACGACATTGTCAACGAATGACATAATCGCGATTCCCGCATGGCATGCGAGTAGATATTCAAGCTAGACGGTGGGCTTCGATATGGTCGTCGAAGATCTCGATGAATTGCTTGATCTCCTGGATTGCGGTGGTTGCTTCGCTGTGAGTATAGTTCACAATTGCTGATTTGGGTCGGGAGCAATTGTGGATCCAATCGTGACGAAATTGGACGGTTTCAGCGATTCGCTTGCGTACCGTGGTTGCAACCTTCTTTCTTGCGGCATCAAGAGCCTTGCCGGTTTTTCCTTTCAGATCGGCAGAGTTATACTTTGTGAATCGCTTTTTGCCCAAGGAAGCCAGATCACTGATAAGCCCTGCCCAGACCTTCTGACCGCTCGGGAGAATGCCATTGAATGCGTCCTCTAATCGTGAAAGGGAATACATGTTATCTCTTTCCATGATTTTTCTCGCTGCCATTCTAATTCCCCATTTCGGCCGAGATAACCTTCGCGCGTCGAGAACTTCGCCAGCCGGGAGTGATTGCTTCCTGAATGCTGCTGGGAACACACCTCGCCACCGGTTGCTAGAATAAGCAGCCAGTGCCTTCGTCAGACAATCAACATACTTGTCGCAGAAATAGGCATCCAGCGCACCGGCAGCGAGCGCAACGGCTGAACCCCGGATGTCTTTAGGAAGTTGGGCGGCGTTACCGTTGTCCTCAAGTCGTTTGGCCTCTAGCAGCAGGTCGAGCGATCTCTGGATGTCTTGGTCGAAGTGGGTTCTGGCGGTCGTAGGCATATTAGGGCTGATCGTTGTTGAGATGCACTGAGCGGGTGCTGATCGTAGTGCTTCTCTGGGAAAACGCAAGCACCCCCTCCGGTTTCCCGAAGAGGGTGCCCATGAACCCCGCAGACCATACCGGGAAACTCAGGAATACTCGCCCGCAACCAGGTTGATGCGGCAGGCCGACGTGCCGTCCAGCTCGATCAGGGCCGGACCTTCCTGCACAACGAACACGGTTGGCGCGTTGGCTTCCTTGGTGGCGGCACCGACCGGGATCTGCGCGGCGGCTGCCATCAGGTGAACCTTGTCGCCGGGGGCCAGTGCCAGGCCGAGGTTTGCGCCGAGCGTGATTGTGCCCGCCGTGGCATCAACCGAACTCACCACGCCGCGAATGCCGGTGCCGGTGACCGATGAGAACAACACGACAATATCGTTCTGTGCCGCCCCGGCGTATGGCGGCGCGTTGATCACGGTTTGGTTGGATGCGCTCGTGGCGGTGACGATGGTTGATTTCGACGGTGCCTTGAAGGTGAGCAGCGAACCCGCCTTGTCGGAGGTGGCGTTCACATACTGGACGCGGATGCGGTCACGGCCACCGGCGGGAATGACGACATGGCTCAGGGTGGATCCGGCATTGCCGGTTTGGCTGAATGGAAGCATGGTGGTGATTGGTTGG
>JBAXOF010000434.1:0-2583 GCA_037133375.1 Verrucomicrobiota bacterium | reverse complement strand
CACCGGGGCTCCAACCGCCTGCCAGAAGAAAGAAAAACGGACGCCGAAACTAGCTTCACGAGGGCGGATGGCAAGGCCAAAAACGGAATAATTCCGAGTTGCTTCGCTAAGACGCCGCTGGTATCACCTGCGCGACGACAGACGTCCGGATGATCGACGGATGTGCCACTTAAAATCCGTTCATGAATCCACTCTCATCACCCGCCGCGGCCGACAAGACCCTTCGCCGAGCCGCGCTTTTCCTCGGCGCGCTGGTCTTGTGCCGACTGGTGTTGCTGGTGTTGGCGCCGCTTTACGATCCATCCGAGTCGCGCTACGCGGAAATATCCCGCAAAATGATCGAAACCGGCGATTGGATCACGCCGCAATTTGCCTATGGCGTGCCGTTTTGGGCCAAGCCACCGCTTTCGATGTGGTTGTCAGCCCTAGGCATGGAATGGTTTGGCCCGAACCACTTTGGCGCGCGCATCTTCATTTTTGTCGCCGCCATGGGCGTGTTGGCGCTGGTGGCGCGGTGTGCGCGGCAGGAGTTCCACTCGGCCCGGATGGCTTGGACCGCCGCCGCGCTGCTGATGGCCTGTCCGCTGTTCTTTTACTGTTCCGCCGCGGTGATGACGGACCTTCCGCTGCTGTTGGGCATCACCCTTGCCATGGTGAGCTTCCGCTCCGCCTTGGAAACCAAGTCTCGAGCGTGGGGCTACGGGTTTTTTCTGGGACTCGCAATCGGCTTGCTCACCAAAGGGCCGCTGACGCTGGTGCTCACGGGCCCGCCGATCTTCGGCTATTGCCTGTTGACGCGCCAATGGCCGCAAGTATGGAAGCACCTCCCCTGGATATCCGGCACCCTGCTCATGCTGCTGCTGGCAGTGCCATGGTATCTGCTCGCGGAACAACACACGCCGGGATTCCTCGATTACTTCATCGTCGGCGAGCACTTCAAACGCTTCACCGTGGCGGCATGGGCGGGCGATCGCTACGGCAGCGCCCACTCCAAGCCGATCGGAACGATTTGGATCTACGCGCTGCTGGCGGTCTTCCCCTGGTGCCTGGGCTTGCTGGCCGCACCGCTGCGGCGCTGGAGAAATTTTGGCTGTTGGGCCATGGCTGCCAACGGGCGCGGTCTCTACCTGCTGCTGTGGGCCCTCTGGACCTTGGTGTTTTTCACCCCGGCACGCAACATCATCGCAACCTATCCGCTGCCGGCCCTGCCCGCGATCGCGCTCTTGCTAACCGAACTGTGCTGGCACCGCTCGCAACAACCACACCCGCCGCGCTTCCATCCCTTGCACCCGGCGCTGGTGACCGTGAGCATGGTCATCGTGCTTGCGACCGTCGTGCTGGCCTGCGCCATGCCGCGCCTTGCGGCGGGATTAACCGAACGGGAATTAGTGAAATGCTACGAAGCCCGCAGCCTCCCGACTGATAGCTTGCTGTATTTCCACAAGCGGCGCTTCTCGGCGGAATTTTACACGCAAGGCAAAGCCGGGACCACCGCCTCGCTCGAGGTTCTGAGCCAGCGCATGGCCTCACCCGCAGGACTCTTCGTCGCCACCGATCCGAAGTATTTCGCGCAATTCCCTCCGTCCGTGCAGGCCGGATTCACCTTGATTGGCACCTGGGGGAAAAAGTCCGCACTCTATGAGCGGCGCCGTGAGGCCGCCTCTCTATCAATCTCAAAGCCATGAGCCAGTCCCCATCCGCACCCGCTCCCACCCCGCGCACGACGACCCGTCCGTGGATCACCTGCGTGGTGCCGGCCTTCAACGAGGCTGAGGGCATCGCGGAGTTTCTCCGTGAGTTGAGTCTTCATCTATCAGGCCTGACCGACCACTTCGACGTGATCGTGGTCGACGATGGCAGCAATGATCGCACCAGCCCGGAAGTCCTTGCCGTGGATGGTCCGTTGCGCTTGCTCACCCTCTCGCGCAACTTCGGCAAGGAAGCCGCCATCAGCGCCGGCTTGGAGGCGGCCGACGGCGAAGTGGTGGTCATCATCGACGCGGATTTCCAACATCCGTTCCCGGTCATCGATGAGTTCATCCACCACTGGCAACAAGGCTATGACATGGTTTACGCCGTGCCCACTGAGCCCAGCGCCAATTCCCCCCTGCGGCGGCAGTTGCGGCGCCTGTTCTATCAAATTCTGAGCCGCGGGGCGTCGATCCGCATTCCGCAGGATGCCGGGGATTTCCGCTTGTTGGATCGGAAGGTGGTGGCGGCCTTGCGCCGGTTGCCGGAAAGCAATCGCTTCATGAAGGGGCTCTACTCGTGGGTGGGCTTTAAATCCATCGGCATTCCCTTCACCGTCGAGGAACGCCGCGCCAGCAGCAGCAAATTCAATTTCTTCAAGCTCTTCGACCTTGCCGTCACCGGCTTGACGTCGTTCAGCAACCTGCCGCTGCGCTTGTGGGTTGGCGTCGGCTCTATCATCTCTATTCTATCCATCCTTTACGCGCTCGACATCCTCGTGGAGACCCTGATCTTCGGCAACCCGTTAGCCGGCTGGGCCACCCTGGTGGTGGCAACCACTTTCCTCGGCGGCGTGCAGTTGCTCTCCATCGGCATCCTCGGCGAATACCTGGC
>JBAXOF010000433.1:0-2589 GCA_037133375.1 Verrucomicrobiota bacterium | reverse complement strand
TCTCGCCGGAGCTTGCGCCACAATCGTCATTCTGATGGCGGTTTTTTGCAGTGGCTTATGGCACGCCGGCAACGGCATCTTCAGATAGCGCATGTGCCAACCTTTGCCATTCGCTGATTGAAAGACCCAACCCGCTGTCGGCGTAGCCTAACACCGCCATGAAGCACCCAACTCGATTCCTTCCCCTGCTGATTCCCGCGATCCTTGGCACAGCCAGCCTGCTGACCGCACAAGAGCTCGCACCGCTGCGCCCACCGTCGGTGCCGCTGGTGGCCTGCGATCCGTATTTCAGCATCTGGTCGCCACAGGATCGCCTCACCGATGGAGCCACCACCCACTGGACCGGCAAATCCAACCGGCTCGAGTGCAGCGTGAAGATTGATGGCACGGCCTATCAAGTCATGGGCAAGCCGGCACATGGCCCCGCGCCTCTGCCGCAAACCGGACTCGCTGTCTTGCCCACCCGCACGATCTATCACTTCGCCGGCGGCGGGGTGGCGCTGCACCTGACGTTCATGACCCCGACCTTGCCGGATGACCTCGACGTCCTGTCGCGGCCAGTCACCTATGTCACCTGCGATGCGGTGGCCACCGACGGCAAGTCGCACGCCCTCACCATGGATTTCTCAGCTAGCGGCGAACTCGCGGTCAACACGCCCAACCAGGCGGTGCGAACCGAAGCCGTGAATGATGTCGCTGGCCTGAGCGTGCTGCGGGTCGGATCGGTCATGCAAAATTTGTTAGTTAAGGCTGGCGACGACGTGCGGATCGACTGGGGCTATCTCTATCTGGCGGCACCCAAGGCGGATGTGCGCGAAGCGGTGACCCTTCCCCAAGCCGGCGTGGACGGACCGGGGGGCAATGCCATGTTAGGAATGGCGTTTGATTTCGGCAAGGTCGGCACGAAAAACGTTTCGCGCTGGTTGATGTTGGCCTACGATGATTTATTTTCAATCCAATACATGAAGAGCAACCTGCGGCCGTATTGGCGGCGCAACGGCTGGGAGGCCGCCGATTTGCTCAAGGCATCGGCCAAGGAATACACGGCTTTGGGTAAGCGCTGCGCGGCATTTGATGAGGAATTGTCAGCCGACCTGCGCCAGGCCGGCGGGGAGGCGTATGCGCGGATTGGGTCGCTGGCCTACCGCCAATGCTTCGCGGCGGGCAAAATCGTGGCTGACGCCACGGGTCAGCCGCTGCAATTCTGCAAGGAGAACCATAGCAACGGCTGCATCTCCACCTCCGATGTTTTCTATCCGATGGCCCCGCAGTTTTTGTTTCTCAGCCCGACGTTGACGAAAGCATTTCTGGTGCCGTTCATGAACTACGCGGCGTCACCACGTTGGCGCTTCCCGTTCGCGCCGCATGACCTGGGCACCTATCCGCAAGCTAACGGCCAGGTCTATGGCGGCGGCGAGCGCACTGCCAACAACCAGATGCCGGTCGAGGAAAGCGGCAACCTGTTGTTGTTGTTCGGAGCGATCGCACTAATGGATGGCAATGCCGATTTCGCCGGTCTGTATTGGCCGCAATTGACCCAGTGGGCGGATTACCTCAAGGCCAAGGGTTTCGATCCGGAAAACCAACTCTGCACCGACGACTTCGCCGGCCACCTCGCCCACAACGTCAAC
The DNA here is from genome assembly GCA_037133375.1 of Verrucomicrobiota bacterium. Lineage (GTDB taxonomy): Bacteria > Verrucomicrobiota > Verrucomicrobiia > Verrucomicrobiales > Akkermansiaceae > Luteolibacter. The sequence continues at coordinate 958 of JBAXOF010000433.1, read as the reverse complement.
CTGTCCGCCAAGGCAATCTGCGCGCTCGGCGCATACGGCAAATTGTGCGCAATGCGCGGCGACCACGCCAAAGCCGACGAAGCCACGAAGCTGGCGCATGACTTTGCCGCCCGCTGGGTGAAAGAAGCGGATGACGGCGACCATTTCCGGCTGGCCTTCGACCGCCAGGGGTCATGGAGTCAGAAATACAATCTCGTGTGGGATCGCATTCTCGGGCTCGGCTTGTTCCCGGATGAGGTGCGCAGCAAGGAAATGACTTTCTATCGGAAAACCCAGAATAAGTTCGGCCTGCCGCTCGACAACCGCAAGGATTACACCAAACTCGATTGGTTGCTGTGGACGGCCACCCTCACCCAAAACCGCGACGACTTCGACGCGCTCGTCGCCCCGGTGCTCCGCTTCATCCAGGAAACCCCGGATCGCTCGCCTCTAACCGATTGGTATGAGACCAAGAGCGGCCACAAGACCGGCTTCACCGCGCGCCCGGTCATCGGCGGCGTGTTCCTGCAGATGCTCTATCAGAAAGAGGCCTGGCGGAAATATGCCGCGCGCGACCGCGTCAAGGCCAGCGGCTGGGCACCCATGCCGTAAGGCCATGGGTCAGAGGCCGTGACGTCACAGCCACGGGGGACCCAGCAGCGCGACAATCCGGTGTCCGCTAGGTCACTCGTTGTCCACCCGCTCGCGATAGATTTCAATGTGGCTGGCTTCGCTTTGCCGGAGGGAGTCGCACAAGTCGGCGGCGGCTTGCTGGCGCTTGACGGTTTCCATGGCGGTTAGGATCTCCGGCAGTGCCTGCGCGAAGCTGCGCGGCTCCGCGGGCATGCGGGCGGTGACCTCAATGAGATGCCAGCCGAGTTTGCTGCGCACCAGATGGGGCTGGTTGAGCGGTAACGAGAACAAGGGCTCCGCCAAATCCGCCGGCAGGCGCTCGCGGGTCATCCAGCCAAGCTCGCCA
>JBAXOF010000432.1:0-2594 GCA_037133375.1 Verrucomicrobiota bacterium | reverse complement strand
GGGTGGAACTCGTCTGGGATCCGGCTTGGAATCAGGAAATGATTTCCGAAGAAGGCCGCATGAAACTCGGCATGATCTAGGCCGGACTTATTTGGGCCACGTCTGATCGATGAATGCAATGATGCCGGGGATCGCCTGATCCAAGACTTGGGCGACCTCTTCGTAGGCCGCACGGCCCATCCCAATGGGGTCGGGCACATCCATCCCGACGCCCTGGCCGGGGATGTCCGCAAAATCACAGACCATGTGGAATTTTCCCGCATGCTCCGGAAATCGCCTTTCCAAGGTGCTCAGGTGGCTGTGGGTCATGGCAAACACGTGGGTGGCCTCATCTAACAATGCAGCCGCAACCGGACGACTCGCAAAATGCTCCAAATGAATCCCACGTTTCTTGAGCACAGCCGTGGTATCCCGGCTGGGCCGGTCGCCGCGTGAGGCAGCCACCCCGGCGGATCCCACCGTGTAATCGCCACGCTGCGCCACGGCCTTGCGGAACATCCCCTCTGCCAGCGGGCTGCGGCAGGTGTTTCCGGTGCAAACAAAGAGCACATGCTTCGGCGCTGACATCGCGGCTAGATATGACCTGTCGCACGCCATCCGTCAAACCGCAATCCACCGCCGTCAACCTGCCGCTTGACACGCCATCTCAATCCGTACATATTGGCGCGATGACCAGCGCCAATATTTCCTACACCCGTAACCACCTCAGCGAAATGCTCTCCCGAGTGAAAGGGGGGGAGACCATTCTGATCGTGGACCGGCAACAACCCGTGGCCCGCTTGGAGCCGATCACCGGACCTACGACCCGCAACCTGCCATGGCAAGACGACTTGGTGCGTCGAGGGTTGGTGCGGCGTGCCCGCCACCATCTCGACACCAACATGTTCGTGGCGCTGCCGCTGCCTACGCCCCGCAATGAGTGTGATATTCTGGCTACCCTACTGGCCGAACGGGAGGACGGCCGATGAAGTATTGGGACGCCTCTGGCATCGTACCGCTGCTCGTACGGCAAGGACGGACCCAAGACATGGAGCAACTTCTGGCGCTCGACCCGGCAATCGTGACATGGTGGGGCACGCCTGTTGAGTGCCTCTCGGCGCTGATGCGGCTGGGCCGCGAGGGCCGCTTGAGCGCAGAAGATCTGCACGCGGCTGAGCGGCGACTCCAGGAACTGCGCCACGCCTGGGATGAAGTCCTGCCCGGCGAGGCCTGCCGCCGAATGTCCGAACGCCTGTTGCGGGTCCATCCCCTGCGGGCGGCCGACGCGTTGCAGTTGGCGGCCGCACTGATCGCGACAGACCACGATCCGAGCCGATTGGAATTCGTGTGCTTGGATCAGCGGCTATGCGATGCAGGCCGCAAGGAAGGTTTTCCTCTGGCAGTTGGCGTTTGAGACCGGACTCTGAGGTTAAACCCGAAGACGGAAGACCTAACGACATCACCTTCATTATTTCAAGGGCACTAGCGGCGGCGGCTGGAGCGCCACTCGGCGATGGCTTGGAGAAAGGGGCCGATGTAGCGCTGGAGTTTGGCTGCACCCACCCCCGGGACGTGCATGGCCTCGTCCGGGGTGGCCGGCCGATAGCGGGCGAGCGCCTCAATGGTCTTGTTGCTAAAAACCACGTAAAGCGGCAATTTCTCGCGCTTGGCGATCCGGGCGCGGAGGTCGCGCAACTGCGCGTAGAGGTTCTCATCAAACCCGTGGTCCTGCAACTTGACCTCCTGGCGCGGGGTGCCGGCTTCCGGCCAGACCAAGGTGTAGGTGGCCTCGCCGCGCATCACGGCGTCGCCGATGGATGTTAGAGTCAATAACGGATACTCCCCGGTCACATTCAGCAGCAATCCGGCGTCGGTGAGCGAGCGTATCAAGGCATTGAGATAGCCCACCCCTTTGTGTTTGAGGATGCCATAGGTGCTCAAGCGCTCGAGGCCGACATTGAGGATTTCCTGGGAGCGGCTGCCGGAAAGCATTTGGACGATGCGGCCGCGGCCGTAGCGACCTTCCCAGCCCTGGGCCGTGCGGCGGGACATGCGGGCCACACCGCTGAGCGCTTGGCGCACCAGGGTATCCTCCTCCGTGGTGGGCGCACGTAATTCACCCGACGACTCGTCGCGGCAGATATCGCAGCACCCACAACTCCCCTCGCCCGCTTCACCGAAATAGCTCAAGATCCAGCGCTGGCGACAGGTCCGCGCATAACACATCGCCACCATCGCCTTGAGCTTTTCCCGGTCCCGCCTATCCTTTTCCTCGATGGCGACCTCGTCGAGGGTGATCTGGCGCGCCGCGACGTCCGGCTTGAGCAGACGTGTCCCGCGCATCCTGCGACCGGGCACATCGAAGCGCTCGATGTAGCCGGCCCGTGCCAGCACCGCTAACGCGCTGCCCACGGCCATCGAGTTTTTCACCGCGGCATAGGCCGCGATCTCCTCCAAGGTCTTGTGCACCTCGAAGTCCTGGTCCGCCTCATTCAGCAGATATTGATAGATCGAGCGCATGACGGCCGCCGTGGGATTGGCTCCCTCAATAAAAAACTCCTGGGTGCGGGTGTCCGCATAATTAAACAGCAACTCGCACACCGCCGTCTCGCCAT
>JBAXOF010000431.1:0-2648 GCA_037133375.1 Verrucomicrobiota bacterium | reverse complement strand
TGCCCTGGAGCCTTTGCCGAATTTGCCCTGATTCCAGGACGCGAGGTGTTGCTGATGCCCCCCTCGCTTACCTGGGAGCAAGCTGCTGCCGTTCCGTTGACGTCGATGGTGGTATTTGACATGCTAGTGGTGCAAGGTCAACTCAAAGCAGGGGAGTGGGTATTGATTCCTGGTGTGAGTTCTGGGGTTGGTGTGACAGCATTAGCGATGGCTAAAGCGCTAGGTGCAAAAGTGATTGGCACCTCTGGATCTCAGTCGAAACTAGATCAATTACAGCCTTTAGGATTGGATTTAGGTATTTGTACTCGCTTGCCTAATTTTTATGAGGCAGTGATGCAGGCCACCAATGGCAAGGGCGTTAATTTGGTAGTCAATACTGTTGGTGGCTCGGTATTTGCAGAATGCATTCGTACTCTGGCATTTCAAGGGCGTTTAGCAACGGTAGGTTATGTGGATGGAGTTCTGAAAGCGGAGATTGATATTGAGGCACTGCACGCTAAACGTCTAAAGCTGTTTGGGGTATCGAATAAGTTTCGTAACGCAGACCAGCGCGCCGAATCGACACCAATCTTTAAAAAACAAATTTTGCCCTTGATGGCGCAAGGCAAATGCTTGCCGATGGTCTATCAGGTCTATCCGTTCAATCAGTTATTAGAAGCGAAGGCGTTAATGGACTCAAGTCAGCATCTTGGAAAAATTGTATTGGCTGGCTTATAAATATTTTTGGCAGCAGTGGAGGAGACAAAGTGACCCAATTAAAAAAAATAATTCCCGTTTTATTGATTTGCTTTGTAGGACTTGCGCATGCACAGTCTTATCCTAATAAGCCAATCAAGTTGCTGGTGGGATTTGCACCAGGTGGCGCAGCGGATTATGTGGCTAGAAACATTAGTATTCCGCTTGGGCAAGCCCTAGGACAATCCATCATTATTGAAAATAAACCAGGCGCAGGATCTAGTATTGCTGCTGAACAGCTTGCTAAATCCGCGCCAGATGGTTACACCATATTAATTGCCAGTCCCAGCAGTATTTCTGTCAATCCTGCTCTTAATCCCAAGTTAGGTTATCGTCCAAGCGATTTGCAGCCGATTAGCAAAGTAACGAGTTCGCCAGTCATTCTTGCCGTGTATCCAGGATCAGGTATTAATTCAGTTGCGGACTTAATTGCAAAAGCACAAAAGGATCCTGGCGGCCTAAACTACGCCACTTCTGGCAATGGCTCTGCACCCCATTTAGCAGCGGCCCTTTTTAGTCAGGTAACTGATATTAAGATGACTCATATTCCTTTTCGTGGAGGCTCTTTGGCGATTCAATCCGTGATTGCTGGAGATACGCAATTAACTTTTGGAACGCCACCCTCTGTATTGCCAATGATTCAAGCAGGCCGTTTACGCGGGTTAGCAGTGTCAGCACTCAATCGATCACCATTGGCACCGGGTATTCCTGGTATGAAAGAGGCTGGCGTGCCTGGTTTTGCTATTGATTTTTGGTATGGTTTATTTGTCCCAGCAGGCACGCCCACAGCCATTGTGGAAAAAATATTTGAAGCTACTCAAGCCGCACTAAAGCAGCCGAATGTAAAAGCCTCTTTGGCGCGCGAAGGTACAGATGTCGCCTTGTCAACTTCACCTGCACAGTTTGCAAAATTTTTGTCTGAAGATGAAAAATTTTGGGTTAATCTGGTGAAATCTGCGGATGTAAAAACTGATTAATTGCCAATATATTTTTTGATGGATACATGATGAATCGTCGACACTTCTTAGGAGCTTCTCTAGCTCTGACATTACCGTTTTCTGCCCGCGCTCAGACATACCCTACGAAACCTATTCGCTATATCGTTCCGGTTGCAGCTGGCGGTGGTAACGATATGATTGCCCGAGTGGTGACGGAGAGATGGGGTCGCCTATTAGGCCAAACTTTTATTGTAGAAAATCAAAGTGGCGGCGGTGGCGTGATTGCATCACAAAATACTATGCGTGCAGCGCCGGATGGCTACACCTTGATGCAGGGTTATGTTGCAACACATGGTACAACTCCAGCTACCAGAAAAATTCCGTATGACCCCGTTAAGGATTTCACGCCAATCGGCATGATTGGCGCCACCCCAAATGTTTTGATAGTGAATAGCCAGGTTCCAGTGAAAAATATGGCGGAGTTTATTGACTATGTCCGCAAGAATCCTGGAAAGTTGAGTTATGGCACTGCTGGGCAGGGATCTCTGACGCACATGACAATGGAATTATTTAAGCAAGAGACCGGACTTTAAATTCTTCATATTCCTTATGTAAAAATAAAGTTCCGTTGTAATCTTTAACAAAATTTACTTCAAAAACAGTTCCAAATTATTCAAAATGTTTTATCAGAACAGTTTTATCCTTTAGACTGGAAGGAAAACCAGATACTTCTATTGTGTAATAAGAAGGCATTACTTTAGAAATTTTGGTATTTCTTCCAATGGTTTTACTTGTGGATTTCCAAAGAAATACAAAGATTAGATAAACAATTATATAAATAAAATTTGGTATAGTCACCCAATACTATTGTTGATTCTAATAATTTTAATTAAATATATATAAATAAAAAAACCTATGATTGGATCCATACGGAAAGAACTTACAAGTTTCTTTATTTTACATCGTTTTACCGAT
>JBAXOF010000430.1:0-2648 GCA_037133375.1 Verrucomicrobiota bacterium | reverse complement strand
AGGATGAAGATGCCGGACTAAATCTCGCTGGCATTGAGCCAGCGCAGCGAGGTGAGGAGGAAGCGGCGGCCGAAGATTTTGTTAGCCGTGCTTTGCAGCGCGGCGGACCTGCTTGACGATGTTAGTAGCGAGGTCCTGCAATTGGCTATCCGAATATTCGCGCGGGCCGAGCCAATAGCCGTCCTTGAGGTCGGCCCCGTCCGCGGCAGAATTGGACGCCGGCAAGCGGAAGCGGCTGATGCGGGCTTCCTGCTTCCCGACATCGGTGAGGTCGCCGAGCTTGGAGGTGGGCGGCACGGCCGTTTTCATGAGTTGGTTGACGAGCGCTTGCGAATCGTGGATGGAGCCGAGCATGGCTTTCCACGCCAGAACGGAGGTGGAGTTGACGTTAAAGGCACCCTCCATCCATTGCCATGCGGCGACCCGCGTATGCGCGTCCGCTTTGGCGATGACTCCCGCAAACTCGCTGACAGAACGGTTGTCCGGCTGGTGCAACTGCATGCGCGGGTCATCGAGCGGCTTGCCTGCGGCAAAGTCCCCGGCAAGGGCGGCGGCGGTCCTGGCACTGGCACCGAAAGGACCTACTTGGTCGGCTAAGCCGGAGAAGTAGAATCTATCATAGAACGCGAGGTTGAGCAAAAACGAGTGATCTAGCAAATTACCGCCGGTTCTCGGTTCCGCGAGTTTGGTTGGGGATATGAGCGGGTGCGCCCAGGAATTGCCAATGGGCTGGGCGAAGCGCGGCAGATAGCCCGAGGCCCCGCCGGGGTTGGCTCCGTTGAGGCTAACAAACGACTGCAGCGGCGCGAGCGGAATGTCGTATTGCGCACCGAATTTCGTGCCGTAGGTCGAACTGTGGCCGGAGATGAAATTGCCGCGGTCTTGCTTGTCGACTGACACCAGGTTGGTGGCTCCCTTGTTCAAGTCGAGGAGTTGCAAGTCAATTTCATGGGAAAAATTCGCGCAATGCTCGCTGACGACCTTCTGGGTGGAGGCCCCGATATTGGCATGGGCGAAGCACCATGGTTTGGTGGCAAGGCGGCCGTCTTCGTTGCTGACGTCGCGCGCGCCGGACGTGGACTTGGCCTGCACGCTGAGCAAGGCGAAGGGTTTGGTCTTCACCAGTTCCTTGATCGCAGTCGTGGCACGCTCCACCATGTCGAATCCTCTAACAGTGCCGGTCTTGGGATAGCGCAGGGTGCCGCCTTTGCCGATAATGAAGTCCCGGAGGCCGGTGGGTGATTCATAATCCATTTCGATGGCATTGATAGTGAGGCGGGTGACGCCTTTATCGATGGTGGCAGCTTGCACTGCCGATTTCTCAAACATCGTGCGTTCAAGACCGGCGAGCCCGGTGATAAACTCCACACCGGGACGTTTACCCGTGCCGAGTTGCGCGGTTTTGGCACCGGGCGTGTTGGTGCCTTCGATGTAGGGCGTGTTGATGCGGGCCTTGGTGCCTTCATCGAGCACGGCCCATGCCAGTGCCCCGGGCGATGAGCCAATTGCAACTATGCTGGCGCTCACCAGACTCGTGGCAAGGGCCTGATCACCCAAGGTGCCCCTGCCCCAGAGCGTCACCGGGGACGTCGGCGCCTGCCTGGCAAATTCAGCACAGCACCCGACCCGGCACCGTGCGTCGAACCCGTTTGAAATTTTCGTGCTGCGCGGCAAAGCGCTGCGGGCGAACCTACGGATGAAAAGACACCTGCGCAAGGCGGTTTTTAAATTACGCTGCGGCTAGGAACAGCGGCTAGGAGCATTGCCGCAGTCGCTCCTCTAAAATTGTTTCACGACGGCTCGATACTTGAATATCACCCCCCCTTGCGCGGGATCTTTGGTTAGGGATTTGAATTGGTTTTCATCCAAGGGTTTGATTTTATCATGGTCCCTCTTACGGTTGAAAACATGATTGCGCCACTGATAGACTTCATCCAGTTTTTGTCTGAAACTGTAGGAATGATCGTGTTCATTGTAGTAGTCGTCGAATTTATCACGCCCCAAGTAAATCGAATTGGACCCTTCATAGCCGGTTTTTTGGCAAGTGAGCGGATCCGGATTTAAGAAATATGCCCAATCCCCAGGAATGAAATTATCAGCGGCCACATCCTCAATGAGGTAAACAAGCTTCCCCTCCCGCGCACTATCCTCGGTTGAGTAATCATCCTCGAAAAACCACATTTTGGCAGGTTCAATGTAGGTCAAAGGCTCGCCATCAGCCATTAACGCTGTTTCAATCTTGGCTAGCGTTTTGACGTCTGGTTTGATTCTGGAGTAATAATCCAGAACCCCGTGAACCATGGCAAGTTTGGTGGCCGTATAACAACCAATCACATAAAGTTTCTGGTGCAGAAAGGCATCGCGAAAGACCGTCGGCAAAGCCTGACCCGGAACCGGTGTGCCGCGATTCCAATACATTTTATTCCAACTGGCGGGCCCACCGTTGGGCCAGCGCCACTCCAGATGCTGCGCCCAGGCCACGATGTTTTGCCGAATGCCCACGTGATCCTTAAAACTTTCCATGTTGCAATTTTCACGAGCAAATACCGTGGTGCGGCCATGCTGCATCAATGCCAACACGATTTCTTTTTTGGGCCTCTTCCGCTGAATCCGTGGGTGAAATGTGATTCTAACGGCACGAGTTTTGC
>JBAXOF010000429.1:0-2653 GCA_037133375.1 Verrucomicrobiota bacterium | reverse complement strand
ATTGGTGGCAGGGAGTGGATCCGATGCGGCGTGCCGCGCGCGTGGTGGCACAGGCGCTGGCTCAACTGGATCCCGCCGGCAAAGCGATCTATCTGGACAACGCCGCCGCCTACAGCCAGCGCCTCGACCAATTGAAACGCTGGGCGCGCGGCGAACTGGGCAAGGTGCCAAGTGCCCAGCGCAAATTGGTCACCCCACACAATGCCTTCGCCTATTTTGCCAGGGAATTCGGTTTTGAAGTGATCGCCGTGGGCGGCTTGAATCACGAGCAAAACACCACCCCTCAGGACTTGGCACAGACCATCGAGGCGGTGAAAAAGACCGGCGTCAAGGCGATCTTCCCGGAGACCAACGCCAACACCAAAGTCCTCCAATCCATCGCCACCGCCACCGGCACCCGCCTCGGCGAACCCCTGATCGCCGATGGCAATGGCAGCGGCAAAGACGCCGGCTTCGAGGCGATGATCCGCCATAACGTGGAATCCATTACCCGGGCTTTGGCCCCGCCCTGATGTTTTTCAAATCCCTTCATTCACCGCTCGTGGGAACCGCCGGCGTGCTCGCCGCCCTCGGCTTGCTGGCAATCCCCCTGCGCCACCTCACATCCGCCGCTCCCGCCCGCCCGAACCCCGCGGCCATCCCCCACCCCACCGCCACTGCCACCACTCCCGCCGTCCTGCGCCTCAAGTTGCTCACCCCGGCCCGCTCCATCCGCGTCCATACCGGGAATGGCGAAATTTTGCTCGATCTAACAAACGTGCCGGCCGGCGAATCCGAGCACGATGCCAGCCTGCCGCTGCACGGGGGAATTCTTGATTTATTGTTAGAATCCGACTTTGGCGACAGCCCGTCGGACACCGCAATTTTTCTAACCGTCATGCCGGATGCCTGCGAGGAACAAACCCGCTATGTCATCGGGCGCGGCAAGCTGGCTGAGCCGCTGCGTTATGATTGGCACCCACATTGATTTTTCATGCCTACCACGTCCCATGATTCCTGCGCCCACTGCGGCCACCACCACGAACTGCGGGTGGAGAACCTGCGCGTGCGCTACCGCGAACTGCGGGCGCTGGAGGGCATTTCCTTCACCACCTGCTGTGGCGCATCCCTTGCCTTGATCGGCCCTAACGGCGCTGGCAAGAGCACCCTGCTCAAAGCCATTGCCGGCTTGTTGCCCATCGCAAGCGGCAAGATCTTCTGGCGCGGCACCCAGGTCGCCAAGTGGAGCCGCGAAATCGCCTATCTCCCGCAACGCGAAAATGTCGACTGGCAGTTTCCCATCACCGTGCGCGGCGTGGTCCGCATGGGCCGCTACCCGCAGGCCGGATGGTGGCGGGCATTTTCACCCGCCGATGACACCGCGATCCATCGCGCCCTGGGCGCGATGGATTTGTTAGACCTGCAGCACCGCCAGATCAGCGCCTTGAGTGGCGGCCAGCAGCAGCGGGTGTTCCTTGCCCGCGCCCTCGCCCAGGAGGCCCATGTGCTGTTGCTCGATGAGCCATTCAGCGGCCTCGACCACACCTCCAAGGCCAGCCTCGCCAAGACCTTGCGCGATCTAACAAAAGAAGGCCGCTTGGTGATCGCCTCCCATCATGATCTGGACACCGTGCGCGATATTTTCGATGAGGCCTTGTTGTTGCGTCAGCACAGCATTGCCTTCGGCCCGGTGGCTGAGGTGTTCACCGAAGTCCACCTGGCACAAACCTTCAATTCACCCTCACCTATCGGAAAGGAGGTCGCATGATCGACTGGCTCATCGAACCGTTCCAGCAACCCTTCAACCAGCGCGCGATGCTGGCCGCCCTGTTGATCGGCTTCACCAACGGTTATGTCAGCGGCTTCGTGGTGTTGAAAAAATCCGCGCTCAAAGTCGGCTCGCTGTCCCATGCCCTGCTGCCCGGCATTGCCGTGGCGATTTTGCTGGCGGGTTTGCACGATTGGAGTGTTTTTCTCGGGGCCTTGTTCGCCGCGTTGTTGATCGGCCTCGGCTCGTTGGCCGTGTCACGCGGCTCGCGCCTTGATCAGGATTCCTCTCTGGCCATCTTATATACGGCGGCCTTCAGCGGCGGCATCATCCTGTTGCGCCGACTCGGCGTGACCCAGCAAATGGATGAATGGCTCTTCGGCAACATCATGGGCCTGCGCGACGCCGACCTGTGGACCAACTTCTGGATCTCCTTTGGCTCGCTCGGTCTTCTAACATCCATGCACCGTCCGCTGCTGATGACCTTGTTCGACACCGAGGTGGCGGCCACCCTCGGGGTGCCGGTGCGCGCGCTCAACTACCTATTGTTCGCCGTGCTCATCGTCGTGCTGATTTCCTCGTTGCAAGCCGTCGGTTGCATGCTCGCCCTCGGCCTCTTGGTCACCCCGGCGGCGACGGTTTATCTGCTCACCGATTCCACCAGCGCCCTGTTCTGGGGCGGATCATTGTTAGGCGGGACCGCCTCGGCCGCCGCCGTCCTGATCGGCTGGCACCTCAACATCGAACAAGGCCCTGCCATCGTGCTGGTGCTTGGTGCCGTCTTTCTGTGCGCCTTCATTTTCTCCCCGAAATACGGCCTGCTCAAACAAGCCACCACCCGCGTCCGCTCCTAGGCAAGCGACTCGTCGATGAAGCCAAACTTCAAGGGGACCTGACGCTCAGTTC
>JBAXOF010000428.1:0-2666 GCA_037133375.1 Verrucomicrobiota bacterium | reverse complement strand
TGGTGGCTACCAATGGGACATCGGCCGTTGCCGCGGGATTTGGAGACCATGACTCGCGGTAGGTGCCGGCAAGGTCGCGGACGGAAACCGCAATGACCTCGGAGTTGCGCTTGGTGGTTGTGGTTAGGCCATTGTAAACTGTCTCAGTGGCGACATTTAGGGTGGTGGCTTTGTTTTGCCGGCGCAGGCCGTCATAGGTGTACGTCGTCTCCACGCCATGGCGATCGGTGGAGGATGAGATGCCGCAGCAGGAATAGCTTGTTAGTATTTCCCATGCCTTGGTATTTCCGGAAGGGAAATAGGAGGTTTTCTCGGCCCGGCCGAAGGCGTCCTGCTGGGTGACTTCAAAGCTTTCAGTTGTCACCGTTCCGGCGTTTGGAACGGTTAGCGTCGCTGTGCGCAGGACGGGTGTTCCGTTGGCATTGTATATTGTTATTGTGGTGGTTCCATATGTTAGGGTGCCGCCATTGACACTGGGGGTGCTGATGGAGCCGTTTTTGACGGTGACGGTTTTACCGCCGTCGCCCTGACGGGAGTATGTATAGGTGGTTAGGGTACCATCCGGATGAGTGATGAGGGATGGTTGGCCGCCAAAGTCCGTACCATATGGAATATAGGTGATTTCTTCAGTTAGAGAAGTGTCGGGAGAAACGGCGCTGGAAGTCTTGGTGATGGCCTTGATGCTGTTGGCAGCCTCATTGAATGCTACCGATTTTTCGGATAGGGTTTTACCGCTGACCGTGCGGTTGATGGTGATGGTGCTGGTATTGGAATTCCATGTGAGGGTATTGGTGAGGCCCTGTAGATTGCCAGCGAATGGAAGCTGGACCAGATGGAAGTCGTTGCCTCCATTGAACTGATATGAGTGAACCTCCTCATATCCATCATAACGGGTGTATTGTTTTAGTAGGCCGTATCCGCCGGTAGTGGATTCACCGGGTTGAAAATAGACCCAATTGGAAGTGAGATGGGAACCGGACGGATCGATGATTTCCTGGGTCTTTTCCCAGCACCACGCAAAGTTCTCCCATGTGGTCTCGATATCCGAGACGGTGATGTTGTTTTCCTTGACGGTATCACGGTGAACTTCCTTGCCGGGCACGGGGACGGAGATGACACGGGTTTCCGTGCGCATTGGGGAAAAGACGCCATCGACGACGGGGCCGGAATCGAGGATGCAAGTGTTAGCGTCAGGTTGGCTCTGCCGGTAGCGGAAAGTGGAATTATCGTAAGTGCTGTCGAGACAAAGATATGTCGTGCCGCTTACCTGGACCCGGGAGATGGTGGTCGTGCGGAACGGTGTGTTGTTATGTGAATGGGTAAGGGTAAAGGCATTGGGATCGAAGGCCGTTGCGGACGGGGTAAGTGTGATGGTATTGACCGGGCTGACGACCGATGTGATACAACCATTCCCGTCGCGGTTGACTGTGAACGTGGATGGGACCAGTGCGATGATCCCGGCGGTACCGGGATTGGTGAGGTCGGGCGTATAGAAGCGAAGGAAGCCGGTGGTGTCTCCGGCATTGGAAGCTCCGAGCGGAATATATCCTATGAAGCAGCCATTACTGGCGCTGGGACAGGCTGAAGATGTTTGACAAGTCTCGCAGGACTGGCAGGAGTTGATAGTGAAATAGGTCGGGCAAGATTCGGGTGATTTTGTGCCTGTGCAAGTGACCATGAGTTTCCACCTTTTGGCACCCAGTTCCATACCTTCCTTAGCCTTGCTACCGGAGATGGTGACATCGATCCTGGCGGTTTTGATACCATCGCGGTTTTCAAAGTTCCCAAGAGGCACCGAGACAAGATCTGTGGAAACTTTCGGATCGGAGTCGGACTCGACGTAGTAACCAATTACGCTGTTGTCTGTCAAACAGTTCTTGTCAATCGTAAGATTAACATCGCCGAGCGAGTAATTACCGTTTTTTTCTTTAGCGGCTGGAATGAGGGGCTTATCGGGTTTTTGGGCTAGTGACTGCGTGGCACCACCCTGACCGATTGTTACGGTGATGCACTTGCAGCAGGTGGCTGGGGTCAGGTTGTAGTTTGGAGACACATAGTCAGCAGCAAAGGCAGCATGCGGGGCGGCCAGCAGGACGGCAAGGGTAACGAGGCGAAGGGAGGGCATGGGAAGAGTTATAGGTTATTAGTTAACGGTTATTGGGGAAAGGCAATGGGTTGTTAGTTCTGCGCGGGCGGGGTGGTGAAGATGCCCACATTGGAACACATGCGGGGATTGCCCTCACCGGACCACTCGAAGTAGAGGGTGGCGATTCCGTTCTGGTCGAAATCGGCATTGGTGAGCCACAGGGTCTCGGAGCCGTTGATGAAAAGGGTGCCCTGGAAGATGGATTGGATGCGGACGTAAATGTCCGGCGGCAGACCCACGGCCACGATGGAACCGCTCATGAGACGGGTGCCGTCGGGATACGTATGGATGAGTTGGACATCGTAGGTTTCATCGACGTAGGCGAGATAGAAGGCATTGACGGTGCCCCTGTCCACGATGGCAGAGGGAGCGCCGATGGCATCGTCCGGGATGCGGGCAATGACGTGGCGCAGGCCAATATCGAAGGGCGTGACGAGGAAGCTGCGCGGGGCATCCACTGCGGTGGTTTCCTGCCAGGCGAGGCGGGAATCCGCCTGAACGGTCAGGATGGGGCTGAGGG
>JBAXOF010000427.1:0-2678 GCA_037133375.1 Verrucomicrobiota bacterium | reverse complement strand
CAGGGATGCCGCAGCTACGGATGGCGACTGCGGCAGGGATGCCGCAGCTACGGATAGTGCGCGCAGGTCATGCGGGATGCAGCGGATGGTGCGGACGTTGTGGGTGACGTCGTCGCCGGTGCGACCGTCGCCGCGGGTGGCGGCGTGGACGAGGCGGCCATTTTCATAGCGCAGTGAGACGGCAACACCGTCGATCTTGGGCTCGACGGTGACGGTGACGGCATCGCGAGCGAGGAGTTTGCGCAGGCGTTGATAGAACTCGATGAGTTCCTGTTCGGGGCGGGCGGCCCCGGATTTGGCGAGGGCATCGGAGCTCAGCTCAAACACATCGTCGATGCTGAGCATCGGCACCGCGTGCTGGATTTTCTTAAACCCCGCGATGGGCGCGCCGCCGACCCGCTGGGTGGGGGAGTCCGGATCGTAGCACTCGGGGTGGAGTTTCTCTAACTCCTCGAGCTCGCGGAGAAGTCGGTCGTATTCGGCGTCGGAGATTTCCGGGCTGGCCTGGGTGTAGTAAAGGTGGTTGTGGCGGGCGAGTTCAGCGCGCAATTCCCGGATGCGGGAGACAGGGGACCGGGCTTGCGCCAACGAGAACAGATCAGGCTCGGGCATGGAGTAGATGAGATGACTTTAAGACACAAGATCCAAGAGAAAAGGAGCCGGTACGCTCGCGTCTTGCGTCTTGTGTCTTGCAGTCTTGGGTCTTCAGATTGGCTTGATCTCGATCATCGCGGTTTTACGGCGGGATTGAATCCAGCGGTCGTATTGGGCGTGGGTCTTTTTGCGGCGAACGCGTTCTTCGAGCATTTCGCGGACCTTGCCATCAAGGGGCGGGGGGGGGCCGAATTCGATTTTGGTGGGAATGACGAGCGTGAATCCGTTAGGGTCTTCGAGCGGGCCTGCAAGTTGGTCGGGCTTGGCACCGAAGATGATGGCGGCAAACTCAGGGGCGAGATCCGGCCTGGAAACATTTTCCTGGACGCCGCCCTGCGCGGCGAAGGCATCGCGTGAGTGGCTTTTGGCGAGCGCGGTGAAGTCCCCGCCTTGCTTGAGTTTTTTTGCCAGATCCTCGGCAAGCGAGAGTTGGGCTTCAGTGGGGGCGGTGGGGTTTTCCTGATCCACACGGGGGATGAAAATTTTCTTGAACGAGATGCGGTCCTTGGTGGTGTCGCGCAGGGTTAGCTTGATTTCATCGTATTCCTGTTGGATCTCGTTAGGCAGGGGCGGCGGCGCATCGGAGAACTGGTTGGCGCGCATGGCTTGAACGATCATTTTTTCCTTGGTCATCTTGCGGTAGCCATCCATGGTGAGGTGACTGCGCCTGAGTTCTTGTTGGAATTTCACCTCGTCGCCATTGAAAAGCTCGCGGATCTGGCGTTTGACTTCCTCGTTGATGAGGTAGTCCTTGATGCTGGCACCGAGGGTCTTGAACTCATCAAGGATGATCTGCCGATCAATCAGTTCTTGGATGATGCCGTCGCGCGCGGCTTTGAACTGGCGCTCGAATTCAGCCCCACGTCGCGGAAATTGGGCGGCAAGCTGGGCATAGATCGGTGCCAGCATAAAGGACACCTCGTATTTGGTAATCACATGCCCACTCACCTTGGCGACGATGCCGTTGACCTCGATGGGTCCCGCTGGCAGCTTGGGTGCCGCAGGCCGCGCCGGTGGCGCAAGCTGGGTTTGTGGTGCAGGTTGATCTTGTGGGGCTTGCTCCGCAGGGGGTTGCTGGGCTTGGATGTTGCCGCCATGGATGAAGGTTGCGGCCATTCCTAAGGCAAAGGGGAATCGAATTTTCATGGACGGGGAGGGATGCGGTCAGAGGGTTTTGAGCAAGCTGATTGCTTCGGGGAGTTTCCCTTGGGAAGCGGAAGATTGCAAGCGGGGAAAACGCCGACCTTCCAATAAGATGTAATCACCGTTGCGGTGGAGCATCAGGCGCTGGCCTTGGATTTCCACCGAGGTGATGCCCCTGGCGGCTGCCAGGGCCTTGATTCTGGCGATTTCAAGGAGTCTGGCGGCTGGGTCAGGGATGCGTCCGAAGCGGTCTCGCCACAAGGTTTCTAGGGCGCCAATGGCCGCCTCCGAGCGCGCTTCCGCCAACTCCCGGTAGGCCGCAATCCGCAGGCGCGTCTCGCCCAGCCACGTGGCGGGCAGAAAAGCTGGCAATAAGCTGGCTGGCGGGTGGTGGGTGCCGGGTAGGAAGGGGGTAAGTTGCCCGGTGGTCCGCCTGTCCAGCCTCTCAGACTGGTCACCGGATGCCCAAGTCGCTTCGGAGGTGACAATGAAATCGGCCCTGAAGGTGGTGAGCGCACCCGACGTGTCTTGGCGGGTTTTAAGGCGCTCCACCGATTGGCGCAGCAACTGGCAGTATAGGTCAAAGCCGATTTGCGCGATGTGGCCGGATTGCCGCGTGCCTAACAAATTGCCGGCACCACGGATCTCCAAATCGCGCATGGCGATTTTGAAGCCGGAGCCCAGCGCGGTGTATTGTTTGATGGCGTGGATGCGTTTGCGCGCGTCACCCACCGTCAGCATGTCCCGCGGCAACAACAGGATCGCATAGGCCTGCTCCCCGGCGCGGCCAACCCGCCCACGAAGTTGATAGAGGTCAGCCAGGCCAAAGCGGTCGGCGCGGTCGATGAGGATGGTGTTGGCGTTGGGGATATCGATGCCGG
>JBAXOF010000426.1:0-2694 GCA_037133375.1 Verrucomicrobiota bacterium | reverse complement strand
AGGGCGAAATCGGTGGCGATTTTCTCCGCCTACGCCCGCACTACCAACGGCGGAGTGTATGAGACCGGGTTGCGCACGGAGAAGGCCGGCAGCGTCAACTCGCTGTTAGACGGACGTTTGGCGGGCAAACCCTATCTGTTCCACAATCCCGCCCGCACAGTTGTCGCGATCGATTTTTCCAAAAACAAGCCCGGCACGCAGTCGCACGAGCTCAATTTCCAGTGGTTGCCCGGCAACGTGGATGACTTGTTTGAAATCAACGGCGAGCGTGTCAACTGCCTCACTGCCAATACCGCCGCCAAAGGCGTCAAATCCGGGAGTTATTTCGAACTGCCCACCGGCCCGCTGCAAACCATCGCCGACTTCCGCCGCTCCAACGCCCTGACCTCGTCCTATCTGCCGGCTTTCGTCCAACCTGTTGGTAATTCCCAGGTCTCGCCGCTGATGTCCACCACCAAGGTGAGCCAGCAGGATACGAGCGTGGCCGACGAGATTATGTTAGATCACTCGGTGCTGGCCAATCACGCGCTGTATGACCGGTTTTATTTTTCGACTTTCGCGACCCGGGGCAATATGACGCCGGAGGCGGTGTTTGAGCAATTCATGAATGGCGGCACACCGTTGGCCTCCCAGGCGTTTCAGCCCTATCTGCCAGCGGGTAAATCCGTCGCGACCGCCAAGGCGGAATTGTTCGTGTCTGGCAAGCCGACCAACGCCGCCTATCAGAAAGCGGCGGAATACCAAATGATCCGGGGCCCCTTCAACGTCAATTCGACGAGCGTGCAGGCGTGGAAAGCGGTGCTGGGAGCGCTGAACAAGAGTGAGATTGTCACCCTCTGGGCGAGGAGCGCAGGGCTTGAAACCAGGAAAGCAACGGGTGTTCCCATCCTCGGCATGTCGCTGCTCAACGGTGGCGCCCTCGGTGGCCCCATTGACTCTAATAAGATAGACAATACCAAGACCAACGAATGGAACGGCTACCGCGAACTCAGCAATGATGAACTGGAAAGCTTGGCGACCAAGATCGTCGATGAGGTGCGCACCCGCGGCCCGTTCCTTTCCATGTCGGAGTTTGTGAACCGCCAGGTTGGCTCGGAATCCGCGCTGACCTTGTGCGGCGCGTTGGCCGCGGCCATCGCCCAGTCCAAGATCAATGACAAGTATTTCACCACCCAGGTGCCGATCACTGCGGGAGACCTGAAAAACCCGATTTTATACAACTACAAGACGCCGGCGGCCGCGACGGGTAATCCCGCAGCCGGTGCCCCCGGTTGGATCAGCCAAGGGGATCTGCTGCGCATCCTCGAGCCGGCCGCCACGGTGCGTGGCGACACCTTCGTCATCCGGGTGTGCGGGGAAGCTTGGGATCCGAATGGCACGGTGGCCGCCCGGGCCTACGCGGAAGCCGTGGTGCAGCGCATTCCTGAATATGTTGACCCGGTGGACCGGCCGGGGTTGAATGCCTATACCAATTCGGCCGCGGCCACGGCGAACAAGATTTTTGGACGTCGCATGAACTTGGTGTCATTCCGGTGGCTGTCCAGCAATGAATTCTGATTTACATGATCACAAGAAACTTTCTCTCGATTCTGATCGCATGGTGCTTGCCGGTGGTGGGCTATGCCCAGCAGAATGAAGTGGCGGGGCCGGTGCCGATCCGCGCGGTGTTGCACGATCCCGTCCACCCCGATGCGGAGCTCTATCTAACCGACAAGGCGGGTGGGATGGCCAGGTTGAAGTTGGTGCGGGAAGGGTTTTCAGTGGCACAGATCACGATCCCGGTCAACGGAGCGCTGGTGCTTTACAATAGTTCTGCGGTCGATCCCAAGCAGCCCATGGCCAATCTGGCGGCCAGCGCCAAGTTGCCACCTCACATCAAACGGGCGATGCTCATCATCCTGCCGAAACCCAGCGCTTCGAAAGCGGAGGATCCGCGGCCAGCCTATCAGATGGTTGTCATCGATGACTCCGCCGAGGCCTTTCCCAGTGGTGAGTCGCGGGTGCTGCCCCTGGTCACCGTGGAGACAGCCATCCAAGCCGGTGAGCACCGGCTTGCCGTGCATCCAGGGGGCATCACCAACGTGCCGCCCGTCAGGAAGGTCAATCCCTACAACATGGCGCAAACGAATTTCTATTACAAAGAGGGTGACTCGTGGGTGCCGTTCACCGAACGCCAGTTGCAGTATCTCGACACATACCGGCGGGTTTTCATCATTCACGTCACCCCGGGAGCTCTCCAACCGGTGGTCACCACGCTTGTGGATATTGCACCCGCCGAGTTGCCTCAGTGATCATGAAAAACAGAATATACTTGATGGCCGCTATCACGGCCGTGCTCACCGGACTTTTTCCCGCCGCCGCCGCCGAGCCGCGCCCCGAACATCCGCGGCCCGACCTCTTGCGTGAGAACTGGATGACGCTCAACGGTGAGTGGCAGTTTGAGATCGACAAGGCGGCGGACGGAGATGCCCGCGGGCTAACATACGGCAAGGATCTCAACGCCAAGATCTTCGTTCCGTTCTGTCCGGAGAGCAAGCTCTCAGGGCTCGCTATTCCAACCACTCAGCACATGAAAGACGTGTGGTATCGCCGCACGTTCACACTGCCGCCCGCCATGATGGGCCAGCGGGTGCGCATTCATTTCGGCGGCGTGGATTACCGGGCCTGGGTCTATATCAATGGCCAGCTTGCCGG
>JBAXOF010000425.1:0-2697 GCA_037133375.1 Verrucomicrobiota bacterium | reverse complement strand
CCGCAACCGGAAACCACCAGCAGCAGCAGCCAGACCGCCCCGGGCACATGGTTGCTCAGCGCCGCCTTGCAGGTGGCGTCGAGGTCAATGGTTTCGTTGAGCGTGGTGATGAAACTGACTGTGACGGGCGAGGGTTTCTCAAGGGCCGCGGCATCCGCGTGGGACCACAACGCATTTTGAATCCTCGCAATCTCCGCTCGCGAACGCGTGGTCGCATCGAGGGTTGTCACCGCCTTGCCGTCCTCCAGTTTGATGCGGGTATAGCGCTTGAGCAACTCCTTGACCTCCTTTTGATGCGGTGCCGAAAGGAAATCGGCGCGCAGCCAGGTGGTGCCGATGGCGTTGGCCTCATCGACCACCAACGAGCGGCGCAAGTCGTAGCGGCCCACCGCCATGGCGAAGCTGAAGCCGAGCAACAGTCCTAACAGGCCGAGCACGGCCCCCTGCACGCTGCCGCTATGGCCGGCGGCGGCTTCGGGGTTGTGCCGCCGGGATGCCATGCCGAAGCGGCAACCCGCCTCGGCAAGCGCGAGCAGCAACAAGGTCACGATCCCGAAGACCGCCCATTGGTTGACGAAAATGTTGGAGAGAAGTTCTTCGAGCATGCGGAGGTGGATTGAGTTTCACCAAGGGACCGGAGCGTCATGCCGCTCCGGTCCCTGGAGTGTGGATCAGCTTTTCTTGAATTCCAAGCCGGGATCGCCTTCCGGGGCACCCACCAGGACGAACTTCAGTTGTTTGTCATCCTTGAGCGTGACTTCGGAGACCATTTGCGAATCGTCCGAAGTGAGGACTAACAGACCCTTGTCATTGAGGCCGTAAGTGCCTTTCAGATCGGTGGACTTGCCGCCGTTCATGTAGGACCATGTGTAATCGCCCTCCGCGCTCATGGTGAAGGTGACCTTGCCGTCCTGGCCGCGGTCGCTCACCCAAGTGCCCACGAGTTTCTCGCTGGGCACCGGTGCCGGTCTGGCCGGCGGCGCGCTCTCCGCCCCGCCGGAGTCAGGCAGCGAACTCCGGGTGAGGTCGCGCAGTTGACGGGCGATGGAATCGGCGGGTTGCAGCTTGGCGGTTTTGTCGAACTGTTCGCAGGCACTGTCCATGTGATCGCTGACGAGGTAGTGGTAACCTAACAGGAAGTGTCCTTCCGCGCCGTTGGGCTTGCCTTTGACATAGTCCTCGAGCTTGCGCAGTTGCGCGTCATAGGTGGATGACGAGTCGTAGAACCCGACCATGGTTTCCCAGCCCCAGCCCGGGCCGGAGGCGAGCACCGGGTTGAGCACGCCGGCGGCGTCGGCGTACTTGCCCAGCGCGAACATCACCAGCGCACGGTATTCGTGCAGCGTGACATCCCCGGCAGTGTAGCTGATCGCTTCATCCGCGGACTTCAGCGCGCTGACGTAGTCGCCCTGCTTGAACGCGGTGCGCGAACGCTCGGTGGCCTCGGCGGACTTGGTTTCGGCGATCTTGGTAGTTGCTTCATCGCCAGGCGGGTTGGCAGCGGCGCTCACAGATACGGGTTGAGCGTAGTTGATGGTGGTGTTTTGCACCGGAGGGGCCGGATAGGGATTGCGGTAGGAGTTATATCCCATGTCATAGATCATGTTGCCAAGGCTCCAGACGGCGATTCCCCACATGAAACCGCTGGCGAAATCATGGTCGTCGTGATAGTACCAATGGCTGCTGTAATAGTGGCTGTTCCAGCCGTAGCCCCAGTGGCCGTGATGCCAGCTATGGCAATCACCGGCACCCCACCACGGCCTGGCGCCCCAGTAGTTGGGACGGTATGAATAGTTGACGCTGCGGCGGAAGTTGTTGTCGATGTTGACGTTCACATTGTTGCCAATATTGACCTTGTTGCCCCATACGCCATTATTGCCACCCCACTTGTTATTGTCCCAATCGCGGGTTTTCGCCGGCAGCGTCGAGGGTCGGTTCAACCCGACATTGCGCCGGTTGACGTTGACGTTGTCAATATGCACATTGTTGACGTTGCGGCTATTGTCGATATTGACGTTGTTGCGGGTCCGGCTATTGTCAATGTTGACGTTGTTGTGGGTCCGGCTGTTGTCGATATTGGCCTTGTTGATGTTCCGGCTGTTGTCGATGTCGGCGCGGTTGATGTTCGACCGGTCCGGCGGATTCTTGCCGGGGCGGTCCGGATACGTGACCATACCCGGCAGGGTGGCCGGACGGTTGGTAACAGGACGGTTCGCCAGCGGGCCCTGATTGTTTCCCGGACGATTGAGGTCGGGCTTGTTGTCCGGGCGTCTGAAGTCAGGTCTGTTGTCAGGCTTGGTCAGGCCCGGCTTGCTGTCCGGGCGGCTGAGGTCAGGTCTGTTGTCAGGCTTGGCCAGACTGGGCTTGTTGTCAGGACGGCTGAGGTCCGGTCTGTTGTCAGGCTTGGTCAGGCCGGGTTTGCTATCGGGACGATTGAAGTCGGGTTTGCTGTCAGGCCGCGTGGTCGGGCGTTGCACGGCGGGTCGCTGCGTCGGCAAAGTCGCGGGTTTGGCGTCTGGTCGGGCGGCGGGTTTGGTGTCCGGACGGGCTACCGGTTTGGGATCCGGCTTGGCGGCGGGCCGCTGGATTTTAGAACCGGTCGCCGGGCTGCGGGCGGCGGACGACGACTGGCGGTCGCCACCTCCGCCGCGGAGGTTATCGCCACGGACGGCGGCTTGCGCGTTGAGGCAGGACAGT
>JBAXOF010000424.1:0-2707 GCA_037133375.1 Verrucomicrobiota bacterium | reverse complement strand
TCCGGATGAAAAAATTGGACGGCACCCGCGCAGTCTTCGCCGACGTGGCGGATGATGCTGAAAACATTGCGTGGGGAGACGTGGAAGCACTTGCCCCATTCGTCGAGGATCTGCGGGCTGTCAGGCAGAAGCCCCCACAAGAATGGTTCGATCACTGAATGCGGGTGTTCTTTCAACGCGAGCGGCATGGAGAGCGAGAGCGGAAACCGGCGCGGCGATTCCAACCATGTGGAGTCGTAGGTGAATCCTAGGCGCCTGCCATCACGTTCGAGCTGTCCCATCAGGACGCCATCCGCCATCACCATCAGGGAGTCGCTCATGGCTTGAGAGAGGGGTTGGAGTCGCCGAGGATGTGGCCGAGATCAATCTCCGAATCGCTTGGTGCTTGGGGTTCGATTCTCAGGCGCACTCCCAATGCCTTGAGGGTGTCCATCACCCGTCCAAGTTCGACGCTAGCTCTCGCCTTTTCCAAGTGAATGATCCACTCACGCCCCACCCCGGCCTTACTCGCCAAAGCGGCCTGGCTCCACCCCCTCTCCCGCCGCAAACTGCGAATCACGGCTGCCAACTCTCGCACACTTTGTACTTCCATGGGGCTAACGTAGCCAAGTCGCCGAACGGCGACAAGTGAAAATATCGGCGTTCGACCACATTATGAAGTGTAGTCGTTCGCCGACATCAATTCAAACGTCCACATTACTCAGGACAGCAGACCGGCGAGCTTGCGGTCCACCACCAACTGGCATGCGCGGCAGAACCGGTGGGTGCCCTCGTCCAGGCGCTCAAGGCAGTCTAGCTCGGTGTCGGCGGTCATCACGCAGGCGATGCCCTCGTCGTAGCCATGGTGGTCGAGCCCGCAGTTGTGGCCGATCTCGTGAATGGCGATGGTGGCGGCGCGGCGCACTAACAGGCGCAGACTTGGGTTGTCCGACGACATCTGGTGAAGGGTAACCACGCATGATGGCTGGCCGAGATAGGCGTAACCGAACAAGTAATTCCATGCCGCACCCGGCACGATGTTTTCCTCGGTGATCCCCAACGAAAAAATGGTGCCGCTACCTTTGCCGCGCCCAGTCCGGCGATCCACCTGGTTGAGGAAGGCAGTGGCCGAGGCACCGCGCCAATCAGTACGCCGCGACGGCCGCGGGTCGAGCAGTGCCGGCTGCACAACAACCGGAAGCCCCAGCGATTTCCCGATCATGCGCACCACGCCATCCACAACACCAGGCCGCACCTCTCCCAGCCGCCAGACCGCGACCGAGCCCTTGGATGTGAGCACCAGCTCTGTGCGGCAATTCGGGCAGAGTCGGGCATTGCGCGGTGATCGTGCACCACAGGCGGGACATAGGTTGGTGTCGGATTTCATAGTGGAGTATGATACAGCAAGCGTCGTGAAATTATCCCGCTACCCTGGTGACATGGTCTGCTAGTCTGCGGTTTTATGTGACTACACTGCGGGCAAGGCGAAAACCTACGTGGTCGATCACTCTGAGTACGCTACGGAAGGTCACGGTGCAGAAGCGAGCTTCGCTTTGACAGCATCCACCCCGGGTCACCCTACGAGAGCCCGATGTTGCACCGCGAGGATCGGTCTGTGACGTCGAGGGATAGGCTCCATAACAATCCCAACACCACTCCCTTACATTTCCAGCCATATCAAAGAGGCCATAGCCATTAGGCGCGAAACTCCCAACAGGTGATGGGCATCCGCCAGCCCAGATATTGCCGTAAGTGGAATGATATCCGGTGGTTCCAGTCTGATAGGATTCTTTTCCACAATTGGCAAAATTCGCCTGACCGTGGCTAATCGTGTCCCCCCAAGGAAACCGCTTCCCGCGCAGGCCGCCACGCGCGGCCTTTTCCCACTCCGCCTCGGTGGGCAGGCGGTAGCCGTTGGCCGCCCAGTTACACACCACCGAAGCACTGGAACCTGTTCGAAACACGGTCCCACCCACAGAGTAGCACGGAATCAACCCATCCTTCTCGCTGTAGGCGTTACACCACTTTAGCGCAGAATCCCAGTCGACCGAATGCACCGGATGATTGAATAACTTTCCCTTCCCTGATGGAAGGGCATCTTTATAGCCATGAGTTAGGCACCACATCCGCACCTGATCCCATAGGGCTTTTGTTGCCTCATGCTTGGCCAAATAAAAAGCGCTCACATTCACAGAGTGTACCGTGGCATCGGCGGTGCTATCCAATGAATCTCCCATCTCGAAAATTCCCGCCGGGATCAACGCGAAGCCATTGTCTGTCTTGGTGATCTGACTAAAATTGCTGGTGGAATTGCCCACTATGTCCTCTATCGCCTCCCCAAGAACTTGAATTTGCAGC
The DNA here is from genome assembly GCA_037133375.1 of Verrucomicrobiota bacterium. Lineage (GTDB taxonomy): Bacteria > Verrucomicrobiota > Verrucomicrobiia > Verrucomicrobiales > Akkermansiaceae > Luteolibacter. The sequence continues at coordinate 370 of JBAXOF010000424.1, read as the reverse complement.
GCACGTGACTCTGCATGCGTCAGCCCAAGACCATTTCTCTTTGTTTCCAGAAACTCACGTTCCTCTAGTGTGATTTTTTTGTCGAGCCAGGCAGCTTCCAGCAGAGTCCTGTATTGCGTCATTGCGGCCTCATTATCGTCACGTGGGAGACTTGTATGAAGCCCCCATTTCTGATGTGCCTTGATAGAAGCGCCAAGACCAATCGCCTCACGCCCCTCACTCCACTGCCGACATTCAACCCCGGTGATTTTTTCCAACTCCTCTCTGATCATGGGGATTCTCGATGTGCCGCCAGCCAGGAGAATGAATTCCGGAGGATGCCCTGCATTCTGGGCACGGATCAGTAACTGGCTCACAAACGATGCGGCCT
>JBAXOF010000423.1:0-2728 GCA_037133375.1 Verrucomicrobiota bacterium | reverse complement strand
GCGGATCCAACGCCGTCATCGTCGCCAGCGTGGGCAAAGGAGCGGTGACAAACCTTACCATTCAAAACGCGGGAAACAACTACTCCGCCGGAGCGACACTGACGATTACCCCGCCACCGAGCAACGCCTACCAGACCTTCACCAGTGGCAACGTTTTCAACGGCGTCAGTACTTTCACGAGTGCGAACGGTACATTTGCCGGTTCGCTCACCGGCAACGGCGCGGGATTGACAAACGTGAACATGACCGGCCCTTCGTCGCTTTCTGCCTTGGGCAACACAGCCAACGGCTATCAGGCGTTTCACGCTAACACGACCGGATACAACGATACTGCCAATGGCTATCAAGCGCTTTACAGCAACACGAGCGGAAATTGGAACACGGCCAACGGCTACCAGGCTCTGTTCGCCAACACGACCGGCTCTGGTAATGTCGCTAACGGCGTTAGGGCACTTTTTTCCAACACGATCGGATATAACAATACGGCCAACGGCAACGATGCGCTTAGAAACAACACGACCGGGAGCGCCAACACTGCCAATGGCGTGGTCGCCCTCCAGTATAACACTACCGGTAGCAACAATGTGGCCAGCGGCTTTGCGGCCCTTTATAGTAATACGACCGGCAACTACAACACAGCGAGCGGCTTCAACGCTCTGTTCAACAACACCACTGGCTCCAAGAACACGGCCAGCGGTTATCAAGCGCTTTTATATAACACCAACGGCGTTTCCAATGTGGCCAATGGCCTCCAGGCGCTGTACGCGAACACCAGCGGCAGCTACAATACGGCCAACGGTGATTGGGCGCTCAATCTCAATACGGTTGGCTCCAACAACACCGCCAATGGCCATCAGGCGCTCAATCTGAACACAACCGGAAACTACAACACCGCCGATGGCGACTCGGCGCTTCACAACAACACGATCGGCTCGAACAACATCGCCGTGGGTTATCAGGCGGGTTACAACATCACCACCGGCAGCAGCAACCTTGACATAGGTAACGTTGGCCTGGTGGCCGACAACAACATCATCCGCATCGGCAGCGGCCAGACCCAGGCGTTCATTGCCGGCGTCATCAACGGCAACGGCGGGGGATTGACCAGTCTCAACGCGTCGCAATTGGCCAGTGGTACGGTCGCGGATGCGCGGCTTTCGGCCAATGTGGCGTTCCTGAGTGGCAGCCCAAATTTCTCCGGCCCCGTGACGGCAACCAGCTTCAGCGGCAACGGCGCGGGTTTGACCAATCTCTCCGCCAATGCCATCACTGGCGGGCTGACCACCAACTTAGCTGTGCTGGTGCCAGGCGGCGGGACTAACACGCTCTACTTCACCAATGGTGTTCTGAGGGCCATACAATGAAAGGCCTTTTTCTCCTTCCACTCCTGCTGGCTGCGTCAGCCGCGTGCGCGCAGAACTACTCCATTGACTGGTCAAAAATTGCCGGCGGTGGTGGCACCAGTAGCGGCAGTGCCTATTCCATCAGTGGCACGATCGGTCAGCCGGACGCTGGCGGTGCGCTGACGGGTGGCAATTACTCGGTGACGGGCGGTTTCTGGAGTCTGATCTCCGTCGTGCAAACGCCAGGCGCACCGTTGCTCACGATCACACGCTCCGGCGCGAACGTGATTGTTTCCTGGCCGTCGCCTGCCACGGGCTTCTCCTTGCAGCACAATAGCAATCCCGCCACGACCAACTGGACGAGCTTCTCCGGCCCGGTGAGTGACGACGGCACGACCAGGCGCGTGACCAATTCACCGCCGACGGGAACCAAGTTCTTCCGCTTGATTCAGCCTTAATTCGAAAATCCCTCAACCCAGCGATCCAACCCGCCCGCACCACAACCAACATCCAAATACAGACCAGTTCAACATCAACAAGGACAAATTCCAAAATGAACAGCACACTCAACCTGAAATCCAAACTGGCCGCGCCCGCGCTGGCCTTGAGCATGACCCCATGACGCCGTCCTTGTACGCGCAACTCACGGTGCCCTGCCCCGATGGCTCGGATGGGGCTCTCGTCATTACCAATGATACCGTCATTGACATGAGCCAGGCTGTTACCTGCGTCTGGACCAATACCAGCGGCACTCCGGGCACGGGCATTTATGACCCGATCCGGTGGGCGGTGGTGTTCAAATACTCCTCCGTGAAAATCGGGGCCAGTGCCACGGTGATCTTCACCAGCCACCCGACGCACCCGCCGGTGGTTTGGCTGGTCAATGGCAATGTCACCATCAACGGAACCGTGAACCTGCCTCCGTAATCAAACCTCAGAACTGACTATCAACAAATCCGACCTGCAAACTCCGAAAACCGACTACCCTCACATGAAACACATCAAATTCATAATCTCGCTCCTCCTTGCGGGCGCCGCCGTGCCGCTGGCCAGCCACGGTCAGACCAACCTCATCCCCCCGCAAATCCTGAACCTCCAGTCCGCTCAGCGGGCGGGCACCATGCTGGTGGAGATCACCTATGACCTCGTGGATCCCGACAGCACCAACCTCTACGTCCTTGCCGAGTTCTCCGCAGACGGCGGCACCAACTACGGCCTGCCGATTTCCTCCCTCAGCGGCGATATCGGCCCAGTGCGGCCCGGGCCGGGCAAAAAGATCGCCTGGAACGTCTGGAACGACTGGGCGGCCAACCAAACGACGAACGCCAGGATCCGCCTGACTGCCGACGACAGCCTCAGCGCCCAGCCTCCTCCGCCCTCCGCCC
>JBAXOF010000422.1:0-2767 GCA_037133375.1 Verrucomicrobiota bacterium | reverse complement strand
TGGCTCGTCACGGATCGCCAGGTGCGACGTCCACCCCCCCTGATGATATTCTTGCGCAAACGGCGCCCCGAACAGGGGCCGATACGACACCAGCCAATTGCAACCGGTCAGGCCACGTTCGCACTCGCAGAGCATGGCAACGAGCTTTTCCAGATCGTCCGGATGGATGATCCAATCGGTGTCTTTGGTGTTTTGCTGGATGCCATATTCGACACAAGCCATGCCGGAGGTCAGCACATGACGGATGCCATGTTGCTGCATCAGGGCCTGAAAGTTACGGTAGAATTGGATCGGTGACGCCATGCGGTGTGCAAGCAATCTAGGGAATCCGCGGCGCAAGTCAAGGGGCTGGATGACGCCTCAAGTGGGGCGCGGTGGTCCCGCCCAATACGGATTACTTAGCCCGCCCGTGCCCCGCCTGTTGCCACGCCATTTTTTTGCCGTGGCGCACGCCGATCCTGCTTGCCGGGCACCGCAGCGTCCGACAGCATGGCCTCGTCACACAATTCACCATCCACCCTTATGATTCCAACATTGCATATTCTTCCATGGTGGGCCGCGCTGGTCCTTGCCGCCGCGCTGCCGGCAGCCGCCCAGGATCAGGCCACTGCGGCCGGGGAGCCAGCGGCACAAGAGGCCAGTGCCGACAAGCAGGCTGCCGCCTCCAAGTTCCAACAATTTATCGACAGTCTCGATTGGAAGACCGACGGTGCGGGTCCGCTGGGAGCCACGGCCACCATCAAGGTGCCAAGGGGTTACCGTTTCACCGGCTCCGCCGGCACGCTCAAGTTGATGGAAGCATTTGGCAATCTAACCAACGGGTCGGAGCTCGGTTACATTGCGCCGTTCGACATGGGATGGTTTGCGGTGTTTGAGTTTGAGAACTGCGGCTATGTGAAGGACGACGAGAAAGGCAAACTCAATGCCGCGGAAATCCTCAAACAACTCAAGGACGGGCAGGTGGAGGCTAACAAGGAACTGACCAAACGCGGCATGCCAACGCTCGAGGTGATCGGCTGGCAGACACCACCGTTTTACAATCCGCAAACCAACAATCTTGAATGGGCCGTGCGCCTGCGCGGCAGCGGCGGTGGCGATATGATCAACTATAAGACCAAACTGCTCGGTCGGCGCGGGGTGATGGACGTGGTGCTGGTGTGCGATGAGAACCAATTGTCCAGCGTGATTCCAGAATATCAGAGACTGCTCAAGGGCTTCGCCTATCAGCAAGAGGAATCCTACGCCGCCTTTTCCAAGGGCGACAAGATCGCCACCTATGGCTTGACCGGCTTGATCGTCGGCGGCGGTTTGCTGGCGGCGGCCAAGACCGGGTTGCTAGCCAAGCTATGGAAGCCGATTGCCATCGGGTTGGTTGCCATCGGCGCTTTTCTCAAGCGCCTTTTCACCGGCAAAACCCAAGACTCGATTTGATCGGAGCCATTGATGTCGGCCTTCGCTGAGTTTTGGCTGATTGCAAGCGCCCTGTTTTTGTGGGAGTCGACGCTGTGGCTGCCCTTGCGCGGCAGCGCACTGCGGCGCCGCTGGTTCGGCCACCAGTGGCGGGTGCTGGCGGCGGACCAATGGCTGGCGATGCGGGAACTCGGGTTGGTTCCCATGCTGCCATTGCCACCGGATCGCGGGTTGGCTCCCTGTCAGGCCCCACCGCTGGCGGTCGCTGCCGACGGCACCTTTTTGCTGGAAGTTGCCGCCGGTCGCCGCGAACGCCTCGCGCCCTTCACCTGGAGTGATGTGCATCAGGAACCGCACCACCTGCGGGTGGGACAACGCCGGGTCCGGATCTCGTCGCCGCGGTGTGTCGAGGTGCTGCGGCGGGCCAAGCAGCGGGGTGCCACTCCGGAGGCCGCAGTGCGGCAAGCGTGGCGGTTGGCGCTCGCGCCCGACCGCGCGGCACGCGAATGGCGGCGCTGGCAGTTGGTGGCCGGCCCGCCGCGCTGGCTCGGGCTGGCTCTAACACTTGGGTTTTTCATCGGCTTGCCATGGGTCTATCTCAACCGGGGCAGTCACTCCGCGGTGTGGTTCGCGCTGTGGTTGTGGTGTCTGATGGGTTGGACGGCGGCCCACCTGTGGTGGCTGGGGCAACGGGTCTATCCGGGAGCCCGCCAGGCATTGCGGATGGATGCGGTGCTGGCGTTGGTGGTGCCGTTTCATGCGATGCGTGCCTTGGAGATCGCCGCAGTGCATGCCATGAGCACCACCCATCCGGTCGGGCTGATGTTAGCCACCCGCGATCTAACCAACCCGTGGCTGGGCGGTTTTGTGCGGCGCATCCTGCATCCCTTGCCGGGAGTGGCCGAGGATGCCGGGTTCGCCGCCGCGCTGCAGCCCTTGCTGGTCGCCGCGCTTGCCCGCTGCGGGAAATCGTTAGATGATTGCGATGGCGCGCCAGACGCGGGCGAGGATGCTGCGGCAGCGGCCTACTGCCCTCGCTGTCACGGTCGGTATCTCGCCGGAGTGGAGTCCTGCCCGGACTGTCGGGGGCTGGGTTTGCGGAGGTTTAACCCGAGGGCGATCGATTGACAGGGTTTCTGTGTTTCATGCACCCCAGAGTGTTTGGCAGGATGCCAAGCACAGCCGGTGGGACGCCGGCGCTCCCCAAAACCGCGGGTGCCACGAAGCACAGGCCGTGCAGGCGGCCATAGAGCCGACCCCACTGTTCGCCGTGGAGCTTGGTCAGCTTCAATGTGGGTGGATGTGGGCGGGACGCCCAATACTGGCAGTTTAGCGCTTCTTGATCGGAAAACAGGCG
>JBAXOF010000421.1:0-2770 GCA_037133375.1 Verrucomicrobiota bacterium | reverse complement strand
AACTCGGCTTGCTCAAAAGCCTCAAGCGCGCCGCCTACTCCGCCGAGTCGCTCGGTCACTACGGCCTGGCCAAGGGCGATTACTGCCATTTTACCAGCCCGATCCGCCGCTATGCCGACCTCATCGTCCACCGCGCCTTGCAGCCGTTGTTAGAAAACCCGCCCAAGCGGGCCGACCACACGCCCGCCTTCGCCGAGATGCACAACATCTCCCGCCATATCTCGGACACCGAACGCGTGTCCGCCGAGGCCGAGGGCGAAACGAAACAGTTGAAATTGTTAGAATATCTCCAGGCCGTGGCCGGCTCCGACAATCCGCCGGTGTTTGAGGGGCTCATCACCGAGGCCCGGCCGATGGGCCTGATGGTGGAAATCCCGGGCCTCGGAGTGCGCGGCGTGGTCAAGCGCGAGGACCTGCCCGATGGTCGCTGGCGCTTTGAGGCGCATCGCATGGCCTGGGTGTCCTTTGATGGCCGCGTCGTCCAGTCCGGCATGGGCGTGCCCTTGCGCATCCTTGCGATCAACACCGAGCGCCGCTTCGTCGATTTCGTGCTGGCTGGCAAGCCCAGCACCCCGGCTAGGTTTGTGCCCGCCAGACGACCGGCAGCCGCGGCTAAAAAACACGACAAACCCAAGTCGAAACCCGCCGCCAAGGCCGGTCCGCCCCCGCACCGCAAGCAAGCCGCCAAGCAAGTCGGCAAACAAGTCAGCAAGCTCAAGCATCGCCGCCGCAAATAGGTAACCACTCACCACGCAGGGCACGCAGAACACGAAAGGAATGAAGACAGAGTTTGATCCCCTGTCTGACGCGACAACGGGCACTTGGCAAGTCGCTGCATGGAGTGCGGTGGGAAGCGTAGCGCCACACCGCTTTGGCTCAATCCCGGTGCTCACTGCAACCCTTTCCATTTTCCTTTTTAGCACCAGAACGCGTGGGCGGCTGTGGAACACAGAGTAACGTGGCAGCGATAAGGAGCCACCACATTCCTGTGGTGTTTGCGGAAAATAAGGAGCCACCACATTCCTGTGGTGGTTGCGGAAGCGGAGTTCATGAGTGTGCGCCTCAAAACCCATGCGCGGCGGATATACGAACTCGTCTGTCGTTTCATTGCAGACGGGCGCTTTGTCCCGGATGTGGCCCGCTTCACGACGCCGAATGGACACCGGGAAGGTGGCGGCTTACGGCCATGGTGGGGTGGCGGTCATCGCGTGGGTGTCTGATAGCACGGCGGGTGGCCGGGGACAAGCGGGAAGTAAGATCAGGTTGGGGATCGAATCGTCGTCCTGCCGCCTCGGCTGCAAACCGGAAGCCTACCTCGCTACGGGATATGGCAATCACCAATATACCGTTTGGCCAGAAATTAAGAATTTCCTGATTCTGAAAAACTTTGCGGCTTGGCGGCTTTGCGCGAGAAAAGTCTTAAGCCGGGGAGATGTAAAGATTGGCTCGCGCAAAGCCGCAGAGGCGCAAAGGAAGAGGGGATTCATGGTGGATTCTATACCTTGCACGCCCTGTCTCGGGCAATAGCTTTCTCTACTATTTGTCAGTGGCAAGATCGTGACTTGTGGATGTGATATCTACCTAATCGAATTGAAACTTTGAAGGACCGGCCCGTCGAAGGGATTTCCTGATTCTGAAAACTTTGCGGCTTTGCGCGAGCAAAGTCTTAAGCGGGGGAGATGTAAAGATTGGCTCGCGCAAAGCCGCAGAGGCGCAAAGGAAGAAAGGATTCATGGTGGATTCTATACATTGCACGCCCCGTCTCTGGGGCCATCCGCCGCTTTTTTGCCTGGCCTCTCTCAAGGAGTGTGGGCGTCCCGCCCACATCCACCCACATATTGAGGCCAAACTTCAGGTGTGAGCGTCGCGCCCACATAGAAGCTGGCTCTGCCGTTCCGGCGCCATCCCCGCCAACCCCGCCTCCGCCCTTGACCTGCCCCGCAAACAAAGCCGCCGCCTTCGTAAATCGCTCAACCTCGGGCGGGTCGCCACCGATGCCGACCTTGAGACGGACCCTGGCCAACCCGTGCAGCCCCTACGCCCTGACCAAGCTCCACGGCAGGGTAGGGCGTGACGGCCTCGGCGCGCCCACTTGTCCGCCCGGATGGGCGGCGCGAAGGCACGGCGCATTGCTAGCCCAATGACATCTCACCCTCGGGGGCAGTCTGGGTCGGCCGAGGCCGTCCGACCCTACCGCCCGCCTGCACGGCCTGCGCTTCATGGCGTTGCGGTTTTTCTCAGTTTGGGGGCCGGGACAACGGCCCGATCTCGCCCTGGAAGCCTTTACGTCGCCGCCGGATTGAGGCGGGCTAGCCGGTCATCATCAACGGCGACGGCAGCCAGCGCCGCGACCTCACCCACGTTGCCGACGTGGCCCGGGCGGTCGAACTGGCGCTGCGGTGGCGGGGCCCCGGCGCGGCGGTCCTGAACGTGGGCACCAGCAGAAATCACTCGGTCATGGACATGCTGGCAGCCGCCAGGAAAGCCGCCACGCCCGCAGTGGAGCACCAAGCGCCCCATCCGGCGGACGTGCCGGAAACCCTCGCGTCGATCACGGCAGCCGAGGCGCAACTCGGGTGGCAACCCCGGATTTTCTTCCCGGACGAGCTGGATTCCTGACCACCGCCACCCACGGATGACCCGCCACAAAACACAAAAACCGCCACAAAACCGCCGTTAGCTTTACACTGCTTTACACTTGCTGTTAGAGAAGAGCCGGGCCTATTTCGGGAGTCTTGAAAGTTCACAACGCGTTCACCCCCAATACTTT
>JBAXOF010000420.1:0-2779 GCA_037133375.1 Verrucomicrobiota bacterium | reverse complement strand
CATGATCGCCACTTCGGATCCCACTTCCTTGGTATCAATGAGGGCATACAGCTTGCCCGGCGCTCCCGCCATGGCAATGAGGCACCAAGCATGGCCCAGATCTTGCCAGGCACTGTAAGTGGTGACCGCGTCGCGTGTGGAAAGCCGACCGGCGGAGCGGGCGTCGGTGGAGACAAACAGCTTGCCATTCGACACGCCCATCGCCACGACGTTGCCGCCAGGACCATCGCCGGCTTCTTTCCACACCACTGGCGTGGTGGCAGGCTCACACACTTGGAGTTTCATGGCCCCGTTGATGGCAAAGAGGTTTTTGCCCACCGCAGCCATGCCGACCACGCCGGTGGCGCTGCCGATTTCTTTCCAAGTGACCTCGGGTTTGGCCGCAGGCTTGGCGGCGGGCTTGGTTTGGGCGAAGACTTGGCTCGACAGGCCAGCGAGGGTGGCGACGGTCAGGAACCTGACCGTGTTTTTCAATAGACTGACTTGCTTCATGGGTGCTTAGGGGGGTGGTTGGTTGATGGGCCGTGACGCGTTGCCACTGCACGCGGAAAACTTTGCGCAGAGTTCCCGCAACTTGTCATGTCGGATAAACATCGGACACCGGAGGGGGATTGTAGCGGCGGTCTGCGACCGTCGCATGATTTAAGCGGAGGCGGAGAGGCGGTATCGCACTTGAATGGCAGCGACGGTCACAGACCGCCGCTGCACAAGAGAGGCGCATCGCATCGGCCAGGCGGCGGTCTGTGACCGCCGCTGCAAGGCCGCTCAGCGGCTATCCCGGCCGGCGGGCAGTTGGCCGAGGAATTTGACCACGGCAGCGGTGCGGTTGTGGACGTGGAGCTTTTCGTAGATGCGTTCGACGTAGGTGCGCACGGTGCCCAGCGACACCTGCATCGCCGCGGCAATCTCCTTGTAGGGACAGCCCTCAGCTAATAACTTCAACACCTCGCGCTCGCGCGGGGCCAGCGCGGCCACCCCGCCGTTGACCGCCGGCTGGGCGCGGAAGAAATCCACCATCTTGCGCGCCACGCTGCCCGAAATGGGCGAACCACCGGCGGCGATCTCGCGGATTGAATCTAACAATTGTTCGGGCGCAGTGCTCTTGACCAGATACCCGTGGGCTCCGGCGGCGAGCGATTGGAAGATGTCGTCGCTGTCCTCATAGGCGGTGAGCATCAGGATGCGCACCTTGGGCAGGAGCGCCACCAGGCGGGTGACGCATTCGATGCCGCTCATGCCGGGCAGGCGGATGTCCATCAGCACAATGTCGGGCACCTCCGCCGGTAACCGCTGCAGCGCCTCCTCGGCGTCCGCGCAGGCGCTGCGGCATTGCATGTCTGGCGCAGCGTCGAGCAAGGCCGCCAGACCGCGGCGCAGCGTCGCGCTGTCTTCGACGATGGATACCTGGATGTATTTCATGATGTGTTAGATATGTAAATGTTAGTCTATAGGCAGCCGGAAGGTGAGGCGGGTGCCGCTGCCGACGCGGCTTTCGAGACAGCATTCGCCGCCGAGTTCGGCCAGGCGGCGGCGCATGTTCTCCAGCCCGTGGCCTTGGCGGCCTTGGGCAACGGTCGCCTTCGCCTGCGGGTCAAAGCCGCGGCCATTGTCGGCCACGCGCACGATGAAGTCATCGCCCTCCAACGCACAGCGCACCTCCACCCGGGTCGCCCCTGCATGCTTGAGAATGTTGTGCAGCGCTTCCTTGACGGCGAGCAACAGGCCATGGCGGCGCTGCGGCGGCACAAACCGGTCCGGGAAGGATTCGTCCAGCTCAAACTGATAGGTCAGGTTGGCCGGGGCGAGAATTTCCTCGGTGCGGCGGCAAATGTAGTGGCTGAGGCTCTGGAGCGTGTCGTTCTTGGGATTGATGGACCAGAGGATTTCATCAAACGCGAGAATCGTCTGGCGGGCGACATTGGCCACCTCGGCGTTGTGCCCGCTGGAGGTATTAGGTTCCGTGTCCGGTTTGGCTGCCAGGCTGCTGAGGATCGAGATATGCGACAGATTGGCACCGATCTCGTCGTGCAAATCCCGGGCGATGCGGGCGCGTTCCCGGTCGAGCGCGTGCTGGCGCTGCAGCCGCAAACCTAGCAAATGACGCGATGCCGCCCACGCCAGGCTGAGGCCCATGCTCGCGAGCAACAGCCAAAACCACAGTTGTTGGGTCACCGGCAACAAGACATTCAGGTCCACCCGTTGCGGCGCACCGCGCTGGCGTCCGGCGATGCCGATGCGCCACATATATTCACCGGCCTGGACGATGCCGGTGGCTTCGCAGCCACTCACCGCTCCCAGCACCAAGGGCAGACGACTGTAAACAAACAGAGAACCGTCACGCGCACCCGCGTCGGTCAGTTCGATTCGCATCGCGCCACGCCCGCTGCTAACCCGCTTGGTCTCGGTTGCCCCACAGAAAATGTGCAGGTTGGAACCCACCAACACCGGTTTGTTAGGCGTGCGGTCCAGATCGGTGAAGCACAACTGCTGTGACGCCGATGGCGCCAGCATCGGAGTGGTCCATGAGCCTTTGGTCACCCCCAGGTAGCGGTTGTCCCAAAACGACCAGACCGCATAGCGGCGCTGCGGGTCGAGCCCGGCCTGCCCAAAATCCAGGGTGATGGCCGCCTCGCTGGTGCCTGGATTCCATAGCAAGGCGACGGTTGAGTCGCCCCAGGCGCGCCGGACGTGGCTGACCAGCCGCGGCCATTCTTTGCTGGTGCCCTATTTCAAAATTTGGGTTATATACTCTTTGATAAAATTTAAATATTCCTTGTTT
>JBAXOF010000419.1:0-2811 GCA_037133375.1 Verrucomicrobiota bacterium | reverse complement strand
GGTTGCATCATTTGGCGCATGACCACTTCCGGGTTTTGCTTGGTCGGGATCCAGAAGATCTGGCGCATTTCCTCGCCGCGGGCACCAAAGGCGACGGTGAGTTCGAGTTGCAGTGGGAGGACCCCTTGGAGATCCCAAGCGTATTGCCATTCCATCGAGCGGCCATCCAGGACCCGCCATTCGAAGAAAGCGACATTGTCGAGCAATTCGATTTCCGCAAACGGCTTGGTGTCGAGTTTGCTCTTGCCGCCTTCCAGGGAGGTCGAGCCCTCGAGGATTTCGTTTTCGTAATAGCGCAGGACGATGGAGAGGAAGCCGCTGCGGCGGCGCACCGTGGACAGTTGCACCGCCTTGGCGATGCGCGGTTGTCCGCCCCAGGTGAAGCTCATGGGCACATTCTGGAGAGTGAGATCGGACAGGTATTGCCGGCCGGAATTTTGCACCTGGAGATTGAGGCGGGTATTGCCCGGCAGGGAGGAAAAGTGGCGACCTAACAGCTCGAAAAACGCCTGATGCTGCATTTCCTCATTTTGGGATTTGACGACGGTATTGCCCAACGCCAGGGACGAGCGGGCGATGCCAACGACCATGCCGATGAGCAGGGTCATCAACAACATGGCCATCACGAGTTCCATCAGCGTGAAGCCGGAGTGGCGGAGCTTGGCGGGGTGCTGGGTCATGGTTGATACATGGGGCCGTAACGCCAGGTCTCGGCGGAACGTTCTTTCGAGATCCCGGCGTCATTCCAGCGGACGCTTACGGTGATGAGGAACATTTGCTGCAACGTCTCACCGTCCTTGTTTTCGAGGCCTTCGAGGATTTTGATGGCGGTGGTCAGGTGCATGTCGGTTTGGCCCACGGGCACGGTGGTGTTGCCTTCTTCGAGGGCCGGCAACGAGAGGGACTCCGCCAGCGCGCTGTCCAGAATGCGGGTGAGGCGCAGCTCGCTTTGGGCCAGGGCGGCGGCTTTTGCCATCTGATGCAAGGCAATGGCAAAGCCGGTGGCGGCCGCACTAAAAATGGCCAGCGCCAAAATCACCTCCAACAGGAGAAAGCCACGCAGGCCCAGGCGACCGGGATGAAGAGGAGACGTCATTTGACTTCAAGAACGGTTTCGTTGTCGCGGATGGTGGCGGTGAGCGGGTGGTAGGTGTTTTCGATGAGGTTGGTGCCATGGGTGACGCGCACGCTGAGGGGTTCGCACAGACCATCCGGATCAAAGCGCCAGACATGCACGATCCGCTCGCTCATCGGCAGCCATTCCTGCGTATTCCAGCGGCGGACGAAGACCACCTGCTGCGGATCGACGTTGTATCGGGCATGGACCGGACCGCTGGCTCCGGGGGCCTTCATTTCCACGCGCGCACCCCCGATGGTGTGGCCGAGGGCGGTTTTTTTCTCGTCTTGGCCCGCCTCGGCGAGCGGCAGGAGCCGCACACTGTCCAGACGGAATTCCAGGGCGTAGGGAGTTTGCTGGAGGATGGCGATGGTGCGGGCCCGCTTGGCCAGCAATTCGATTTCGCCCGACGATGCCCGCAGGGCACGCTCATCCGACGAGAACACCATGACCGCCACCGCCCCGCCCATCAGGATGGAGGCAATCGCGAGAACCATGATGATCTCAATGAGCGTGAAGCCTCCGCGGAGACTACATGTCCTGACTGCTGATGTCATCCCCTCCTCCTTCTTGTCCGTCTTTCCCCATGCTGATGATTTCAAATTCACTGGAATTCTTCTTGCCGGGGAAGCGGTAGATATAGTCGTTGCCCCACGGGTCGGGTGGCACCTTGTCCATGATTTTAGCCCATACGCGCGGCACTGGGGCCGAGGCGGGTTTGTCCACCAACGCCTTAAGCCCTTGTTGGGTGGTGGGGTAGGTTCCCGCATTGAGTTTATAGACATCCAAGGCGCTGCGCAGGGAGGAGACGTCGCTGCGCACTTGGGTGGGTTTGACCCCTTCGCCGATGTTGCGCATGGCGAAGATAGCCCCGCCCATGATCATCGCGATGATGCCTAGCACGATGACCATTTCAAGGAGGGTGAAGCCGGCAGTGCGACGAAGAGGGCGGGAGTTTGGATGGAATTTCATAAAGGGGGGAGTGGGGCGTGACAGCAGCCTTGCATTACAAGAAACGCCATGCCACTCAAAAATTGTCGGCAGAATTGATTTGTCAACCGGGAATTCCACCGCCGGGTCCAGCCGACTCTTGCGATGCGCGATAACGCGCGGCTCTCTAACATGGGAGATTTTTCTCCTTGACCTGCGGCATCTCGTGAGATATCCATCTCTCATGAGAACTGCCACCGTCGCCGATCTGCGCAATCACTTTCCCAAGGTTGTGGCATGGCTCGACCAGGGGGAAGATGTGGAAATTCTGCGCCGCGGCAAGCCTGTGGCGTGCCTCGTGCCGCCGCGCTCCACCCAGCCGGCCAAGGTTCCCAAGATCGACTTTGCCAAGCAGAACAAAGAAATTTGGGGCGACAGGGTGTTTTCAATGGCGGAGGTTGAGGCAATGCGTGCCTTCGAATTGGAGGGAGAAGAAGGATGAATTTCTTTCCAGATACCAGTTTCCTTTGCGCCCTCTACCGTGAGCAGGACAACTCGGCAACAGCCCGGAGCTTCTATCAGTCATTGGATGGACCGCTGGGGATTTCCGCGGCCGTGGGATTTGAGTTCCGCCAATCGGTTAGGCTACAGGTGTTTCTAAATTCCAGGGATTCGACCAAAGGCTACCGTCAGGCGGAAGCGACGCGCGTGCTCGCCAAATTCGCGCAAAACCTAGCTGCCGGGGCGCTCGTCATCGTTCCCGT
>JBAXOF010000418.1:0-2816 GCA_037133375.1 Verrucomicrobiota bacterium | reverse complement strand
TCTTCCTCAATGGCGAGCACGTCAAGATCCAGGGGACGTGCAATCACCAGGATTTCGCCGGGCTCGGGGTGGCGGTGCCAGATACGCTTCAATCCTGGCGGGTCAGACGTTTGCAGGAGATGGGCTCCAATGCCTGGCGCATGGCGCATAACCCGCCCAATCCGGAGTTGCTAGACGCCTGCGATCAACTTGGAATGTTGGTGATGAACGAGAACCGCAAGCTCGGGGACTCCGCGGACATCCAAGCACAGGTCGGAGACATGGTTTTGCGCGACCGCAACCACCCGAGCATCATCCTCTGGTCGATGTGCAACGAAGAGCCCAAGCAGGGCACGCCGGAAGCCGCCAAGCAATTCACCACGCTTAGAGATGTTGTCCGCAAGCATGACCGCACGCGCCCGGTCAGCGCCGCCATGAATGGCGGCATGTATGATCCTGTCAGCCTGGCCACGGTTGGGGACATGGTCGGCGGCAATTACTGCGACGACGAGTATGACCAACTCCACAAGGCCCACCCCACCAAGCCGCTGTATGCAAGTGAAACGGCCAGCACGGTCACCACGCGGGGCGAATACACCGACGACAAGGAACGCACCGTGGTTTCGTCCTACAACATGACCGATCGCACATGGGCACCTGTCGCGGACCGGGCGTTTGTCGCGGGCAGCTTTGTGTGGACCGGCTTCGATTACAAAGGCGAACCGACCCCTTACAAGTGGCCGTGTATCAGCAGCAATTTCGGCATCATGGACTCCTGCGGATTTCCCAAGGACAATTTTTTCTATTACCAAGCGTGGTGGAAAACCGAACCCATCGTGCACCTCATGCCGCATTGGAACTGGCCGGATCACGCAGGCAAGGAAATCAAGGTCATCGCCTTCAGCAATTGCGAGATGGTGGAATTGCTCCTTAACGGGCAAAGCCTCGGAACCAAACCGATGCGCCGCAACGGGCATCTGGAATGGAGTGTCAAGTATGCCCCCGGCGTGTTGGAGGCAAAGGGGATCAACAGGAACGAGTTGGCCGCCACCGATAAGGTCGAGACAACCGGCGCGCCGGCCGCATTGCGTCTGAAAACCGGGCGGCTCGTGTTAACCGCCGATGGCGAAGATCTAACTGTAGTCGAAGTGGACGTGGTTGACGCGGAAGGTCGTAGCGTTCCCACCGCCGGCAACCGCGTGGCATTCAGCATCGAAGGCGCGGGACGCATCGCCGGCGTCGGCAATGGCAACCCCGGCGATCACGATCCCGACAAGGCGCTGAACCGCCGTGCCTTCAATGGCAAGTGCATGGTCTTGGTGGGCGCGCTTGATAGACCTGGCCCGATGGTGTTGACCGCCACGGCCGACGGTATGACACCTGCGGTTCTCAAACTAACATCTAACTTATGACCCCGCCCGCCATGCATTCCCGCCGCACGTTTCTTCGGCAATCGGCCGCGGCAGCCACCGCCGTCATCGCAGGGCCCACGATCATTCCGTCCTCGGCACGCGGGGCGGATGGCCACACGGCCCCGAGCAACCGCATCGCCGTGGGCTTCATCGGCACCGGGAACCATGGGGTGGACTGGAACCTCCCACCCTATTTGAAGCACAGCAGCGCCCAAGTGGTTGCCGTCTGCGACGTGGACAATCTCCATTTGCAGCGCGCCAAGGGAATGGTGAACCGTCACTATCAGAACACGGATTGTTTCGCGACCCAGGATTTCCGCGAGATCCTCGCCCGCAAGGACATTGACACGGTCATGATTTCCACCCCGGACCATTGGCACACGCTCATCAGCCTGCTCGCCATCCAAGCCGGCAAGGACGTCCAGTGCGAAAAGCCCACCCTAACCATCCAGGAGGGGAAGGTGCTCGTCAATGCCGTGCGCAAGCACAACAAGGTCTTCCAGACCAGCACCGAAGACCGCGCGGTGCCGGAATACCACCGCATGGCCGAGTTGGTCCGCAACGGCCGGATCGGCAAACTCCAACGCATCGAGGTCATCCTGCCCAAGCAACCTAACGGACCGGGCAATGCCACCCCGCAACCGGTGCCGACGGAACTCGACTACGAAATGTGGCTAGGGCCGGCGCCTTACGCGCCCTATACCAAGGACCGGGTGCATGGCAACTTCCGTTGGATCTGGGACTATTCCGGCGGGATTATTTGCGATTGGGGTGCGCATCTGTTCGATACCGCGCAGTGGGCTAACGACACGGAACACAGCGGACCGGTCGAGGTCGAAGGCACCGGCACCCATTGGCAGGGCGGGCTCTACAACACGGTCAAGGACTACGACGTGACATTCCGCTACGCCAATGGCGTGGTCATGACCTGCAAGCCAGGCGAGCCAAGCATCAAGTTCATTGGCACCGATGGTTGGATCGGCAACACCGGCTGGCGCGCCCCCGTGCAGGCCAGTTCCCCGCAAATTCTAACATCCGTCATCGGCCCCAATGAGTTGCATCTCTACACCAACCCGCAGGGTGAGCACGATGATTTCCTGCAATGCGTCAAGAGCCGCAAGGATCCGTATTTTCCGGTCGACATCGGCCACCGCGTGAGCACGGTGTGCCATCTGGCCAACCTGTCTATCAAGCTCGGCCGCAAGCTCAGGTGGGACCCCGTGGCGGAACAATTCACCGGGGATGACGAGGCGAACAAGATGCTTGATCGGCCGCGCCGCGATCCCTGGCAATTGCCGATGGTGTGAGGCCCTGTGCGCCCCGGTGCCCCGGTGCCCCGCTTTGGTGGATCGGTCGGATCAGTCGGATCAGTCGGATCGGTCGGATCGGTCGGATCGGTCGGATCGGTCGGATCGGTCGGATCGG
>JBAXOF010000417.1:0-2837 GCA_037133375.1 Verrucomicrobiota bacterium | reverse complement strand
TAGGAAAAATGCAGGATGCCGATATCGCGGCGGCGTTGGAGACCGGCGAAGTGGAGGTGGTCGGCGGCGGCGTGGGCGCGGGTGACCGCCTCGGTGCGGGTGGCGGCACCGGCGACGACAGCCAGCACGCGGCCGCCGTGGGTTTCCCAATTGCCGGCGGTGGATTGGCGGGTGCCGGCATGATAGATGCGGGCGTCGGGGATGGCATCGAGGCCGGTGATGCCATCGCCGTTGCGGGATGATTCCGGGTATCCGGCGGAGGCGAGGATGACGCAGACGCTCCAGCCTTCATCGAACGTGAGCAAGTCAGCGCGCAACTCGCCCTTGGCCCCAGCTAGGCAGAAGCCGGCCAAATCCCCGCGCACCAGCGGCATCACGGCCTGGCATTCGGGGTCGCCAAAGCGGCAGTTGTATTCGATGACCTGCGGCCCCTCGGGGGTGAGCATGATGCCGAAATACAAAAACCCGCGATAGGGCAGACCTTCGCGGCGCAGCCCCGCGACCGTGGGACGGACGATATCGGTTTCAATCTGGGTGAGGATTTCCTGCGGGACAAGTTGGCGGCTGGCCACGGCACCCATGCCGCCGGTGTTAGGTCCGGCATCGCCATCGCCGATGCGCTTGTAGTCGCGGGCCGGGGTGAAGATCAGGTGCTGGTCATCCACGAGTGCCGCAAACACCGATACTTCCAGGCCGGTCAGACATTGCTCGACCAACACCCGCCCCGGACCGAAGCGCCGCTGGGTGAAAACCTCGTCAAGGAAGGCGTGGGCGGCGGCCTCATCCGGGCAAACCGCGACGCCCTTGCCAGCCGCCAAGCCATCGAACTTGAGCACGGTGGGGAAATCTCCGGCGATGGCGGCACGGGCCTCATCGTAGGTGTCGCAAGCGGTGGCGCGGGCGGTGGGAATGCTGTTGCGGAGCAGAAAGTTCTTGGCAAATTCCTTGCTGGCTTCCAGTTGGGCGGATTCCTTGGGTGGTCCCCAACACGGGATGCCGGCTTTGGCGCAGAGGTTGGCGAGTCCTTCGCCCTTAACCAGATAGCTTTCCTCGCCGGCCACGCAGAGGTCGATGGCATTGGCTTGCATCCACGCAATCAACGCTTCCAAGCCGTCGACCGCCACCGGTTTGGCCAACTCGGAAATCGCGTCACTGCCGGGAAAACAGAACAACTCACAAGGCCCCGGCGATTCCGCCAATGCCCGCACCAGCGCGTGTTCGCGCCCGCCTTTGCCTACGACCAAGATTCTCATCCGCGCTCGTTATTGCGCAATTCCGAGTCTGACTCAACCCTGAATCAAGGATTTTCCTTTTTATTCGGATCGAAGAAAATCCGGATGTCGGCCCGATCGGTGCCGAGGAGTTGTTGGGCCCGTTTAAGGGCGTCGCGGGTGGAGATGTTAGGGTTGCTGGGCGCGTTGAGGAACAGGTTGCTTTCGCCCGCTTCGCGGTTGCAGCCCACTTGCAGGGTTTCGAGAATGCCGGATCTCTTCAGCACCCGATAGACCTCGTGGGTGGCGCCGGAAACCAGCAAATGCAGCTGCTGCGCCCGCATGAAGAGGATCAAATCCTCAAGGGCCATCACGCTGGTTGCGTCAAGATGGCGGGCGTTTTTGAGGCGCAGGATGATCACCTTGATCGCCGGATCGGAGATGGTGCGCTGGATTTGCGTACGAAACAACTCGGCGGCACCAAAAAACAAATCCCCCTCGACATGGACGATGGAGATGGCGGGGATCGGGCGTTGGCGTGTTTCGCCCATTTCGCGCAGTTCGCCCACTTCATTGAATTCATATTCGATGAGGTAGGGGCGGCTGGCCTTGCGCAGGAACAAGGTGATGGAAATGGCCACCCCGATGAAGATCGCCACATGCAACGGGGCCAGCAGCGTGGCGATGAAGGTGATGAGCAGCACGCTGGCATCATCACCAGTCGAGCGCAGGCAAATTTTCAGGTGACGCGCGTTGAAGAGCGAGCAGGATTGGCCAATGATGAGCGCCGCCAGGGCCGCCCGTGGCATGTAATCGATGAGTGGCACGCCCCAGCCCACCGACGCGGCAATTAACAGGGCCAAACCCAATGTGTAAAACCCGCAAAATAACGAGGAAAACCGGGTGACTGCACCTGATTCATGATTGAGCATCGAGCGGTTTAGCGAACCGGAAGCGGGCATGCCGCCGGCCATCGCGCTGGCCACATTGGCCATGCCGACGCTGAACATGTCCTGATTGACATCCGCGCGTTCCTCGGTGCGAGCGGTGAGGGTCTTGGACATCAGGGTGTTTTCGAGTGAGGCGAGGAAGGCGATGGCCAAGGCCACCCCCAGCAGTGCGGAGATATCATTGAAAACTCCTTCATGGAAAAGCAGCGGCAGCTTCGGGCTAAGGTCGGCGAAGCCAAAGGTGACAAAGGTTTCCGCTTGCTTGAAGGGAGGGATGCCAAAGCGGATCAGGCTGCCGAAAATAGCCGACGACAACAACAGCGTAAGACCGAAGGCCGGCCATCTGGGGCACCATTTCCGCATGGCCGCATACATCGCCAGCGTCGCCATGCCAATGCCCAAGGCGCTCCGATCCGTGTGGGAAAGCGCCTTGACCAAACCAATGAGCAGGCCGACCAGGCTCGCTGAGGCGTCCTCATCAAGGAAGGCAGTCAAGCCGAGCATCGGCTTGAGCTGATAGGCAATGATGAGAACCGCGGCCCCGGAGAGGTAACCCACGAGCACGCTGCGGGACACAAATTGTAACAAGTCAGCCACCCGCAACATCGCGCCGCTCACGGCCAGCAGCCCCACCATGAGGGTCAGTAGCATCACCAGTTCACCGGCACGCCCGGCC
>JBAXOF010000416.1:0-2855 GCA_037133375.1 Verrucomicrobiota bacterium | reverse complement strand
AACCCGAGATGGCCGAGCATCGTATCCAGAATTTTATAGGCCGCTTCCACCGCTGTCATGGCCCGCATCATAACGGATTCCCCCCCCGGGTCAATCCCTGCGTGCACGCAAATAATGCCGACAGCAAATAATGCCCGCCCCGTTCAGCGGGAGAAATCATGCGTGCTGCAACCTGGTCTGGCTTGCCAAACAGCCTGTGGCACTGGCGTCGCTTATCCAACCCCTGTTCACGCAGCGTCAGTATGGTAGTCCGTGAGCTATCAGCAACCGCTCGATATGCCCGTCTTTCGCCAGCATGTCGCCAATTGTGACGACGCGAACGGGAGGAAACACGTGGTTCAACTTCAAATATTCGACGGGCGCATCAAGGTAGCAAACATTCCATAAGTTGGCCACATGCATCTGGTAAAGCCGCCATTGCCACGGCAGACAGATTTCCGTGACCACCAGCGTTTTAGCATCCAATTTTGTCTCCGTCAGAATGATTGGCATCGCGAGAAACCGACCCGCACCATAGACCCCGTCAAGCACCCTTTGATGAGCCCAAACTTGAATGATCCGTTCACGGGTCGAAGTTTTCACGGGCAGGTGGAACTTGGGCTTCTCACTACCCATATCGAAGATGAAATCGGTGGGCAGCTTGCCGCGCAAGTCCAGATTGAGCACTTCCAGAGATCTTGTCGGACACACCTTCAAAGTCGCCTGAATCAATGCCGCACACAGCCACTCAAATAAGGTGCCTTGAGTTTTTCTATCAGACTTTGAAATGACGTCGATAGCTGCGCAGCAGGCAGCCGAAACAGTATAGGCAGCGGTTGTGATTTCATCCGACGAATGTTCACTCCGGTTGCCACCCAGAATGTCCAGAAACTTTTCCGAGGATTCCTTCAGCGGTGCGAAGAGACAGGAATTTATGGGCCGTGACCTGAGCCCGTGTTTGCTCTCCAGGGCATAATAGGCTTTTCCCGCAATGGTTGACGTCAATGCCAGTCGCTCACAATTAGACAGGCAAGTTCCAGCCGCTTCTATCATGTCCCGAATGGATGAGTGACATGCTTGTCCAAACCCGTGCCTCCCCCAGTAGCTTTCGGAGTTGGTTCACATATTCTGAAGGCCCTTCTCGTGGCAGACGGTTTATTGCCAGAGGACCAACCTCACGCGCTTCTTTGTGACGAACCCGCAACCTATGTTGTCACCGCCAAGCGGGCGAAACCCCAAAGGTAGTCCTGGTGCTGGGTGGATCAGGCGCACCCGCCGGCCTGCAAAAATTTCCATTCCCGGGCTGGTCATTTCGGTGGGGTGCTGGCAGGCTGGGCGTCCCATGATGTCAACCCGCACCGTCACCGCAGAACACTTTGGAACCCTGCCCGATGGCCGTGAGGTGAAAATTTTCACCCTCACCAATGCGCACGGTCTGCGGGCTCGCATCACCGAGTATGGGGCGATCCTGGTTTCCATGGAAACGCCGGACCGCCACGGCAGGTTGGCCGACCTCACCCACGGCTTCGACACCTTGGCCGGTTGGCTCGCCAATGGTCCCTATTTCGGTGCCACCATCGGCCGCTTTGGCAACCGCATCAGGGACGGGAAATTCACCCTCGGCGGCAAGTCCCACGCGTTGGCCACGAACAATGCACCGGGGGGCATCCCCTGTCATTTGCACGGCGGCAACACAGGGTTCGACAAAGTTTTGTGGGCGGGCACGCCAAAAGGCGGGCAGGCCGTCGAGTTGGTCTATCAATCCAAGGCCGGCGAGGAGGGCTATCCTGGAAACCTCAGCGTCAAGGTCACCTACACCCTCACCGATGACGACGAGTTGATCTGGCAGGCGGAGGCCACCACCGACGCACCGACCCCCGTCAATCTGGTCCATCACAGTTATTGGAATCTATCAGGTGATCCCACCACCTCCATCCTCGACCACGTGCTGATGCTGGCCGCTGACCATTACCTGCCGACCGATCCCGGCCTGATTCCCACCGGAACACTCGCCCCGGTCGCCGGCACCCCCATGGATTTCACCACACCGACCGCCATCGGCGCACGCATCGAGGCGGAGTTCGAGGCGCTCCAGTATGGCGCCGGTTACGACCATTGTTGGGTTTTGCAGCCCGCCACTGGCATCCGCCTGGCGGCCCGGCTCACGGACCCCAAATCCGGGCGGGTGATGGAAATTGCCACCAATCAACCTGCCATCCAGGTTTATGCGGCTAATTTCCTCGATGGCATCACCCCGGGCAAACACGGCGTCCCCTACGCCCGCCGCAGCGCCCTGTGCCTGGAAACCGAAGGCTTCCCAGATGCCCCCAACCAACCCGCCTTCCCCTCCGCCATCCTCCACCCCGGCCAAACCTATCAACACACGCTGGTCCACAAGTTCCAAGTATGACTGCCCTTGAGCACAAGGCCTACGAGGAGGCCACCAAAAAAATCAACGACTGCGCCCGCCGCCGGGGCACCTTGCTGGATCTGCGCCGGTTTAAATTGACCCGGCTGCCGCCATCACTCGGCCAGCTCACCCAACTGACGGAACTCGATCTGTCTAACAATCAACTCGCCGCCGTGCCGCCGGAGCTCAGCCAACTCGTCAACCTGACGCGGCTCGACCTGTCTAACAACCAACTCGCCGCCGTGCCGCCCGAGCTCGACCACCTCGCCGCGCTGACCTTGCTCTACCTCTCCCACAACCGGCTCGCCAGCCTGCCGCCAGAGATCGGCATGCTCACCAAGCTGACGCGGCTCGATTTATCTAACAACAACCTCAGCGGCCTGCCGGCAGAACTCGGCCACCTCGCCAGACTGACCCGCTGCGACGTCTCCCACAACCAACTCAGCGGCCTGCCGGCGGAGCTCGG
>JBAXOF010000415.1:0-2864 GCA_037133375.1 Verrucomicrobiota bacterium | reverse complement strand
CGCACATGAAAATCTGGCTCGACGGCAAACTGGTAGATGAATCTGAAGCGAAGGTGTCGGTCTTTGATCACGGCCTGCTCTACGGAGACGGGGTGTTTGAAGGGATTCGGTTTTACAACGGACGCATCTTCCGCTTGGAACAACACATCCGGCGGCTGTTTGAGTCGGCCCGCGCGATTGTGTTGGAATTGCCCTGGACCCAGGAGGAAGTCTGCCGCTTCACCTGTGAAACGGTGGCGGCCAATGGTCTCAATGATGGCTATATCCGGTTGGTGGTCACGCGCGGGTGCGGCGAGCTCGGACTCAATCCCTATCTGTGTCCGCGGCCGTCGATGTTCATCATCGCCTCGACCATCAAGCTCTATCCTGAAGAGCATTACAACAACGGCCTCGCCCTCATCACCTGTGCCACCCGCCGCCCCGCGCCCGCCGCGCTCATGCCACAGGTCAAATCCCTCAACTACCTCAATAACATCATGGCCAAGGTGGAGGCTATCCAGGCCAACGCGCTCGAAGCCGTCATGCTCAACGAGCAGGGTTACGTCGCTGAATGCACTGGGGACAACCTCTTCATCCTCAAGGATGGAGTTTTGCTCACCCCGCTCATCAGCGATGGGGCCCTCGATGGCATCACCCGCGGCGTCATCATCGAATTGGCCGCCACCCTCGGCATCCCGTGCCATGAGCGCTCGCTCACCCGCTATGACATTTTTGTGGCCGACGAATGTTTTCTAACAGGCACGGCGGCCGAGGTCATTCCGGTGGTTTCGCTGGACCGCCGGACCATCGGCAATGGCAAACCCGGCCCGCAGACCCGCCGCTTTATCGAGGCGTTCAAAAATCTAACCACCACCACCGGCACGCCATTCGCATGAGGGTGCCGGGCATGCCGGCCCAAACCGATTTTTTTCGCAATCCGGCGCTGCCGGTCCTAGTTTCTCCCGGATATGAAATGTGACTTTTGTGATACCAAGGCCACCGTTTTTCTGACCCAACTCGTCGATGGGCAGATGAAGAAGGTGAGTCTTTGTGAAAACTGCGCCAAGGAGCGCGGAGTGACCGATCCCACCGGTTTCTCGCTGGCGGATCTGCTGCTCGGCGGAATCGGCAGCGCCACCGACCCATTGGTGGCCAGTCCGGCTGGCGGTGGCGGCAATAAGACGTGTCCGGCATGCGGCTTCACCCTTGAGGATCTGCGCCGCGTCCGGCGTTTCGGTTGTGCCGAGTGTTACACCACCTTTGGGGAGGAGATTTCCCCCATGTTGCGCGGCATGCACAAGGGAGTCACCCACGTCGGCAAAGTCCCGGAAGGGCTCATGGCCCTCCAATTCAAACACCAGCGCCTCCAAGACCTGCGCTCGCGGCTGGAACAAGCCGTGGCCGCCGAAAATTACGAAGAAGCCGCCGGCATCCGCGACGAAATCCTCACTCTCGCCCAGTCATGATGCGTTTTTCCACTTTGATCAAGAACCCAGCCGATTGGATGACCGGCGGGCTGGCGGAGCATGGGGCGGTGCTGACATCGCGCATCCGTTTGGCCCGTAATTTGCGCCATCATCCATTCCCCGGTTGGGCCAAACGTGACCAACGCGCTGCCGCGCTCGATCTGATGCGTCCGGCCGTCGAGTCGCTGTCTGTCATGAAGGACGCCTTCTCGCAGGAACTCAGCGAGCTGAGCGCGGTGCAGAAACAGGTGCTGGTCGAGCGCCACTTGGTGTCTCGCGAGCACGCCGCCCGCGGCGAGGGCTCCGCCGCCATCATTGAGCGGCGTCAAAGCTTCAGCTTCATGCTCAATGAGGAAGACCACCTGCGCATGCAGGCGATCCGCCCGGGCCTGCAACTCACCGCCGCCTTCGAGGCGCTCTCCGCGCTGGACACCGCGCTGGAAGTCGCGCTCGAATTCGCCTTTGATCCGACTTTGGGCTACCTCACCACTTGCCCAACCAATCTGGGCACCGGCTTGCGGGCCTCGGCCATGCTGCATCTGCCCGGCTTGGTGCTCAGCGATCAAATCGGCCAGGTCCTCCAAGCGGTCAGTAAAATCGGTCTCGCCGTGCGCGGGCTCTACGGCGAAGGCACCGAGTCGCTGGGTCATCTCTATCAGATTTCCAACCAGTCCACGCTTGGGGAGAGCGAGGAAACCATCATCCGGCGGCTGGAGCGGGTGATTGGGCAAGTGGCCCAGCACGAGCAAAACGCCCGCGAGAAACTGCTTGAGGACGATCCGGAAATGGTGGCGGACAAGATTGGCCGAGCCTTTGGCGTGTTGCGGCATGCCCATCTGATTGATTCCAAGGAGGCCCTCAACCATCTTTCGTTGGTGCGACTCGGCGGCAGCCTGGGATTTTTCCCTGCGGACACCATTGTTTTGTGTGACACGCTGTTGATGGACATTCAACCCGCGCATTTGCAAATGCATGCCGAGCGCAAGCTATCCCCGGAAGAGCGCGATTCGAGTCGTGCGCAAATCGTGCGCGGACGCTTGCAAAATCTCAATTCCCCGGCTACCAGTAGTGTGGCGGTCGACGGAATTCCTCCCGCCGATGCATCCGCTACTTCACCTAACGAATTATGAACAACTTCACCCCACGCGCCCAACAAGTCCTCGCCTTGGCCCGCAAGGAGGCCGACCGTTTTAGCCATGCCTACATCGGGACCGAGCACCTGCTGCTCGGGCTCATCAAGCTGGGCCAGGGAGTGGCCGTCAACGTCCTCCAGCACATGGGACTCGAACTCGAGGCGGTGCGCATGGAAGTGGAAAAGGAAGTCGGTTCCGGCCCGCCGCAAAAGTCCACTGGCACCATTCCCTACACGCCGCGCGTCAAGAAGGTGTTGGCCTTTGCCAACAAGGAAGCCAAGGCGCT
>JBAXOF010000414.1:0-2908 GCA_037133375.1 Verrucomicrobiota bacterium | reverse complement strand
TCGTCCCTCGTCCAACAATTCGGCGAGTCCATCTCGTATGACTGGCGGCTGTTTGCGCACGACATTGCCGGCTCCATCGCGCATGCCCGCGGCCAACTCGCCGCCGGCTTGCTCAGTGCCGATGAGTTCGCCGCCATCGAGGGCGGCCTGCGCGGAATCGAGGCAGACATCCGCGCCGGCACCTTCGAGTTCAAGACATCGCTCGAGGATATCCACATGAACATCGAGGCGGAGCTCACCCGCCGCATCGGCCAGCCAGGTGCCAAACTCCACACCGCACGCTCGCGCAACGACCAGGTCGCCACCGACACCCGCCTCTATTGCCGCAGCGAAATCGATAGCCTGAGCGCCGCAATTTGCGGCTTGCAGCGTGCGTTGTTAGACCGGGCCTGGCGTTACGCCGCCACCGTGATCCCCGGCTACACCCACTTGCAGCGCGGCCAACCGGTCACTGCCGGCCACCATTTCCTGGCCTACGTCGAGATGCTCGAACGCGACAAAAGCCGGCTCGCCGATTGCCGCCAACGCCTCAATGTTTCGCCGCTTGGCTCCGGCGCACTCGCCGGCTCCACCATCAATCTCGACCGCCACGCGATGGCCGCCGAGCTGGGCTTTGATGGGGTCACCCACAACTCGATGGATGCCATCGCCGACCGCGATTACATCGCCGAGATGCTGTTTGTGCTGGCGCTTTGCGGTGCGCACCTCTCACGCCTCAGCGAAGACCTCATCCTCTGGTGCACCAGCGAATTTGGCTTCGCCGCACTCTCCGACGCCCATACCACCGGCTCCTCCCTCATGCCGCAAAAGAAAAACCCGGACGTCTGCGAACTCACCCGCGGCAAAACTGGCCGCCTGGTCGGCAACCTGATGAACCTGCTCGTCGCCCTCAAAGGCCTGCCGCTCACCTACAACCGCGACCTCCAGGAAGACAAACCCCCGCTCTTCGACTCCGTGGACACCCTGCACCTGGTCCTCGCCGTCAACACCGAGATGATCTCCGCCATGGAACTGCGCGAGGACAATTGCCGCCGCGCCGCCGCCGACCCGATGCTGCTGGCCACCGACTTGGCCGACCACCTCGTGACGTCCGGCATTCCCTTCCGCCACGCCCACGAACTGGTCGGCAAGGCCGTCGCCGAGGCCATCCGCAGCGGCATTCCGCTCGACCGACTGGATTTCCCGACCCTCGATCCGGCGTTTGGAAACGCCGCCGCCACCGTTTTTTCGCTCGACCGCGCGCTGGCCGCCCGCACCAACCCCGGCGCACCATCAATTGCCAATGTCCGCGCGGAAATCCAGCAATGGCGGGAAATTCCGGCCCTTGGATGACTCCAACCCGGTTGCGCCGGCACCAATTTTGGCAAGAATCGGTTTCCGGCCTTGCCAAAGCCGGCAGCGACCTTTACGCTCCGCCCCGAGCAGGAATCTCCTATCCTCCGATGCCCGCATCCGGACCAGTCATCTCCGATTCTCACCCACTCCCGGGTGACCACTCCTGGATGGCGGCACGGAAAAACGGAACCTCTTGTCTCAACCGGGCGGCGGCGCAAGCCGATCCGCTCCGACCTTGGTGAGTCCGGTCCGTACCGTAGCGGAGCCTCACCCCGGCACCAAAAAGCCGGACGTCGGAGAGGGATCGGTCAGCACGTTGGTCCATTCCAGCATCGCCGGACCTCGCCGTCCGCCGCGCCGGGCCGCCCGCTAACAACGACAACCATGCTAAACCATGTCGAATGCAACACCATACTCCCACAATCAGGGAGACCAAAAACGCCGCCGCTCACGCGGTGGCCAAAACCGCCGCAATAACAACCAAGACAGACGGGGCCAAGACCGTGATTCCAACTACGACCGCGACCGCCGCGGCCAAGCACAAAATCGCAACCCCGACGTCCAAGGCAGCCCAAGCGCCGCCCCACTCCGCAAGTATGCCCCAGCCAAACTCAGCTGGTGGCAAAAACTGCTCAAACTCATCGGACTCTACAAAGCGCCGACCCGTCAGACCCACCGGCCCGCCCGCCAGCCCGACTCCCCGAAGCCGGCGGCCGACCTCAAGGTGAAATCCAACACCCGCAACCTGCGCACCAGCGAAGGCGAAGGCGAACCCTCCGCCACCGGCCCGCACCGTGACTCCGAGCGCAGCCGTGACCGGGGCCCCCGCGTCAACGAGCGCAGTCGCGGTGGCAACCGCGACAGCGTGGAATCCCCGCGGGTTTACGTCGGCAATCTGTCGTATGATGTCAGTGAAAACGACCTCCAAGAGCTCTTCAAGGGGATCGGTGGCGTGCGCAACGTCGAGATTGTCTACAACCGTAGCACGCACCGCTCAAAGGGGTTCGGTTTCGTGGAAATGCTCCACATGGACGAGGCCAAGCGTGCCGTCGAGGTGCTCCACGATCAACCGTTCATGGGCCGCAAGCTAACCGTTTCCGGCGCCCAATCCAAGGGCCAGGACGAGCGCGAAGACAAGGATGAGCGCGATGAGCGCCCGGAACGCCGGCCACGGCCAACTCCGGTCGTTGCTGCCGCGACTCCGGTCGTCTCCGCCGAGAGCCTCGAAGCCACCACCCAAATCACCACCATCATTGAACCTTCAACGGTTCCTGAAGCTGCGGTGGAGGTCGCGCACGAGATTCCGCAACCAGCGACGCCGGTCATTGAAGCAGTATTTCAGGTGCCGGCGGTAACCCATGCCGAGACAGACACGACCACGGAAACCCATCCTGCGACTGCCTAACGCAAAGCCGCGCCTTATCGAATCAAGCACGACCCCCGCCCGGCCTAGCCGAGCGGGGGTTTTGCATGGTGGCTTGGAATACCTGCGGCCACCGCCCGCCTATTTCAAGGAGCGTGGGCGTCCCGCCCAATACTGGCAGTTTAGCGCTTCTTGATCGGAAAACAGGCG
>JBAXOF010000413.1:0-2933 GCA_037133375.1 Verrucomicrobiota bacterium | reverse complement strand
ACCGGAGCCGTTGCCACCACCGACGGGGGCTTGGCCAAGACCGGGGCCGGCACCTTGATCCTAACCGGTGCCAATGCCTACTCCGGCAGCACCAGCGTCAGCGGCGGCATATTGCACATCGGCAATGGCGGCAGCGGCGCCTCGATCGGCAGCACCAGCGGCGTGGTTTTATCTAACAACTCAAGCCTCACCTTCAACCATGCTGACTCGGTTATCTTCAGCAAGCCGATCAGCGGCAGTGGCTCACTCACCAAGAGCGGAACCGGCACACTCTCGGTCGGCACCCCACAGACCTATAGCGGAGCCACCCATATTGCCGGGGGGACGCTGAAATTATTAGCCAGGCCGGTGCTCACGGTGACCGCCAATCTGCAATTGCAGCTCGATGCGTTTGATATGGCCAGCTTGGCCCAGAATAGCGATGGCAGCAGTGCGGTCACCACCAACGGGCAGCCGGTCGGATACTGGAGCGACAAGTCCGGGGCCGGCCACCATGCCAACGTGACCACGGCGAGCAAACGACCGGTCTATACGGCCACTGCCTTCAACGGCATGCCCGCACTGAATTTCGATAGCACCTTCGCCCAAGAAATCTGGGCGAACTACAACATTGCCAATGGCAATCCGTTCACCATCGCCATCGTTTACCGGCAGACGAGCCTGGCTGGCGGCAACCACGCCTTGTTTGGCAATGACAACGGCGGCTGGGACCGCTTCCAAGGGCTTGTCGGCGGTGCCAACTACGGCATCTCCAACGGCGGGTGGCAGAACTACGGACAGGGCACGGCAATGAACCACACCGATCCGATCCGTTATGTGTTTATTTCCCGGCCCGGAGTGACCAATGGCTCCGAAATCTGGGTCAACAGTGTGCGCGTGGCCCAGTTCACCGAAGGTCACGATGGCAGCAATACCGCGCAGATCGCCATCGGCAACATCAGCCCTAACAACGGATGGAACGGCAATATCCAGGTCGGTGAGGTGGTTGCCTATGGCAGTGCGCTCAGCGACGCCGAGCGCAGCACCCTCGATACTTACCTCAACACCAAGTGGTTTGGTGGCGGTGGTGGCAGCAGTGGTATCAACCTCCTGCCCACCGACACACCTGTTTCCATTGCCAGTGGCGCGGCTGTCAATCTCAACGGCGTGAGCCAGCAAGTCGCCTCGCTGGCTGACTCCGCCGGCAGCGGTGGCAGCTTGACGAATGGCGGGACAGATGATGTCACGCTCACTATCAGCGGCAACTCCAGCACCTCCTTCGGTGGAGTCATTAGCAATGGTGCCACTAACAGAACTGCCTTGATCAAGGCCGGCGCCGGCACACTCACCCTCACCGGCATCAGCACCTACACCGGGACCACCAACGTCAGCGGCGGGACCCTGCGAGTCCAGGGCGCGCTGGGTGCCACCGCGACCACGGTATCCGCCACACTTGCCGGCAATGGTTCGATCAATGCTGGCGTGAGCCTGCTTGCCGGCGGCGGCTGCGCTGCCAAAATTTCCAATTGGACCGGCGCGGCGGGCAGCGGCTTTGAGGATCTCGCCGTGCAGTCGCTGGCCATCACGGCGGGTTCCCACGCGGTCACCATCGACACCACCGGCCTAACGAATTTTTCCGACACCAACAAGGTGTTCGCGTTTCTGAAGACCGCAGCAGGGATCACGGGCTTCAACGCGGCCGACTTCAGCGTCAGCGCGCCCGGCTTCAGCGGCAGCGGCACCTGGGCGCTGCGCCAGACCGGCAATAACCTGGAACTCGTCTATTCTAACGGATCCGCGCTGCCGCCCTATGACAGTTGGGCTGCCGCCATGGGGCTCACCGGTGCCCCCGGCAAGGAATCGGCCTTTGATGCCGACCCCGACAAGGACGGCATTGCCAACGGCCTCGAGTGGATTCTTGGCGGCAATCCGTTGGCGAGTGACCGCGCGATCCAACCCACCGTCACCAGCAGCACCAGCAGTGGCCTGACCCTGCGCTTCAACCGCGCGGAAAGCTCCATCGGGCAAGCCACCCTTGGGGTCCAGTGGGCGACCAACCTCAACGGCACTTGGACCGATGTGCCGGTCACCCAAAGCGGCGGTTCTTACGCCAACGGCGTGGTGGTCACGGTAAACGAAGCAGCCACACCGGACGCGGTTACGGTGAACATCCCGGCCGCCAATGCTGCGGGCGCTAGAATCTTCGCCCGCCTCAAGGCCACCACCCCCTGAAGCCCATGTCCGCGTCCCGCTCCCTCACTGCCAACGCCAGACCCTCTCTAACGATGCACCTGACCCGCTTCCTCCAGTTTCTCACCGGTTGCGCCGCCATCCTAGTGGCGCAATCCGCGACCGCCGCGAGTTCGTCATGGAATGTGGATGCCAACGGCAACTGGGCCACCGTCGCCAATCCACCGTGGTACGCGGCACTCGTGCCGGGGTCCACCTCAAGCACGACTAACACCGACGTTGCCACCTTTGGGTTCACCCTCACGCTCGACCGCACCGTCACCGTGGATGCCAATCGGAATTTGCGCGGCATCACCTTCTCTAACACATCGACCAACAAATACACACTCAGCGGCGGTCGCTTGCTGTTGACCAATGGCGGCGTGATCCAGACCGCGGCAGGCAATGGCGACCATACCGACACCATCAGCACGGCCATGGTGATTGAGGGCGACGGTGGCTCCGCCACCTTCACTGCCGGAGCGACTTCAGCGGCGAGCACGCTCAGCATTGGCGCGGTGACCGGGGTAGCGACCGGTGCCAACACCACGACGCTAACCCTCAATGGTGACAATGTTGGGGAAAACGCCGTCACGGGCGTGATTGGTAATGGCACGGGCGGGGGCAAGGTCGCGCTCACCAAGAGCGGCAACGGCATTTGGAATCTAGCAGGAAATAACACCTTCAGCGGCCAGTTGACGGTGGCGCAAGGCATCCTGAAGGTT
>JBAXOF010000412.1:0-2937 GCA_037133375.1 Verrucomicrobiota bacterium | reverse complement strand
CCAGCCTGTCACGTTGGAGGTCGCGGGTTCGAGCCCCGTCCGCTCCGCCATCCCTCCGGTAAGGAACCCCGCCCGCAACGGCGGGGTTTTTCTTTGCCTGCCAAAAAAATGAGCGGGACTGGGTTAGTCCCGCTCCTTGGTGATGGGTAGGCGCTTCTGCGTAGGCACATTCGTTAGAATGCGGGGGGATTCCGCTTTCACGCATACCCCGCATGAACGCCACACGCGTTGTCACCAACGCGCCTACGAAGAGCCCGCGGCGTCTCTTGTCTGCATCGCGCGCACGGGCACTGGGCACAAGTCCCGTTTTATGGGGTGCTTATTGCTTCGCCTTGTCGAAGGCTGCGTCAAAGGCAATGTTGCTAGACGGGAAATCCACGCTGCGGACGAACGAGGACGCTTCCGCCGCGCCATGCACGCGGTCCATGCGGATGTCTTCCCATTCGACGGAAAGCGGCCCGCGATAGCCGGTATCATTGAGAGCGACGATGATGTCTTCAAATTCAATGTCGCCATGGCCGAGGGAACGGAAATCCCAGAACCGGCGGGCATCGCCGAAGTTGGTGTGACCGCCGAACACGCCGACCGTGCCGTCGCCGTGGCTCCACCACACGTCCTTCATGTGCACATGGAAAATGCGCGTGGCAAACTCGCGGATGAATTTCACGTAGTCCACGCCCTGATAGCCCAGATGCGACGGGTCGTAGTTGAAGCCAAAGCGTTTATGATTGCCCACTGCGGCGAGCGCGCGCTTGGCGGAGGCGATGTCGAAGGCGATTTCGGTCGGATGCACTTCGAGGGCGAAGTTCACGTTGGCCTTGTCGAAGGCGTCGAGGATTGGCAGCCAGCGCTTGGCAAAGTCGGCAAAGCCCTTGTCATAAAACTCCTGCGTGGTGGGCGGGAAGGCATAAATGGAATGCCAGATAGATGAACCAGTGAAGCCGTTAACCACTGCCGGGAAATCATCCTTGCTCTTGCGACCGGGCTTAGCGTCGAAGAATGCTCGCGCAGCCTTTCCGGTGGCGATCATTTGTTTGGCCGCGCGTTTTCTAACTCCTTCGGGACTGCCATCGCCCCAAATTGCGGGCGAGAGGATCGCCTTGTGGCGTTCGTCGATGAGGTCGCATACCGCCTGGCCGACGAGGTGATTGGAAATGGCGAAGCAAGTGAGGCCGTGATCGGCGAGCAACTCCCATTTTTCCTTCACGTAGGATTTTTTGGCCAGTGCGGCGTCCACATCGAAGTGGTCGCCCCAACAGGCGAGTTCAAGACCATCATATCCCATCTCGCAGGCGAGCGGGGCGAGTTGTTCGAGTGGCAGGTCGGCCCATTGGCCGGTGAAGAGTGTGACTGGACGTGGCATGACTGGTTGGGATTGGGGGTTAGGGTTGCCAGTTTGTATGCAACCGGCAGGTCGAACTAAAGAAAAAAACTCTGGCTCAGGCAAGAATCTTGCGCCGCACTTGCGTGTCCCACAAGGTGCGGATGCGCGAGCCTATCTGCGGTTGTGGCAACGTTCTTGTGCCGATGACGGAGACGGCCACCGGTCCGCGCGTGGCCGAAGTTAGCAACAGCTCATCCGCACTATCAAGATCCGCCTGCCGCAGCGCAACTTCCTCACAGGGGATGCCATGTTGCGCCGCAAGTTCCATCACCACCGCGCGGGTGATGCCAGCCAGACAACCGGAAGCGAGCGAAGGGGTCAGCAACACACCTTCTCTAACAATGAAAACATTCGCGGTGGCCGCCTCGCATAATTCCCCGGCGGTATTGAGAAACAAGGTTTCATCAAACCCGGCGCGCTGGGCGTGATCGAGAGCCACCAGGGTTTCCGCATATGAGGCACATTTTAATCCCACCAGTGCCCCGCGTTCATTGCGCGGCCAGGGGGACACCGTGAGCGCCAGACTGGCGGGAGTTTCAGCCACCGGCGAGGCCGCCATCCATACCATGTGATCCGCGCCCCTGGCCAAATTCGCGAGCGCACCCGTGCCTGCGGAAATCGTCAGGCGGATGCGTGACCGTCCGTTGCCGTGGCCTGCACGCTGCAACAAGCGCTCCATGGTCGCCGGCAAATCTGCAAACTCTGACTGCGGTGCCACCCAACCGAACCTCGCACAGCCCGCGCCAAGACGCGCCAGATGGCGTTCACAAAACACGACCCTCCCGTCCAATCCTAACAGAGTTTCAAACAATCCCAGACCCAGTATCGCGCCACGATCGAGTGGTGCCGCCGGCAAGGCATTCACCCATTGTCCGTTGCACCAGAGCGTGTTCATCGGCGCCGATTCTATCCCACGGAACGGCACTTGCCAAGTCCCGTGAATGCGCGGCTTCAGCACCCAACATGCACCCGGCGGTTCGGAGACCGCCGCTCCTTGGGTGCCCCCGATTCCCCGCTTGGCTTAGTTCAGGCATTGATCTACCGTTGTCCACATCTCGCAACGCCCACCCACCCACCCACCATGCGCTTCCACATTTTTTTCTCCGGTCTGGCCATCCTCGCCCTGGGCTTTGCCGCCATGCACGCACTTGAAAAGCCGGCGGCTATTGGCTTTCTCCTTGGCGCGCTCACCCTCGGCGGCGGGTTGATCATCTGCGGCTTGTTTTCCCTTCGCTACCGTTGGCATGGCATCATCGGAGCCGGCGTGATTGCCTTGTTAGGCGCATCGTGCGGTATCGAAAACCTCGCCGCACTGCCAAAATTTTGGTTTGGCGAGCGCGACCGCGGCCCGGCGCCCGTGCTGGAATCTGCGGTGGCCCTGATCTGCATCCTGCAGCTCCTCCTCGTCGTCCGCACGCTGTTTGCGGAAAAAAGACGGCGGCTGTTGGCCGAGGCGCCGGAGGAGTAGATTTCTTGGGGTTGGGGAGCGCCGGCATCCTGCCCAATACTGTCAGTTTAGCAGGAGGACAGGCGTCCCGCCTGTCAGGGCCGAC
>JBAXOF010000411.1:0-2940 GCA_037133375.1 Verrucomicrobiota bacterium | reverse complement strand
ATCAAACGCACCGCCACCGGGCAGAAGGATATCCCGCCTATGACAATACGACTGATGCAAGTTGTTCTGCTCTTGCTGGCCCTGCCGGTGGCCACCGCCGTTGCCGAGAAGGTCAACTACGCCAGGGCTTGTAAACCGTTGGTGAAACCGGCATTCCTGCCCTTGCCCATCGGTGCGGTCGAGCCGCAAGGTTGGCTAAGGGACTGGGCGGTGTCCGCGCGCGATGGCATCAGCGGCCATTTGGATGAGTGGCATCCGGTGTTTGCCGACGGTTGGAAAGGCCGCCAGATCAACGCGCCCAACGCCAAGCCCGACGGCACCGGTTGGCCGCTCGAACAATCCGCCTATTGGCTCGACGGGGCACTCCGGCTTGGCCTCGTTTTGCACGACGAGCCACTCATCAAGAAAATCCGCGCGCGCTTGGACCCGGTGGTGGATGGCGTCAACCAAGCTGCTGCCGGCACCTCGTTCATGTATTGGAAGAACAACTACCAACCGCAAGGCTTCGATAGTTGGGCTCATTCGCAAATGGGCCGCGCCCTGGTGGCGCTCTATCAGGGAACCGGCGACCAGCGGGTGCTCGACGCCCTGGTCAAAGTGTATGCCGCTTATGACGGTGACATGAGCCTGCCGCCCTCGGCTGGAGACGTGAGCGGACTGTGCAATCTGGACGCCATGATGGAGACGTATTCATTCAGCGGGGACCGGCGCATTCTCGACCGCGCGCTTAAAGCCATCGCCGCGCCGCCCGTGGTGCAGGAATTCAAGGTTTGGGAATCCGGCAAGGTGGTGCCCGGGCACATGGTCATACTGTACGAGGACATCCGCCTGCCAGCCATCGTCTATCCGTGGACCGGCGACGCGCACCTGATGCAGGCGACACTGGGCGCGGAGAAGTGGCTGGACGACAAGCACATGCTCCCCTACGGCGTGCCTTCCGGCGAGGAATTCGCGTCCGGCATTGGCGCGTTTCGCAAGACCGAAACCTGCGATGTCACCGCCATGTTGCTGACCTCCTCGTGGTTGTACCGCATCCGCGGCGACAACGCTTGGGGCGACGGCATGGAACGCGCACTCTTCAACGCCGGTGCGGCCCCGGTCGCCCGCGACTTCCAAACCCTGTGCTACTATCAATCACCTAACCGGCTTCGCGCCGATTCCCTGCCCGCGCCACAGCCGAGTTGTCCGGGTGCCAGTGGCATCCTGTTTCACAGGCTGGGTTGTCCCAAGGTGCTGTGTTGTGTCGGCGCGGTCAACCGCATCATTCCCAACTACATCATTCACATGTGGATGGCGACGCACGACAATGGTCTGGCTGCGACCTTGTATGGGCCGAGCATGGTCACCGCGCTGGCTGGCGACAACGTGCCGGTGAAGATCCGCACGAGCACCGACTATCCGTTTAACGAATCGATCCACATGACGGTGGATCTATCTAACGCCGCCGCGTTCCCGCTCTATCTGCGCATTCCCAGTTGGTGTGCCAATCCCCGAATCAGCGTGAATGATTCCGAGGTGCCGGCCTCACGCGACAACAAGGGCTTTGCTAAAATCGCCCGGACCTGGAGCAAGGGGGATCGCGTCGAATTGCAATTGCCCATGACGCCCCAGGTCGTCCGCGGCTACGAAACCGAGGTGCCGCCCGCTAACCGGAAATATTTCGGCTTTCGGGGCGCGGAATATTTCGAACCGTACCGCCGGCCGTATGCGAGTGTCCTTCTCGGTCCCTTGCTCTTCGCCCTGCCGGTGCCCGATGTGGACCCGAACACGCCAGTCGCAGATGCCAAATGGCAATACGCCCTCGATGCCGACACCACCGCGCACGCTGCTGGTATCACCGTGAAACGCCAACCCATGCCCGCCCATTGGGACTGGTCGCTGAACGCCCCTGTGATGTTGGAGGCTCCGGTCCAAGCCTTCGACTGGCAGCCGACCGATGCCCAATCCCTGCCCGCCAAGCCGGTCATCGGTAGCGCCGCTGCAAGCGTCCGCCTTGTTCCCTACGGTTGCACCAAGTTCCGCATCTCGATGTTCCCGGTGACCGAACGGACATGGCAAAACCCACCGTCTGAGGGTGCCGGCAATTTGGATTCTCCGAAGAGTGGAAATAGTCAGTAAGAAATCGGTCCGCGCCAACGTTTTCTCCTTTATTCAACCAATCGCCTCACCCCAACCGAATGAACCTGACATGAACACCTATCTATCAAGACGCGGCTTTATCAAGAAAACAGCGATGGCCGGAACCCTCATCGGTTTCCCGACGATCATCCCGTCGAGCGCCATGGCCAGAAGCGGCAAGGCCTCCCCTAACAGCAAGGTGAACGTCGCCCTGATCGGCTGCGGCGACCGCTCGGGCTACGCAGCGAATTACAAGAGTTACGACAAGTCGGTGGTGGTCGCTGTCTGCGATCCGAACAAGAGCCGGCGGCTGATGCGCAAGCAACAGTTCGGCAATTGCGACGACTACAATGATTTCCGCGAGGTGCTGGCGCGCAAGGACGTGGATGCGGTGCATATCGCCACCCCGGACCATTGGCACGTGCCCATTTCGCTCATGGCGGCGCAGGCCGGCAAGGACATGTATACCGAGAAACCGTTAGGCATCAGCATCGCGCATGACAAGAAGGCGCGCGAGATCGTGGACAAGTATGACCGGATCTTCCAATACGGCGCGCAGCAGCGGTCGATCGAGCATGTGCGACGCGGCATCGAGTTGGTGCTCAACGGCCACATCGGCGAAGTCAAGGAAACCTATGTGTGGGCACCCCGCGGTGAGTCCGGCGGCACGCTCGCAGAGACGCCCGTGCCGGAAGGCTTCGACTACGAAATGTGGCTCGGGCCCGCGCCCAAGGCGCCGTTCTGCAACGACCGCTGCCTGGTCCAGAGCCCGCGCAACGGGATTTTCCATATCTACGATTACGCCATCGGCTTTGTCGCCGG
>JBAXOF010000410.1:0-2955 GCA_037133375.1 Verrucomicrobiota bacterium | reverse complement strand
TGACCCCAACGACACAACGCCGCCCGCCGTGACCCTAGACTCGCCTGCCAACGCGCTTGAAGTGTCAGGACCGTGAGCCAACGCCCGGTGTCGTTTCCTTCCTAACATTCATCCCCGATCTCCGCCATGTTTCGCAAATCCGCCGCATTTCTCCTGACCTCGGCCTTGCTGGTTCTCGTGTTGCCAACTCCTTGTGCGGGGGTTGAGACAACCCACATAGCCGACAAAGCGAGACTGCCCTCGTATCTTGGTAAAGACCCTTGCGAATGCAGCAGTTGTGACGCCATTTCGTGGAGCGTTGACAAGGTGAGCATGAATTTTCGCACCGGGCTCATGGTCATGGGCTGGTCGCCTCCCTGCGGTCCCGCAGTGTCAATGGACCTACAGTTCAACAGCCAGGATCCCGGCGTCAGCCAGCTTCCGTTCGGCGGCAAGTGGTCGTTTTCCTATCTCTCATGGATCACGGTGACCGCCGGGGTTGATGCCCGCGTGCGCGATGGGGATGGCCGCATCGAGAGATTTGCCGCGCCGTCAGGGGACTTTCCGAAAACCTATCAGTCGCCTGCCGGCGACTTCCGCACTCTGGTCGAAACCTCTGCCGGTTCATTCACGCTGACCCAGCCGGACGGCACGGCATATCATTACGGCAAGCCGGCCGCGATGCAGACCGCACCCGCAGAGCCGTTATTATTGGACATCACCGACATCCACGGTAACTGCCTAACCATAACCCACAACTCTTCCGGAGAAATCACGACCGTCACCCACTCCGCGCTCACCGGGCAAGAGTCGTGGAGCTTCACTTGGACCGATGTTGAACTCGAAAGCGGAACCTGCCGCAGAATCACACAAATCGCCGACCCCTTCCTCCGCTTCGCATCGTTCACGTATTACCCCAACGGGAACCTAGAGACAGCCACTGATATGGGCGGCAGGCACTACGGCTTCGAATATGTGACAAAGCCTGCGGAATCGGTGGCCGTCGTGTCCAGAAGCGGCTCGCCGTCAGTCGCAGAGGAATTGTTCATCTCCACCATCACCACTCCAAAGGGCACCACCACCGTCAAGACCGAACCAGCCGACGGCGATGAGAGCGCGTTCGACGCGATCTGGCCCGCCGAGAATGCCGCGATGGGGCGCAACCACCGCATCACCACCACCGATCCTGAACTTAACAAGGAAGAATACTTCTACTCGGCCTGCACCCGGCAAACGTGGCACCGGGACGCGACCCAACTCGCCGCATCCGTGGCCGATTCCGGGGACATGAAGGGCTGGTCCGGCCCCTTCACCGCGTATTCCGAAACCCTGGTCGGCGAGCGCGGCCAAACCACCGCCGCCACTTTGCTTGATGCGGATGCCTCCCTTCCGCTATTCACCGCCGATGCCCATGATGCCGCCACCGGTAAGGCGACCGAGGTGACCGACGCGGCCGGCCAGACAACCTGGCGTGTCTATTACCAATCCCCCGATGCTGCGGCCGGGAAACTCCAATGCCTGCGCCTGCCGAAATCCAACAACGACGAGGACACGGATTATGAAATCCGCTACACATACACCAACGGCGGCAAGGATTTGTTTTCGGTGAAGCGCAACCTCGACGGGCAGGAGAAAACCCTCGCAGCCTACACTTATTACACGGACCGCAGGCCGCACACTGTCACGGATGCCACCGGCCGCGTTCTAACATTCATATGGAAAACCAACGGGCTGCCTGAATCCGTCAGCGACTCCGTGAGCGGGGACACTGTTTCCTTCACCTATGATTCCAACTCGTATCCGTCGGCGGTGAAGATCAATGATGAGATTGTCCTGAATACTTCATATGACACCCAGGGCAGGCTCCATTCTGTGATGAACGCGGCGGGACTTTTATCAAGTTATGAATACGACTCGCTCGACCGGATCTACCGCGAGTTCACCGGCGACGTGGACGAGTTGAACGGGTCCTTCACCTACCGGGTGTGGCAGTGTTGTTATGTCTCAGAAACCACCTCTGGCAAGAGAACAGGCGGCGCGGACACCGTGCTTGAACGCACGTTGTTCAAGCACGACGGCCGCGGACTCCTGACGCGCTCGACGGACACCGCCGGCCACATCATCCGCTTCGGGCACGACGCCGCCGGACGCATGACTTCCCTGATCGACGCGAACAATAACACCACAAGTTGGGAGTATGACGGGTTCGGGAGGTTCGAGAAGAAAACCTATCCGAACGAAACATTCGAAAGCGTGACATGGGATCCTGCCAATCCCACACTGCCGCACCATGTCACCAACCGCCGAAACCAGTCCGCGTGGTTCGGATTCGACGAGCACGGTCTCCCCACCCGCACATGGGGGCCTAACGAGGACCCTGATGACACCCCGGATTTCAACATCACAAGAACCTGGGACACATGGGACCGCCTCGAAACGACCAAGGACACGGTCTATGCGGCGGGAGTCCATCACATCGAGTATGACTTGACCGGACGCGTCACGGAAATCAACGGACCGTGGGACGACGACACCATTACCTGGACCCCTGATGACGCCAACCGCAAGGTCACCCGCGAATCTCCAGGCAGCGTCACCGTCGAAACGACCCGTGACGCATACGGTCGCATCGACTCGCTTGTCGATCCGCTCGGCACCTTCGACATGGGCTATTCCGGGCTATCCGACATGCTCACCTCCGTCACCCATTCCGGCGGCTTCGACACGGCCTTTGAATACTTCGGTGATAACCTCGGCTATGTCCTCAAGAACATCCTCTCGAAGAAAGGCACGCAGGAAATCGCCCGCCATGACTATACCTATGACTCGCTTGGTCGCATCGCCACCTGGAAGCGGAGCGCGCCGCTGACCAATCCCGGCACCACCCATGAATACGAGTGGACGATGACCCATGATTTTGCCAGCCAGCTAACAGGCGTCGTGGAAAAGGCCCTGTCTGGAACCCTTCGCGGGGGC
>JBAXOF010000409.1:0-2959 GCA_037133375.1 Verrucomicrobiota bacterium | reverse complement strand
GTTGATGTCGAAGGCCGGTGCCAAAGTCCATTGTCCGTGGTGTGCATGGAGAAACCCGTGGTTGTGCAGGTGATCATCCACATTGGTGATCAGAATGGAAAACGCCATGCGCCGCCAGAGTTCCTCGATGTCGGTTCGGGAATCGGCGCCATGCACCCGGATGGCATCGACGATTTCGGTGTAGAAATGATCCCGTGAATCATCGGAATCCGCGCCCAGCAGAGTGGCCGCCGAAACATACATGAGCCGCCTGCCGACATCCGTGCGGTCAAAACGCCGGATCAAGGCCACCGGCAATCCGGCGCTATCAATCAACCGCGTTTCGGCCGCATGAATTCCAGCCACCTTGGCAAGAGTCATGGCCAGCACCTCGCCCTTGGTCACGGGGCGCTCATCGGTCACACTTGGAAACTTGCCAATCGACAGTCGGCCGTCTTCATCAATGACGGTGCATTTAGGCCGCATGCCGCCCAACGATGTGCCACGGCCACGGAGGTAAGCAAGATCGGCGGCGGTTTCGTTTTCGGTTTCGACCGCGCGGGTTGCGGCCAACAGGCGACCCAGCTCCACCAGAGGAGGTGCCGCGCGTCGGTCGGCTGCGAATGCACGACAAAAAACTCCTTGCTCATTTTTGAAACGCAATGCTCCGACGCGGCTTGAGTCATCTACCGCGAGCAGAAAATCCAAGGCATTGAGCTGGGCCGTCACTGGATCATCCCCCGCCCGGCGTGCTTCCTGACGGCGCTTGGCATGATCGCGCAGAATAACCCGTTTGGCCCAACCGTCAGGCTCAGTATCCGCGATGGCCGCGTGAAAAACCGATCCGTCCTTGGCTTTGCCATGATACTGCGGCCCCGTCACCAGCGGCAGGCCTGGGTCGAGGGCGAAGCACTCCGCAGCTTTCAGCCAGGAATCTTCGTAGGCAAAAGCCGAATGCTGCCGGGTGCCGACTGCGTCAAAATGTAGCGTTCCGACCCGCCTGGCGTCATCGCCCAAATAGACCTGGATCGTTCGTTTCATAGGGAAGTGGGGGATTTCTTGGCACGCACACGCTGCGGTAGCCGTTCCTCGTCCAGAAGTAGCCCTTGGTCATCGCGCCGGGCGTCAACCAGATCGCCCAATGCCTCGCCGAAGCCCAGCACAAAAAGTGCCATTGCGTAAGCCCCCATGGCGACCGCTGGATCGCCCCTTTCGATGCGGGAATATGTGCTTTTGGCAACGCCGACGCGTTCCGCCATCATCCCAACGGTGAGGCGGCGCTTGCGGCGAGCCCTGGCCAAATCCGTGCCGAATTTGGCCAGCGAACGACGAAGTCCGGGCGGGAGCAGGTCATGAAGGGCGGAGCGCATGGTAACATTCGATTAATAGGTTGCCAATCGGTATTAACGAGCATGTATCGGTCCTAATACGGTGTCAAACCAATTTTTTGCATCCTGTTCCCAATCCAAATCAAGTGGGAAATCCGAAGAACCCAGGTCTGCCGGTCTAGGCTAAGGAATGGGGCCCGTTCTGAGATCGATAGAAGGGGCCTGAATGGCGCTGCTTTCTCTCTTGTCCTTTCTTCGGTTCAATGTTGTGTGCGTTCGACGTTCGATGTTCAATATTCGCGTTGTCTCTTGCGTCTGGGCAGCTCAAGAAAATCTTGCGGCGCGCCCTGCGGCGGGACGCTGCAGCCACGCCACGCCACACCACGCCACACCACGCCACACCACCCCCACGCGCATCATCCGCCTCGCCCGTCCCCATGCCCGTCCCCATGCCCTTCATCCCATCTTCCTTTGCGCCTTTGCGCCTTTGCGGCTTTGCGGCTTTGCGCGAGAACTTCCCATCCAAAAAATCCGCGGCCCGAGACAAATCCCGCCGTCTGATTCGCTAGTGAGATACCATAATCATGAAACTCCATCAGCACTTTATCCTTTTGTTAGTCCTGGGAATTCCGTTGTCGCAGGCGGCGGAATCCAAGGCCCCGCTGGCCCCTGAAATCATTGCCGCCGCGGAGCGCGGCGAGGCCGAGGCCCAATTCCAAACTGCGCGTGCCTGCCTGCGTGGTGAAGGCGTGCCCAAGGACGTGAACAAGGCCTATAACTTGATGAAGGCGGCGGCGGAGCAAGGCCACGCGGACGCCATGGGCGGGCTCGGGTATTTTTATAGTGTCGGCGTGGTGGTGGCCAAGGATGAGAAGCTGGCGGCCGAATGGTTCCGCAAGGGCGCGACAAAGGGTTCCACCAAGGCCCAACTCAACCTGGGGAAGCTGCTGCTTGCCGAAAAATCCGGTGGCGACGGAGCGGACCCGGAGAAGCTGCACGCGGAAGCTGTCCAATGGATCAAGCAAGCCGCTGATCAGGGGCTTCTGGAAGCCGAGCTCGCCTATGGCAATATCCTCTATTTTGGCGACCACGGTGTGGCACGGGACTACGCCAAAGCCGCCCCCTATCTAACATCAGCCGCCGAACACGGGTTGGCGGAGGCGCAGAATTACCTCGGCGTCATGAACGAGTATGGTCTGGGGATGCCCAGGAATGTCGCAGCCGCCGAACCCTTGTATCGCCAAGCGGCGCTTAAAGGCAGCGCCAAGGCGCAAAGCAATCTGGGTGCCATTCTCAATCCACGGAACGCGAATCATGAGATCCGCATCGAGGCTTTGGCGTGGCTGATGATCGCCTCAAGTCTGCGCGAGATCACCGCCGTCAAATTGCTCGGGGATGTGACTCCGGGTCTTGAAAAAGGCGACCTCGAAGCCGCCACCAAGCGGGTGCCCGAGTTGCAGAAGCTCATTGATGGCCAC
Source organism: Verrucomicrobiota bacterium (assembly GCA_037133375.1). Classification (GTDB taxonomy): domain Bacteria; phylum Verrucomicrobiota; class Verrucomicrobiia; order Verrucomicrobiales; family Akkermansiaceae; genus Luteolibacter. Next base: position 174 of record JBAXOF010000409.1, on the reverse strand, counting down.
TGACGTGGCGGCGGTTTTCAACCGCCACAAACCCCAGCTTTGCTCTGAATATTGGCATATTATAACTCCGCCTCTTTACCTCAAGCCGAACACCGGAGTATATCTGGCAAATGTGGATGAAAACCACGGATTACACGGATTACACGGATTACACGGATTACACGGATTACACGG
>JBAXOF010000408.1:0-2971 GCA_037133375.1 Verrucomicrobiota bacterium | reverse complement strand
GACAGGGCCGAAGGGTGGAGCCTAGCCTCGTGAGGGCGAAGTGCCCACTCACAAGGGATTCACTGTCTGACCGTATGGGTAGGGATTTACTGTGGATAGGAGGCTCGTATTGTCAACGGCATCGATTTCATATTTAGGATCTGAGGAGTTACCTGCGCAGTCGATTGCTACTGCAATACCTTCTGACGTTATCCTTGGATAACTGCCGGTGGGTACCAAATTTCCATTAAGATCGTACCCTGTAGTTACGTTCCCCCATCCAGCGACTGTGCCATCTGAGCAAAGGGTGAGACTATATTTGAGCCCTGCGGAGATGGCGACATACTTTTTTCCGGAAATATATTTAACAGCTGAAGGCACCGAGTGATCCGCGTAATTTGAAGTTCCAGCATTTGCATATCCGCCACATCCTAGTTGACCTTTACTATTTGCCCCCCAAGAATACATATTCCCATCCGGGTCGAGCGCAAGGCTATGATCGTAACCAGCCGAGATCGACACGACTGTCTTGCCCAGAAGCTGTGTGCTGCTCTGCGTCACCGATACCGGAACACTAGCGCTAATTGTGGTGCCATTTCCAAGTCTGCCATTGAGATTGCAACCCCACGCAGTTATATAACTGTCTGAGCACAGCGCCATGGAATGGCTATCTCCGGCAGATATTTGCACCACCTGTTTGCCTACAAGTGCCCCGCTTTGATCTACCAAAACTGGCAGAGCCCGGTCATTCGTGAGATTATTACCAAGTTGACCATAGAAATTGCGCCCCCATGCAACAATGACTCCATCCGAGCAGAGCGCCAGACTATGTAGCCCCCCCGCAGAGATTGACGTTACGATTTTACCGGAAAGAACCCCGCTGGTGTAGACGGCCAACGGCACCGAGCTGCTGGTTACGCTGCTATTGTTATTTCCCAATTGACCGTATGTATTATCTCCCCATGCGGCTACCGTTCCGTCAGAACACAGCGCAAGGCAATGGGAACCACCTGCGGCAACCGCAATGACCATCTTGCCTGAGAGGACTCCACTGTGTGTCATATCCAGAGTGTTTCCATTCGCAACGTCGGCAACTGTGCCATCCGAACAAAGCAGAAGACTGTGGGAGCCACATGCTGAAAACGCGATGACCGTCTTGCCAGCCAATAAGTTGCCCCAAGCCAACAGATTTTGATAAGCCCACTGGAGCACGAGATCATTGCCGGTGCCCCCGTAGTAGTTCGCCACATATTTGTAGGTGACGCCATTATACGACAGATTCATCACCTGCCCCTGCGCGAGATTGCTGAACTGCCCGGTGATGAAGGCGCTGCCGGTGTTTTTCACCACCATGAGGGTTGTGCCGGTGGGCGGGGCGAAGCTGAGACTGACGGAAACGTCATTTCCAGCAGCCGTGTAGGACGCAGCGGTGACCGGGACACTGCTAGCCGAGGTGAAATCCGCCGTGACGGTTCCCGCCAGAGACGGCAGCACCATGGCTAGCAGGGCGGTGATTATGAGACAATGGACTCGTTGAAGGATCATGACGTTTTACCGGAAGGTGTTGTTGTAAATAGATAGGCATGCTCGGCCTAGCATTCTTGACAAGGGTCATGCCTTGAATGTCGCCAATTCCTTTTTGAAAATGCAGAGGAAATCCTCGATTTCATGAGCTTTCAGCTTCCGGATCGGTGCTGGGAAAACCGTCACAGAAATGATTTTGCTTTCCACGTTTATCCCGAGAGCTTTAGCTCCGGCCAAGGCCCCAGCATGCAAATACACCTGCTTGGGTTCCAGATTCAAACATGCCCCGATCCGCAGTGCGGCATCGTAGATGTAGAGCGGCCCTATCCCGCGAATATCCTTACAGGCATCAAGGATGCAGGCATACAGATCCTCAAATGACTTGAAGCCCCATTTCTTGTGGCTGAGCTTTTTTCGCGCTGAGGATATCGCTACTGGCGTGATCCTGCGCTGATGTCCATGGCGTCGGCCATGGCGCTTTCCAGAAAGATTGTAGGACTTTCCTACGAGTTCCTTTGCTTGAATAGCGTTGGTCACGGCCTCCTTGATTTCTTTGAGCTCACGATATCCGTCAAGCTGCGACTTGAGAGGATTGTTCGCCGATGTCCGGTCATTCTGCATTTTCTGGTAATGATCCACCAGCCCCTGAAGAGTCGTGGGGAGGTTGGTGTCACAGGGCGCGCAACCGCCTCGTTTCGGCGGACGGCAGGAATTGACGGCTTGTTTTTTGGATGGCACGCGGTGTTTGGTGGTCATGGGAGTGTATGGTTTGAATACTTTCTCTTCGGTGGCTGGGAGATTGGGAATGGTGCGCCCGAGGCCCGGGATCGCGTTGGTGGGTTGCCAGCAGGGTGCGGGATGGCGGAAAAGTGGGAGAGAGTTGCGCACGGAGCTGAGGCAAGACAGGCCGTGGATTGGCACACGGGCAAGCTGCCCGTGCCCCTCTTATAAACGGGACTTGGCAAGTCCCGCTCCATGTCACCTCAGCTCCTCTTGAAGATGCCTCGGCGTTGGCAAATCCGGGCCTCGGCGAGCCCAAGCGGGGACGCATGCATCGAGCGTGGGAAGGCGCGGGTGCCGGGAGGATTTTAGAACATGGGTTCATGCCAGGAAGGACGGAATGGTCCTTCCTGGTGGACGGGGAGTTGAGAGAGTCGCATTACGTCGACCGCAACGGCCTTTAGCCGTCCCCGAGAGGAAAGCCTGGACATGCGCCGCCGCCTCCCCGGCCGTTTGGGTCGGTTTGGCGGCAATGTTGCGGTCATTGCCAACCGCGTAATGCGAGGACTCTCACATCCTCGTCCGCCGGAGCGGACAGATGGAGGCAAGCGGTTTGGCGGCCGGGTGGCAAGATTAATTTTGGATTTTGGCCAGGGAGAAGTGAGCGTTCCCGAACTAGGAAGAGACCTCCGCAGCGGCAAAAACAATATCTACAAAGGCGTGGCCAGTGCCGACCTGCTGGAAGTGG
>JBAXOF010000407.1:0-2974 GCA_037133375.1 Verrucomicrobiota bacterium | reverse complement strand
AAAAATGTCAGTGATAGGGTTGGAGAACAGGTCGGGTGATTCCGGCGAGACGCTCTTGCAGCGCACGGGCGGCGGGTTCGCCGGCCTGGGCGAGACGCGCACTTTCACGGCTGCACACGCGCAGCACCTCAAGATCCTCCGTCGTCCCGTGACGCCCGATGAGATACAGCGCCGCCTTGCGCAAGAGCACCGGCTGGGTGCCGTCACGGGCAAGGTTGCGTGCCAGATCCAACACTCCGGGATCCTCGCCGACGACATGCAGCGCGCTGACCCGCACGTCCACCGGCCGCCCGGCATCCGCCGCGATGGCGCGGCTCATATCAAGGGCCGGGATTTTACCCGGTCCGGTGGTGCTTTCCCATTGCCGCCACAGCACCAAAGCGGTGCCTGCGGTTTTGGAGGAAGGATCGGCCAGCAGGCCCTGCACCAGCGTCCGCAGGCGCTGCTGGCTGGCGGGACTGGCGGTGGCGTAATTACTGCCAAGGTGTTGGAGGGCGTATAGCCGCATGACAAGCCGCGGGTCGTCCAAGGCAACCCGCTCCAACAAGGATAGAAACCGGTCGTCCGCCGGGGATTGTGCCACGGCCAGGGCATTGCAGGCGCAGTTGAACAGGTGGGACCACGATCCCTCGCTCATGCCCTGCGGGGTGCCGCGCTCCATGGCTGTCAGAAGTGCGGCTCGTTGTTTGTCCGTGAGCCCCTTGCGGATTCTAACCATGGTGTCGAGGGCCCCGATGGCGTCCCCGAATTCAAGGGCCGTGGCACCGCCGGCAAATACCGCCAGCACCGGGTCGAGTTCATCAGGCTCAGCCTTGGCCACAACACCGCCGGGGGCCGCAGGACCTGCGGGCTGGGACGCGCCATGACGGCCAAGGCTGGAGATTTTCCATGCGGCAATGGCAAGTGCCGCACAACCGGCAACAACGGACAGGCCCACGAGGAATCGCTGCTTTCCGATCACGGACGGACTCCTTCCGGCCTGCCATTTTCTATCAGCGCAAACAGCCCGCGCAAGGCATCACGCGGGTCTTTGGAGTCGGTGCGCACTTGCAGGACGCAGACGCGTGCGGCGGCGGTGTCGTGCGGCGTGACCACAATCCTGTAGCCACCGGTGGTATCAACGCTTTGCAACTCGCAACTGAACGCCGGATCATTGGCGGTCACGGACAGCACGCGCACCGGAGGCGTTGTCGTCACGGCGATATCCACCTGCTTTGGCTCCGCCGCCCCGCCAACAGTCCAGCGCAGGGACTGGGCCGAATAGGTTAGAGCCTCGGGAATCTCAACTTCTCCAACCAGTTCAACCGCTCCGGCCTCGAAAAACTTCACATGCACGCTTTTGCGCACTTTCCCCCGCAGGCCCTTGGTCAACAGCCTGGCCGTGATATCCCCTTTGGCGCCAGGAGGCACCGGCACGTTATTCCAATTCGCCGACATGCACCCACAAGCCTGCCTGAATTCCTCGACAGCCAAAGGCGTTTCCCCGGTGTTGGTGAACTCAAAATGAAACTCCACCACATCCGCTCCGGGCTTGGCCGTGGTCTTGATTTCCCGCGAGTCAAACCGGGCTGTTAGCGGCCTCGCCACGACCGTCGGTGCCCCTGCCGGGTCATCCGCCGCCAGAGCTTGATCCGCCCCGTCACCCACAATCAAACATGCCGCACACGCGAGTCGCGTCAAATAGCGGGTAATTTTCGATCGCGGAGGCAAGATGCGAGGAAGACCTGCCAGATAGGGATGCGTCGAGAAAAATATACGCGAATTTTGCATTTGATAGAATAGGCCTATCTGATGGTGGGATATGCGTGGCCGGAAGCCAACACCCCGTATTCCATCTATCGAGGCATTTCGGTGGCATGAGGTCTTTTGACGCGGCCAAACTCTTGCAATTTCACCGTTTCCCTTGAATGATTGGAAATCCATTTGACGAGCAGCAGGAACCGCACCACCATTCGCCGTCACGTTTGATGTCGCGCACCGACCGTTCCTGTGTATTGAAGGCCATGGCCGGTCAACAGGGAGCAGTGAATTTGTTAGGGATGAGGTACAGAAAAAAAGGTGGACTCACCGCACCAACTGTCACGCCCGCAGTCCCGGACACCCTCGCGGCTGGCGTCGCGGCATTTCTCCAACATCTCGCCGCCCGCGCCTATGCGCAAGGCTCGCTGGACGCCCACCACTGGGCGTTAAAGGGATTTCTGGAGTGGACCGATAGCCAAAACCTAACTTCTTCGGCCGCCTTCACCCGCGCCACCATCGAGGATTATCAACTCCATCTCCACCGCTACCGCTCGCCCCGCACCAAGGAACCGCTGGTGGTCAACACCCAGCTCGCCCGCCTCGGGGCCATCCGCCGCTTCTTTGCCTGGCTCTGCCGCTCCGGCGCCATCCCCGCCAATCCGGCCTCCGACCTTGACCTGCCCCGCAAACAAAGCCGCCGCCTCCCCAAATGCCTCAGCACCGAGGAAATTGACCGTCTGTTAGCCCTGCCCAACACGGCCGACCCGTTCGGCCTGCGTGACCGCACCATCCTCGAACTCTTCTACGCCACCGGCATCCGGCGCACCGAAATGACCAAACTCGATCACGGCGATTACGACGCCAGCGCCTGCACGCTGCTCATCCGTCATGGCAAAAACAACAAAAGCCGCTTGTTGCCAGTGGGCGAACGGGCCGCATTCTGGCTCGACCGCTTCCTGGCCGAAGCCCGCCCACTCTTTGACCACCTGCCAAATGAAACAGCCATGTTCCTCAGTGGCTACGGCATGCGCTTGAGCCCCCCCTATCTGGGCACCTGGGTCGCGGGCCTCATGAAAAAGGCTGAAGTCAGCATCAAGGGCGCGTCTCATTTGTGGCGCCACGCTTGTGCAACCGGAATGCATCTGGGTGGCGCGGACATCCGCTATGTTCAGGAAATGTTAGGCCACGCCCGGCTGGACACCACCCAGATCTACACCCACGTCAACATCCAGGC
>JBAXOF010000406.1:0-2977 GCA_037133375.1 Verrucomicrobiota bacterium | reverse complement strand
GAGGAACCGGCCTGAATGCCTTGGGTGACCTTGAGTTCCTCGAGGGTGCGGATAAATTCATTCACTGCGGTGACATTGGCGGGATAGTCATCGCGCTGGGTGACGAGCCATTTGCCGTCCTTTTTGACGAGGTTGGCACCATGGCCAATACCCTGGATATCGATGGCGGCGACCTCGGCTGCGGGAAAGGCTTCAAACAACTTCTGGCCGGGGGCGCGACCGGTGGTGTTGGTGGTGGATGGTTTCCGGCCGAACTTGATAGAGGCAACCGCACCGCCGAGGGCGATGGCAATGAGCCAGAGGAAGATCACTTGGCGTTTGTTCATGGAGGGAGGGAGGGGGAGATTTTGATTTTTGAATTGTGGATTCTGGATTTAGAAAATTCAGCTCAGCGGGCGCGGGTGGACGAGCGGCGTTTGAGGAACAGGCCCAAGCCGAAGAGGATGACAATGGCAGGCATGACGGCCACGTTAAGCAACGTGATGTTGCCGGCGAGCTTGTCTTTCTGGCGGCGCAGGTCTTTTTCCTTTTCCCGGATCAAGCGGGAGTATTCCACGCTTTCGTGGCGCAACTTACGGATCTCGGCTTCTTGTTCGGGCGAGAGATGCAGGTCCGCCCCTTGGGCTTTCTGTGCTTGGAGGTCGTTGAGCTTGCGCTGGGCTTCCACCTGCTTGGCTTGGAAGTTGGCGATTTCCTGGCCGACCTCCTTGTTGAAGTTAGCCTCCATTTCCTGAATCACGGTGAATGGCCGCCGCACCGCGGCGCGTGAGCGCGAACCGATCAGGTGCTTCGACCCCGTCGCCTGATCAAGCAGGTTGAAGAGCAACGAGGAGTTACCGTTGGACGGTGACGCCATCTGCATGCCACCGAAGTTCTGAACCTTGTAGGCAAATTGATCGTAAAACGCGTCCACGTCAGCAATCAGAAACACATTGCCGGGCAAGTTGCCTTCCTTGAGCCATTGTGGCTTGGGGGCTTCTTTCTTCACCTCCGCTGGCAACTGGCCAATTTCCTTCTTCGGTTCCTCCGCCTTGGGCGCTGGCGGCGGTTCGCCTGGTTTGCCGTTAGGGAAGGCGGTCTTGAAAGTGCCGCTCAGGTGGGTGACAAGGTCGTAGGCAACGCCTTTGGGTTTGAGCGAGGTGGCCAGGGATGGATCAAGGCGCGAGGCTTTCAGCGCATCGACCAACCCGGCCTGGAGTGATGATCTAACAAGCGTGTTGACCGCCACGCCCGCGCCGCCGGTTTGAGTAAAGGCTCCGGGGATCAACAGCATGATGGATTTGAGATCCTTGGTGATGACGTTGTCCTTTTGCGGCATCGCCGCCTGTGGCAGAGTGAGGATGGACACGGCGTCGGTGGCGCCGGTTTTTGTCCGCATCGGGGTGAGATAAGCCGGGTCGGCCAAGGCCTGGCCGGATTCAAAGCTCATGCCCCAGGCACCTAGCAAGGTGGGAAGCGTGGAACTGGTGGGGGCCCCGCCGCCGCCCATCATCGGGTTGCCGGCGCTGGTCATTTGCGCCGCCACCGAGAAGGCATCAAGGCAAGCCACCACGGTGCCGCCGCCTAGCAGGTATTGGTCCACGGCAAACTCCGCGGCCGGGGTGATCCCGGCCGGGTGGAACAGCAGCAGCACCTTGATCTCCTTCGGATCAATCACGGTCGGAGTCATGCCCAGGTCCTTGACCTCGAAGGATTGTTTCAATTGCTGATAGAAAACCCAGCCCGGCGTGGGGCGCTGGCCGGGCATCTGGGCCGGGCCAGCGGCCAACTCCAAGGCGGACATGACACCGATCACCGGCTTGGTGGGCGTGGCCACTTCGGCGATGGCTTTGGACAGGTGGTATTCCAACATCGTTTCATCGTTAGGATCAAGGAAGGGAATGACGCTGGTGCGATCCAGACAGGTGACCGCGAGGCCGAAGTAAAGATTCTGGTCATCCATGCGCTGGCCGTTGATGCCATCGAGATTGGCGGAGTCCTCGGCATCGGTGTCCGGTTGGGGATCGAGTTCATCAATGCGGAGTTTGCCCGGGGACAGCGACCCATACTCCTTGAGCAGACCATCCACGCGGCGCATGTGCAGCTTGAGAATTTCCGGCATGTAGGCGGTATTACGAGATGCGTAGTAGCGAATCACCACCGGGGTGTCCAGTTCGGCGAGAATGCCGCGAGTGCCCTCCGAGAGCGTGTGGGTCTTGTTTTCCGTGAAATCGTGCCCCCGATTGCCGAATGGGGTGATGGCGACCAGCCAGTTGGCAAGGACCGCGATGGCGACCAGCGCGCCGACACCAAAGGCGGCACGCGTGACAGGGTGGGTTGGTTTATGGGCCATAGGGGGATTTTAGATTTAGAATTTTAGAGTTAGATTTTTGGTGGGATCAGGAGCGTTTGGCTGAGAGGATGGCACTGGTGCCCAGCAGCGAGACCAGAATGATGGAACCGAACCAGACCAAGTCCTGCAAACGGAACAGCCCGCGGTTGAGGGAGGCGAAGTGTTCCCAGACGCCGAACGAGGTGGCCACTTCCACCACTTGGGCCACCCCTTGGTGCCACCAGTGGACCATCTGTGCCCACAGACCGGCGGCGACGACTGCGTCCGCGGCGGGCGGGGTGACAAAACTGTCGAGCGCGCGGGCCACCGGGTCGTAGCCGATAACCACCGCCAGGAAGCACACGAAGACGGACACGATCAGGCAGACAACCTGGTCGCGCGTGCAGGCGGAAACGAGCATGGTGACGGCGATAAACGAGCAACACACCAGGAACGAGCCGATATACCCGGAGAGGAGCACGCCATTGTCGGGAGCACCGAGATAGTTCACCGTGACGACGATGGGGAACGTGCAGGCCAAGGCCACTAACCAGACGGTGGCGGCGGCGAGGAATTTGCCGATGATGGCGCTGCGGGTGGAGACGGGGAAGGTGCCGAGCAGTTCGATCGTGCCGGTGCGTTGCTCGTCAGACCACAGTTTCATGG
>JBAXOF010000405.1:0-2996 GCA_037133375.1 Verrucomicrobiota bacterium | reverse complement strand
TCATGGCCGACGGGCGTCCCGCCTGTCGTTTCATCGGCGGACAGGCGGGACGCGCCGTCTTCCCTAACAGGCGGGACGCCTGTTTTCCTATCAAGATGCGCTAAACTGCCAGTATTGGGCGGGACGCCCACACTCCTTGAAAGAGAGCCACGCAAAGAACCTGCGGATGGTCCACCGCACTCCGGGCATCCTGTCCGCATGGGTTGCCTACGGTGATCTTACTTCGCCAACTCCGCTTTTGCGATCTGCTCGTCAGTCAGACCCAATGCCTTGAGCACCCCGGTGGCCATCATCACGTTGCCGGCGGGATTCATGTGGACGCCATCGCTTGTTAGAAGATTGCCCTTCTTGTCAGGTCCCACCTTGGCAATGGCGGCCTGCATGTCGGCGTTGAGGTCAGCCAGCAGGCATTTCTTCTCCTTGGCGAGTTCCCGCAGGAATTCATTGTAGGCCACCAGTTTCTGGTTGTTAGGATTGGGTTGGTCTTCGCCGATCATGGTCGAGGTGAGAATCACCACCTTGACGCCCGCCGCCTGACAGCGGTCGATAATTTGCACGATGTTTTTCTGATATTGGTCGAGTGGCACGCCATTGGCGCCGTGCCAGACGTCGTTAACGCCGCAGCTCAGGGTCATCCAATCCGGCTTCTTACTCAGGACATCGCGCTCGAGGCGGCCGAGCATATCGTTGGATTTATGGCCGCTGATTCCGGCGGGAATGGAGATCGCCTTGACGCCGTTAGCCTCCAAGCCGCGCATCACCAAGGTCACATACCCCTTGGGGCTGGCACCGGCCTGGGTGATAGAATCCCCCATAAAGGCGATTTTCTGCCCATCTTTGACGGCGATATCCGCCGCCTGCACCGTGGTCGATCCGATCATGCCGATTGCGGCGACGGCGGCCATCCATCTTACTTTCATCAGAGTGTTCATATTATGTTTTGCTGTGGTTGGTAATCATTGTTGCGTCGAAACGAGTCCTGTGAGCATCACACGATGCCACTGTCGCCCACAGCAGTCTGCCTCCCCCACTGGACGCGCGCAATAGCAAAATCCCAGCGCCAAATCCCAGGGTGTGCCCGTTGGGCCGGGCTTTGGGTGAGCATGCGCACGGTTAATAATGGTGTCGGTTCGTGACGGCGTTTCGTTCGGCAACCAAATCATGGCCATCGAATTTGGGGTCAGGGAGACTTCACATCTGCCCATGCCGCATTTTTTTCGCGGCGCGAAGCCTTGTCCCAGCTACTGATCTGGCGATTTGCCAAACTCTAAATGGCCTGTTTTCGATTTCAGCCTTTCAGCTTTTCAGCCTTTGAGCTTTTCTTCTCCTGTCATGCCTCCGGAACTTCAGCGCCACTTGCCAGAAATCATCGTCGCCCTTGCCGCCCTCTTCTGCGGTTGGTTGTTCACCAGTTTGGTCGCCAGCGTCAAGCTCGCCGCCGCTAGCGAACGTCTGAAAGCCGAAGAACGCCGCGCCGCAGAGATCGAAGCCCGCCTCGCCCAAGCCACCAATGAGGCACAGCGCAACGATCAAGAATCCCAGACATTCCGCAACCAACTCACCGAAATCCGCTCCCGCCTCGACGCCGAAACCAAGGCCGCCGCCGACAAACAAGCCCTTCTCGAACGCGCCGAACTCAAACTCGCCGATACCTTCAAAGCCCTCTCCGCCGACGCCCTCAAGTTCTCGTCCGAGCAATTCCTGCAACTTGCCAAAGCCTCGCTCAGCGCCCACACCGAAGAAGCCAAAAACGACATCGATAAACGCCAGTCCGCCATCGCTTCTCTCGTTAAACCCGTCGCCGACAGCCTCGGAAAATTCGAAATTCATCTGGGCGAAATCGAAAAAATCCGCGCCGATGCCTACGCCGAACTGCGCACCCAGGTCCGCTCTCTCGGCGAGGGCCAACTCGGGCTCCAGCGCGAAACCGCCTCGCTTGTTAGAGCACTGCGCCAACCCACCGGTCGCGGCCAGTGGGGGGAAATGCAACTGCGCCGTGTCGTCGAGCTTGCCGGCATGCAGGAGCACTGCGACTTTGAAATCCAACATTCCACGACCACCGATGAAGGCAAAAACCTGCGTCCCGACCTGATAGTGCGCCTGCCTGGCGGCAAGATCATCGTGGTGGATTCCAAAACCCCGATGGACGCCTATCTCGACGCGCTGGAAGCCACCGATGACACGCTTCGCGAGGAAGCGCTCCACCGCCACGCCCGCCAAGTCCGCACACATATCCAACAACTTGCGTCGAAAAACTACACCTCGCAGTTTGCCCACGCGCCGGAGTTCACGGTGCTGTTCCTCCCCAGCGAGTCGTTTTTTTCCGCTGCCCTGCAAAGTGATCCGGGCCTGATCGAGCGCGGCGTGGACCAAGGCGTCATCCTCGCAACCCCGACCACACTGATTGCCTTGTTACGCGCCGTGGCCTACGGCTGGCGCCAAGAATCCATCGCCGAAAATGCCCGCGAAATCTCCCGCCTCGGCCGCTCCCTCCACGAACGCCTCGGCAAACTCGCCGATCACTTTTCAAAACTCGGCCGCGCCCTCGGCAATGCCGTCGATCACTACAACAACGCCATCGGCTCATTCGAAACCCGCGTCCTCATTAGCGCCCGCAAATTCGAGGACCTCAAGGCCACTCCGGAAGCCGCCACCATTCCCAACCTCGAACCCGTCGATAAAGTCCCGCGCAACCTGCAATCTGTGCTCACCCCGGCCGCTTTACTAACAGTTTCAGACACGCCCACAGCCCCCATCCTGCCTAACCAAGCAGCCGTGGTCATTGCCGCATCGGTTCCAGACGATGATTTTTCCTTTGTTCCAACCCTCGCCGACGATTTTTCTTTCATCCCCCCGGTCGTCCCTGAGTAGCCCGGTAGGGCGTGGCGGCACCGCCGCGCCGTGACTGGCAAACGGCTGGGACAGCCCATGTGCGGTCCAACCGCCGCGCCTTGGCACCGCCCATGCGGGCGAACAAGTCGGCGGACCGGGCCGGT
>JBAXOF010000404.1:0-3011 GCA_037133375.1 Verrucomicrobiota bacterium | reverse complement strand
GAAGCTCCACGTCCATTCCCGGGGCGAGGCCGTCGCCAAACATTTCGGGCTGCCCCTGCCGTGAGGCGCGGACGCAGCCCTGGTTTCTCACCCTCCGTGCACACCTTGAACGCGCATTTGGCAGGTTCTCTCACCAAGGCTCAAAGCCGCAAGGAAAACGGCTTCCCTTGGTGGCTTGGTGCCTTGGTGAGAGCCCTTCGGTTTCAGCTCCGCCGCCCTGTGTTCACTGTGTCCTCTGTCAGGTCCCAGTCATCCAGCGCCTTTTCCGGCTGTCCGTGCCTGGTGAAGCTCCGTGTTTTCGAACCTCCGGCCCTCGGGGCAGGGAATTCATCACAGAGCGCACAGGGGGCACAGAGAGAAACGGGATGCGGGGGAGAAGAGGGAGCCGCGTTTGTCACTATTTTTAGCGACATGACAGCGCAGCGGGATTCTGGCAGAACTATGGCGAGTTGCAGTCTGGCCATTGCACCTCAGCGCAGAATATCCATGCAACAAAACGCAAAATGAAAACAAAGCGATTCCCCTACCAATATCCACCCGCCATCCCTGGCTCCTCTCACAACCCGAACCGCGTCAAGCGCGGGCTGTCCCAGCTCGCCGCCGTCGGTGCGTTGGCCATGGCCTGCCCGGCCCAGGCGGACACTTACACATGGATTAGCGGCGGGACGGGAAACTGGGACAGTGCCCTGACCGACACCTCGCGGTGGGGCGCGGCCCAGAACACCCTCTGGACCAGCGGCGCCGGCGGCTCGAATGTGGCCGTGTTCAATGTCAGCGGCAGCCCGACGATCACCGTCGGGGCGGGCAAAGTCTGGACCAATGGCATCACCTTCACCCAGACCGCCACGATCAGCAGCAGCACCATCAATTTGGCGGGCACAACGCCGACGATCACGCTGGGTGCGAAAGGCGTCATCACTTCGGCCCTGGCCGGCAGCAACGGGGTGACAGTCACGTCCACCGGCGGCACGGCGAGGGATCTTAACCTCTCGGGAGCTTCCACCGGCCTGAGCGGCGCTTGGCACCTGGGTGCCGGCGTGCGGGTTATGGCCCAGAGCAACTCCGCTTTTGGCACCGGGGCCGTGTATCTGGACAGCACCAGCGCTAACGTGGACTTCGGTGTAAGCGTCGGCGCCATTACGGTCGCCAATGACTTCTACATCAAAGGCGCAAACCAAGGCGGCGCACTTTTTATACGCAACGGCAGCACCATCTCCGGCGCAGTCCACCTGACAGGTAATGCCACCATTCTTACCTTAGGAGCAAACACCATCAGCGGCGTCATCAGTAATGACGTGGCTGGCACTCTGACGCTGGATTTTAGCAACACGCTGTCCTCAATGAAGCTGAGCAATGCCAACACCTATACGGGCACTACGTCATTCACGTCCGCGGCTGGTACACTGATTCTTGCCAATGCCAATGCGGTGCAGAACAGCACGCTGCTCACCGATTCCACCAAGGCCGGCATTGCCTTTGACAGCACTGTGGCCAGCAAAATTTTCACCATCGGCGGCCTGTCGGGGAGCCATAACATCGCCCTGCAGGACAACGCCGGATCGCCCGCTGCCATTGAAGCGCGAGTGGGCAACAACAACGCCAACACCACTTACAGCGGCGTCCTCAGCGGCGCCGGCAGCCTGACCAAGATCGGCGCCGGAACGCTGACGCTCTCGAATGCAAACACCTACACTGGAATCACGTCCATCCAGAGCGGCACGCTGGCGGTCAACGGCTCGCTTGCAGCGGCAAGTGCGGTTTCGGTCTCTGCGGGCGCCACGCTCTCCGGCAACGGCACGGTCGGCGGCAGCGTAAGCGTCGACGGCGGAACGGTCAACGGCAGCAGCCTTGTCCTGGCGGGCAATGCCACCTTCGCGGGTGCATCGACTTTCAGCGGCGCGGCAACGGTTTCCGGCAGTGCGACCGTGACCTCCGGCAGCCTCGTGATTGCGGGCAGCCTCACCGGTAACGCCCATGTGAACACAGGCGGGGCGCTTGTGGTCAATAACACGCTCGGCGGCACAGCCGATATCGACGCGGGCGGCCTTCTTGGAGGGACGGGATCGCTCACCGGTCTGGCGACGGTGAGCGGCACCCTCGCCCCCGGCGCTCCTGGCGGCACGGGAACGCTGACTGTCAATGGGGGCCTGACACTGGCATCCGGGGCCACCTTTGCGGCAACGGCAACCGGCACGGGCGCGGGCCAGGTCAGCCAGTTGGCGGCCTCCGGGCCCTCGATCAACCTATCCGGCAGCACGGCGACGCTTTCGCTGGCCACCACCGGCGGGTTCACGCCAAAATACACGGTGCTCGGGGATTTTACCACCTCCGACAAGCTCGTTCTGGTGCTTGCGGGCTACCAAACCGGCCAGTTCGCCAACGTGGTCTCCATGAGCGACCCGTTCTGGAATAACGGCAATGCCTTCAACGGGTTCACCGATAAATCCGGCAATACTTGGGCGGTCTTCTACGGCGTCAACAGCATGTTGCCGGTCAATCCAACGCAGGGGTACACCGCCACTGGAAACGACGTTGTCCTGCTTGCCATTCCCGAGCCGACCACTTGGGCCATGCTGGTGGGTAGCTTCGGTCTGCTTGCCTTTGGGCAGCGGCTGCGCGGACGCAGGCGCTGAATGCAGATTTCTTTCCCATCAAGTCGCCGGTGGGGACCGGCGCTGGGGTGATGGGAAAGGAAGCCTCAAAAAAGAGGTTCTTCGTCGCCGTGGCGCTTTTGGGGGGCGCCACGGCGATTACGTTTTATAGCGGAAGCGGGTACGCGGCCAGCAGATTGCGTCAGATCGCCCTGATCCACCGCCGTTTTTAGGCTCAACCGGAAATCTTCCTGATTTCCCGCACGAATCATTCGAGCTCTCTTTCTCACAGGTCGTGCCGGCGGCACTACTTTGATCGCGTTACTAGCAGTTTACGGTGTCACATCAATCTCTGGCACGGCAGCCCCCACCGCCATTGGGGCCGAAGCGATCGAAACCGATGTCTGCGTGTGTGGGGGG
>JBAXOF010000403.1:0-3024 GCA_037133375.1 Verrucomicrobiota bacterium | reverse complement strand
GCGCGTGCGTGAGAACGCGGGTCTTTCTTCGTAGGCGCGTGCGTGAGAACGCGGGGATTACGTAGCTGCGGCTACCAGCCGCAGGAGTGGTCTCGCCCGCT
Organism: Verrucomicrobiota bacterium; assembly: GCA_037133375.1. GTDB lineage: Bacteria > Verrucomicrobiota > Verrucomicrobiia > Verrucomicrobiales > Akkermansiaceae > Luteolibacter. The sequence continues at coordinate 2,923 of JBAXOF010000403.1, read as the reverse complement.
TTGGCAGGGATGCCTCTCCGAGGCGTCCGGTGGGCACAAGGCCCGCAACGGTTGGAGCTTCCATCACTCGCCCTTCAATTCGGCGTTTCCTAAATTGCTAGAACCGGTAATGGCACCGCCACCCTGCCCATGGATGTCCCCTGTGCGGTCTTCATGCAGAGTGTGGCAGCGGCCATGCCCGCAGCTGTTTTGCTCTTCCCTTGAGCCTTGGTCATTTCACGGATTTGCCTGATTATTGGAATATATCGTGTCAGGCTATCTATGCTTCGCTTCGGTTCACGGATTTTTTTGGTTTGGAATCCCAAAGCGAAGCGCCGCACTCGCGCCCGCCGCTCCCAGAAACATGATCCTCTACTCAGCCACCCGTTGCCACTGCGCGGCCTCAGCGGGCAATGCTTCGTCCTGCTGCTGCCATCGCCATCGATTGACGAGTGCCGACTTCGGCGTGAGCTCAGTCGGACGATTGTTGATTATTGATTTTCGATGGGATCGATGAACCGTGCAGGAGCTGACAATGGCGGCTGGCCGCACCCATGCAAAGTCTGCAAAGGCACTTCGTCATTCAAAAATCAACAATCGTCACTCATCAATCAGAGAGCTCCCATTGGCGAATTCCTGCACCACCTGCCAGCTCACCACCCAATCGCCTCTGCCCATGATTTCCCTCGCCCGTTGCCGTTTCACGGGAGCGGCGTGATCAAACGCATAGGCCACCACGTTGGTGTCGAGAAAGACCTTATTTGCGCTCATTCATTTCCTCCCTGTTGAACGGTCCACCTGACGCCACATAATCCAGACGCTCCATCAGGGATACGAGCTGCTGCTCCCGCTCCCGTCGCCCCGCCATCTCGCTCAGCCAATTGCGGAAAAGTTGGTTCAGCGTCGTCTTCTGCGCTCGCGCCGTGTCACGCGCCTGTTCAATCAGCTCCTCATCCGCACTCAAGGTGATATTCCTCATGACCCGAATATAGTGTGCAATTTTATCGTGTCAATCGCTAATACCAACATTAAACGTAGAACGTCAAACTCGATTGTCCCGGCGACCAATATCATCTAACTGATCACCTAGTGTAACTTATTGGGTGGGGTGATGCAACCCTTTTCAGCTGGCAATTGATCTAACACTCGAATCGCCATCATGCCCCAGTCGTATCGTCCGAAGCTCGCACTCTTACTCTAACATTTGCTTCAGCCTTTACCCGCACCGCACCGCGTGGAGCAAGCTCCACCCCCCCAGGCGGGGGCAAGCCCCCGCACTCCAACGCGCCCGCTTGGCGTCTCTTCCCCAATAACCTCTAACTCATAACCTCTAACGGGCGCTCCGCGCCCCGCCAAAGAGGAGAGGCGGACTCGCGCCCGCCTCTCTCAGAAACATTATCCTCTACTCAGCCACCTTTAACGGCGACGACGCAGAAGACCGAGGGCACCAAGCGCTCCTAGAAGCACCGAGGAGGTGAGCCCGCCCGATCTGGCACCTCTGGAAAGGATGTGCTTGACCAATCCATTGCCTTGCGTAGGGGGGCGAGTGGTCAGGATTTAAACCGCACGTTGTATTGGCGGTGGAGTTCATTGAAGACCTCCTCCAATTTGGCATTCCCCAACTTTGCTAGATCATCGTGAGGGGTCACCTTCAACCCCATCAAGTCCTGCAACATCTGAATCTTGCCGACCCAAAGCCCCAAGCTACGGCCCTCGGCACGGCCCTCGGCACGTAATTGTTCAGCAATGGACATGGCGGCGTTTTTTGTTTCTGGAATCGCCATCAGGTTATCAAGGATTTCCTCCCTGTCAAGGTCGCTGTCCGTACAAAACGCATACAACAGCAATTTCTTGAACAGACTCTCCGGTAATTCATGCACCGACGGGAGAATTTCCGCAGTGAGCCAGTCAAAGAACCGGCGCAATTGTCGTTCGCGTGCCAATTTCATTAATTGCAGCACAATGCGGTTTTTCGCATCATGCTCCTCACTGGCAGGATCAAAGCTGGAGAGATCCAGCAGGGCATGTTGGAACTTCGGCAGGAACCGGCCAAGAACACTTGTTAGATCGTCGGGCAGCGCGAAAAGGTCCGCAAACTCAGTGGAAACCGTCCAGCGCTCCGGGCCTTGATGTAGCACGAAAGCAAGCACCGGCGGCAACGGCAAACCGTGATGCTGAAAATGATTGAGCAGCACCTCAGTCAGATAGCCAAGCAAACGCAATGGCATCGCGGAATCCACAGTGCTTTGGTGCTCGAAGAGCAGATAGAGCAAGGTCTCCCGGCCATCAAGGCGGGTCTTGAACAACAAATCGGAATGGACCTGCTGCAAGGTGGTTTTCACAAATGAACCGGGCTGCAGCTTCAGCGATTGCCAGTCGATGCGCGACGTCACCTCCGCCGGCAGATGGTTTTGAAAAAATGCGGCAGCATGCTCGGGATCCGAGAAAATCACCTTGAAAAACGCATCATTGGGATGCGCGGCGACGTTGAACCCGTAGCTTTCGTTAGAATCAGGCACTCGACAAGCATGGCCAAATGCCGTGCCGGATTCAAGCGCTAAAGTTGCGCCCAAGACAGGCCTCGTAGAATGGACCCCGTCGCCTTGGCGACGGGGGGCGACGGCGCTCGTGATCTAACGATTTATTCGTCCTGTGCCGCTCCGCACCGCGTGGAGCAAGCTCCACTCCCCCTGGCGGGGCAAGCCCCCGCACTCCAACCGCTTGGCCCTCTTCCCCAATAACCTTTAACTGATAACCTCTACCGTCTCCCGCCCGATCTGGCAGGGACGCCTCTCCGATGCGTCCGGTGGGGACAAGGCCGCTGGGGATTGCGTCTCCACCACCCGCCTTTCAAAACGGTGTCTTGAGAAATTTTAGAACCGGTGCCGTCGTCGTTTGTCAAGCGCAGCCTGCGGCAAGCGCACGCCGATTTGTTATTTCGGGC
>JBAXOF010000402.1:0-3031 GCA_037133375.1 Verrucomicrobiota bacterium | reverse complement strand
TGCGGACACACCGGCCAGGGCTTCAGCTACTTGTGGAGCGCCCTCGGCGCCAACGCCGGCGGCCCCGCCGCAGCCGCCGCCTTTTTCAAGGAAGCGTCGTGGCACCTCGACCTCGTGCGCCGCTGCGATGGCTCGTTCACCTATGACGGCGGCGAACAATACGGCCCTGGCAAAACGGACGACAACACCTACTATGGAAATAGTAGTTACGACGGACTGAGCCCCACCGCCACCTATGTTCTCACCTACTCGATACCCTTGAAAACCCTCCGCCTCACCGGCAAGGACGCCAAGCCGGCGAACTGCCTGAGCCAGCCGCAAGTGGCCGCCGCCATCGCAGCGGGACGCTTCGATCTGGACCGCAAACAAAAAAGCGCGCAGGAGCTGGTGACGGCGTTCAGCGATTGGTCGCCGATTGTCCGCAGCTGGGCGGCGGAAGAACTGGCCAACCGGCCCGAAGCCAAGGCGATGGTGCCGCAACTGCTGACCATGGCCGACAGCAAGGATGCGCACGTCGCGCAGAGTGCCTGCGAAACGCTCGGCAACCTCAAGTGCACCGAGGCGCTGCCGGTGCTGGTCCGCCAACTCTCGGCCAACGACCGCTGGCTGCGCTACAAGGCCGCCCAAGCCATCAAGAAAATGGGTGGCTCGGCCAGCCCCGCCGTGCCGGACATTCTCAAGGCGGTAGTCAAGACGGCGGAACCCGCTCAACCGATCAACTGGGCCGATGCCATCCAGTTCACTCATGGCCAGTTGGCCTCCGCGCTGTTTGCCGGCGGCCTAACTGATTCGCTCAAGACCGCCGATCCGAAGTTGCTCTATCCGGCGGTCCGGGTGGTGTCCAGAAACCCGGATGGCATGGCACGCGCCACTCTGCGCGGGTTTTTCGAACACAAGTTGACGCTTGAGGATGTGCAGGCGCTGGCACCGGACCTCGTCGTTGCGGTCAAAACGCTGTGCCCGGCCGACACCATGTTCGGTGCCGAAATCCGCATGGGTGCCTTCAAGGCTCTAACAAAACATCACTATCAGGAAGCTATCGATGCAGGCGTTGTCTTTGCCAAAACCCAAGGCGGTCATGGCAGCGAAAACCGCACCGGGGACATCATGAAAGAGATCGTGAGCTATGGCTCGGCCGCCCGCGAAGCCATCCCCGGCCTCAAAGAGGTGATCGCCGCCTTCAACGACCAATGCAAACGGGGCGAATATCCCGCCGGCGAACTCAACAACCGCAGGGTCGGCGCCATTGAAGCCGCCATCAAGGCGATCGAAGCCGCCACCGAGCATCCCGAGCTGCGCCGCATCAAGAAGTAGTCTGACTGAAAAAAACCACATTTTTCTATTGCGTTGGCTAGCAGGGATACTCTAGGTCAAGTGCGGCTCCACGGTGGGGCTGCCTGAATTGTTCGCCGAGCTGATTGCTTCATCATGTCCGAGACCCTTTCCTATCCCCAAGTCTGCCAATTGCTGCAAGGCGCCGTGGGCCAGATCCGCGCCAACCACGAACTGCTCTCGCGGCTTGATGCGGCAGTGGGCGATGGCGACCATGGCACGACCATCCTGCGCACCATGGAAGCCGTGGCCAAAGCCATCACCGACAGCCCCGGCACCGACCTCAACCCCCTGCTCTCAAAAATCGCCTGGGACGTGATGGACTGCGACGGCGGCTCCACCGGCCCCTTGCTCGGCTCGTTCTTCATGGGCATGAGCGATGCCGTGGCCGACACCGCCGAGCTCGATTGCGCCGCCGTGGTGGCCATGCTCGCCAGCGGCATCCGCAAAGTGGCCAAGCAAAGCCGCGCCGTGGTCGGTGACAAGACGATGATGGATGCCTTCCTGCCCGCGCTCGACGCGCTCGAAGCCGCCGCGCCAGCCGGCGACATCCACAGCGCTCTCCAACAAGCCGCCGTGGCTGCTGCCGCCGGTGCCGAAGCCACCAAGGAATTTCGCGCCAAGTTCGGCCGGTCCCGCAACCTCGGCGAGCGCGTCATCGGCCACCTCGATCCGGGTGCCGTTTCCGTGTCGCTCATCTTCAAAGGCTTCAGCGAGGCACTTTGAGCCCCTCCTAACCAACACCAATAACACAATACCATGGCTGAACTCGACAACACCAAGGATGCTAACGACTACGGCATCGGCATCCCCGTCAAACAACACCCGTTTTTCCTCAAGGGCCTCGAACACGCCGAATGGGGCATGAAAGACCGGCTCAGCCGCATCTTCAACCCGCAGTCCGGCAACACTGTCATGCTCGCCTTCGACCATGGCTATATCATGGGCCCGACCTCAGGCCTGGAGCGCATGGACCTCACCATCACCCCGCTCATCGAATACGCCGACTGCATCATGTGCACCCGCGGCGCGCTGCGCTCGATTGTGCCGCCCACATCTAACAAGCCAGTTTCGTTGCGTTATTCCGCCGGCACCACCGTGCTCACCGAGCTCAACGACGAGTGCTTGTTGGACATTGAGGACGCCATCCGCGTCAACGCCTCCGCCTTGGCAATCATGGTGGCCATCGGCAGTGAGTTTGAAGCCGTCACCATCAAAAACCTTATACGCACCGCCGACATGGGTGCCAAATACGGCATCCCCACCCTCGGCGTCACGGCCGTGGGCAAGGACCTTGTCCGTGATTCCCGCTACCTCGGACTGGCCAGCCGTGTGTGTGCCGAAAACGGCGCCACCTTCGTGAAAACTTATTTCTGCGAGACCGGCTTCGAGCAAGTGGTGGCCGCCTGCCCGGTGCCCATCGTCATCGCCGGCGGCAAAAAACTGCCGGAGAACGAGGCGCTGGAATTTGCCTATCAGGCGATCCAGCAAGGGGCCGCCGGGGTGGACATGGGCCGCAACGTGTTCCAGTCCGAGCACCCGATCGCCATGATCCAGGCCGTGCGCGCCGTCGTCCACGACAAGCGCACACCCAAGGACGCCCTCGATCTGTATAACACCCTCAGCCACCAGAAATAACCCCCCAAACTCCCATGAAAAAAGAATTCCATCACATCGGCATCCCGACCAGCCAGCCCCA
>JBAXOF010000401.1:0-3046 GCA_037133375.1 Verrucomicrobiota bacterium | reverse complement strand
CGGTCGATACCTAACACCTTGCCGGACGCGCCGACGTATTTCCACCACAAGCCGCTCACGCCAGCCTCGATGGCGACGCGTTTGGTGCAGGTTTGAGGCAACACGCTTGCGCGATACTCCGGGCTCTGGCGGTCGAAGCGCTCGAAGCACGGCATGGAAACCACGCGCACGCCGTCACCCAGCGCGGCCGCGGCGGCCATCGCGTGTTGCAGTTCGGAGCCACAGCTCAGCAGCAGGCTCGTCAGCGGGCCGGTTTCCTGGCGGGCGATGTAGCCGCCCCGCATGACTCCATCACGCCGCGCCGCCACCGATAGCTCATTCATCAGGGGAATCGTCTGGCGTGTTAGAATCAAGGCCGTGGGGCCGTCGGAGCGATGCATGGCGACCACCCAGGCGCCGGCGGTTTCCTCGGCATCGCCCGGTCGGATCACATCGAGATTGGGGATGACGCGCAAGCCGCTGACGGTTTCCACTGGTTGATGGGTGGGGCCGTCCTCGCCCACTCCCACCGAGTCGTGGGTGAAAATGTAGGTCACCGGCAGTCCGGCCAGTGCGGCGAGGCGGATGGCACCGCGCATATAATCCGCAAACACCAGGAACGTCGCCCCGCTGGCACGGAACAGCCCGTCGTAGGCAATGCCATTGCAGATGGCCCCCATCGCATGCTCGCGGATGCCAAACCAAAGGTTGCGGCCCTCAGGGTGTTGCCGCGAGAAGTCCCCGCCGCCGTTGATATAGTTTTTGGTGGAGCCATACAGATCGGCGCTCCCTGTTAGAAAATGCGGCATGGCCTTGGCCACCGCTTGGATCACCACGCCCCCCGCCGCACGCGTGGCATCCTTGTAGTCCGCCGCAAACGCTGGAATCCGTTCGCTCAAGTCCTCCGGCACGGCTTGCGCCACGCCTTCCGTGAGTTCCGCGGCCAGCGCCGGGTTGGCGTCGGACCAGGCCGCGTAGGTTGCCTGCCACGCCTCGAACTGCTGGGTGAGCGCTGCCTTGCGTTCCGCGAAAAACGCCCGCACCTCCGGCGATACATAAAACAATTCATCTGCGGGCAAGCCGAGACCGGCCCGTGCTGCGGCGCTGAACTTGGCACCGCCCTCGCCATGGCCTTTGGAGGTGCCCGCCACTTCCGGGATGCCTTTCCCTATCAAGGTCTTGGCGATGATCACCTTGGGCCGGCCATTGTCATCGGCCTTGGCCTTTTCGAGGGCCACGGCCAGGACCGCCAGATCATGGCCATCCACCGTCACCGCGTCCCAACCTTGGGAGATGAAATACCCTTCGGCGTTTTCGCTTTGGGTCACCGCCGCCATCGCGTCCAACGTCACATCGTTGGAGTCGTAGATCAAAATCAGGTTGTCCAGCCCGTTGTGACCGGCGAAGGCGATCGCCTCGCGCGCCACCCCCTCTTGCAGACAGCCGTCACCTAACAGGGAAACCACGTGATGGTCGAAAAGCGTGTGCTCCGGCGTGTTGAAGCGGGCCGCCGCACGCTTGCCCGAGAGCGCATAGCCCACCGCATTGCCCACCCCTTGGCCGAGCGGCCCGGTCGTGGCTTCCACCCCCGGCGTCTCGCGAAACTCCGGATGCCCCGGCGTGATCGCACGCAGTTGGCGGAAATTCCGCACGTCGTCGCGCGATACTGCATAGCCCGCCAGATGCAGCCAGCCATACAAAAACATCGAACCGTGACCCGCCGAGAGAATGAAGCGGTCGCGATTGAGCCACTTCGGCGCGTCCGGATTGAAGCGTAAGGCCTGGCCAAATAACACCGCCCCAATCTCCGCACTGCCCAGTGGCAGCCCAAGATGGCCGGAGGAACAGGCGTGGATGGCATCAATGGCGAGACCGCGGGCTTCATTGGCGGCTTGGGCTAATAGGGGGGTATTCATGATTTGGGAAAAAAATTGTGCCACTGCAGGGGTGCTGCGTTGCGGCGGATGCACCTAGCCTAAAATTCCACGCCCGCTTGACAAGCCGTGATTTTCACAAATCTTGCAGGGTAGGGCGGACCGGCTCGGTCCGCCGAGTTATCCGCCCGCATGGGTGGTGCCATGGCGCGGCGGATGACCTGGCAGATGCATCTCGCCCTCAGTGTCATCAGTTCTTTTCAGTGGTTATATTCCGCCCGATTCACCTTCAGAAGCCACATTTCCCGGCAATTTCCGCGTTAGTTTGATGCCGATGGGCCGCTACCGGCTTGGTGGGCTAAGGCGTGGATTCGTGTTGGAATTGGCGGTTTGACTAGCCGGCAGTATTGCTATTGGGTTCTGCCGCCATGTGGATTGTCCTGTTCGCCCTACGTTACAAATACACCATTGGGGTGATGGCGATTCTGATCCTGTTGTTCGGCAGCATGTCCGGGCGGCGGATGTCCACCGATATCCTGCCGCGCGTGGATAGTCCGGAGATCACCCTGGTCTGGAATTATGGCGGCTTGAACGCGGCGGAAATGGCCTCCAAAATCACCTCGTTTTCCGAGATTGCCACGCTCAACAATGTGGACGACTTGTTAGAAGTGCGCTCCGAGAGTTCCAACGGGGTCGGCCTGGTGAAACTGCGCTTCCAACCTAACGTGAACATCAACACCGCGATGTCACAGGTGACCGGCGTTTCGCAAACCATCCTGCGCCGCATGCCCCCCGGCACCACCCCGCCGCTCATCGTGCGCACCAGTCCGTCTAACGTGCCTATCGTGCAGCTGGTGATGGCGTCGGACACGATGACCAGCGGCCAGCTTTACGACTACTCGCGGCTGGCATTGCGGGCGCAGTTGCAAAGCGTTCCCGGCATGCGCATCTCGCTGCCCTACGGCGGGGCGGCCCGCCAAATCATGGTGGATCTGGACCCGGCGGCCATGAACGCCTTCACCATCACGGCTGCGGAAGTCAGCGCCGCGCTGGGCCGCCAGAATCTAACACTTCCATCCGGCACCCTCCGCGAGGGTGGCCGCGAGCTGCCGGTGGAAATCAATGCCAGCCCGGAAAACATCCAGGGCTTTCTCGACCTGCCGCTGCGTGCGGTGGACGGCAAGATCATTCTG
>JBAXOF010000400.1:0-3046 GCA_037133375.1 Verrucomicrobiota bacterium | reverse complement strand
CCGCGCCTTGGCACCGTCCATGCGGGCGGACAAGTCGGCGGACAAGTCGGCGGACAAGTCGGCGGACAAGTCGGCGGACCGAGCCGATCCGCCCTACCCTCACCAAGCGCGACTTGCCAGTCGCTTACTTTTTGGCAGTGGCCAACGACTTCGTGTCACTTGGCTTGTCCTTTTTGGCTGATGCCTCCGGGGTGCGGGCCACGATGCGGGTGGCCGTGTAGAGGTTCTTCTTCTTATCGGTCACCTCGTTGGTCACCAGCACACGCATGCCGGGCTTGATTGCGGCCAAGGTTGCTTCCTTGCCGTTCACCGTCACATCCACATAGGTGGAGGCCAAATACTTCTTGTCACCCACTGTGATGCTATCGCTGCTGACGGAGGTGACAACCGGCAACCTGGAGGCGGCCGTCGGCTTGAAATTCATGCTGCTCATTGAGCCGCCGCGAACGCAACCGCCGTTGGGACAGGCTTGGCAAGGCATTCCGAGGGCGTAAGACAGGACAAGTGTAGTAGCGAAGGTGAGTAATTTGAAGTTTGGATTCATGGAATTTATTTTTCGTTAGATACTTGAACGAGCCGATAACTCAAGTAAAACCCAGTCCTATGGCGAGGTTGAGACTCGCCATCTTTGGCCCAGCTAGTTCCACTGTCAAGAAAAAAACCAAGAGTGGAAAGGCCGTGGCCTTAGTGAGAGTGAGTAGATTCACCGAGCCGGGGCAAGGGCCAAACGCGACACGAGCCGGCTCATTTTCGTCTGGCATTTGCTATTCGTGGGCACTGCGCAGACTGCGGAGCTGCGCGCGGATTATTTTTTCCGGGACTTTTCGAGGGATTCGCCCATGGATTCATTGGCGTAGGTGGCTTCGGCGACGGCGAGGTCACACTGGGCGGCCATGCGGCGTTTGGCCGAGACCTTGTCGGCAAAGGCGAGGCTGCCGGCCTTGAGGTCGTCGGCATCGGCGATGAAGGTGGCGGAGTTGTGCGCCTGGATGCCCAGGTGGGAGGCGGTGGCAATGGCGTCTTGGTTGGCACCTAGGAAGAGAAACTCCCATTGATACGTCTCGGTCTGCTGGGTGATGCGCTGGTTAATGTCGGCCATGGAGAATTTGTGGGACGAATTTTCCTCGCCGTCGGTAAGGATGGCGATGATGACCTTGGAGGGGCGCTCGGGCTCGGAGGTGGCGGCGAGTTCGCTGCCGATGTAGTCGATGGTGTGGCCAATGGCGTCGAGCAGGGCGGTGCTGCCGCGGGGTTGGTAGGTTTCAAGCGTGAGTGGCGCGGCGGTCTGGATCGGCGCGCGGTTGTGGATGGGCAAATACTCGTGGTCGAAGAGAATCAGGGTGAAGGTGGCGGGGATCGGCTGGCCGTGGTCGTCCACGGTGGCTTGCTGGGCTTTGAGGAATTCATTGAAGCCGGAAATGGCGGCATGGGTCATGGACTCCATGGAGACGGAACGGTCGAGGATGAAGGCGATTTCTGTTTTCATAATTGTGTTGCTGCGTTTTGTTTATACGCGCGACTTATGCGCGTCAATAAAAAAAAACGACGTAGAAGAAAATATTTTATTTTGGGTTTGCTAAGGGTTTTTTTCTGGGGTATGGAATCGCCGGAACAACACTTTGCGGCAGATGGGAAACAAGACCAATGACCAGAACTGGGCGGCGACGGAGCGGCTGCGCTTCATCGAGGCGTGTGCGTGGTGGAAGGGGATCGTGCAGCGGCAGGACTTGGTCGGGCTGTTCGGGATTTCGATGGCGCAGGCGTCGTCGGACTTGCAACGGTATCTGGAACTGAACCCCAGTGCCTTCGTGTATAACCTGCGGCAGAAGCGCTACGAGGCGACGGCGGAGATGAAGTGCGTGTTGACCAAGCCGCACCTGGATGAGGCGGTTGCCAGGTTTTTGGGTGGCTCTGTGAGGGGCGTCTGGACTGGATGGGACGAGGAAAGTGTGGGCGGCGGCTGTATTGCGGTGTTGAAAATGCCGGTGCGGGAGGCCAGCGCGGCAGTTGAGCGTAGGGTGTTTCTGGCGGTGCTCAATGGCCTGCGGATCAAGGTGCGCTACGCCAGCGTCAACAGCGGCAAAGAGGAATGGCGGTGGCTACGACCGCATGCGTTGGGCCACAACGGCGCACGCTGGCATGTGCGGGCGTGGTGTGAGAAGAACTCGGATTTCAGGGATTTTACGTTGAGTCGGATCGCGGAAATCGAATGGAGCCGCGAGCAGGCGGCGTTGCCAGCTCAAGACAAGGATTGGGAGCAATGGGTGACGCTTCAGGTGCGGCCACATAAGGGCCTGAGCGACGAACAACGCAAGGCCGTGGAGCGCGACTACGCGATGCGCAACGGGGTGCTGAAACTCAAGGTTAGAAAAGCGATGGAAGGCTATTTGCGCGACCGCCTGGGTCTAACCATGGCCGACGGCAAGCCGGCGCTGAGGTTGCTTGAATAAGTCACGAGAGAATATGTCAGAGTTCTTTGAGGAGTGGGGTGAGGCCTAGCCACGGGAGGACGGTGACGGTTTCGCGGTGTTGGGCCGTGTCGCCGCCATAGACCAGCCAGGAGCGGGAGGTTTTGCCGGGCTGGAGTTTCGGACGCCAGAAGTCGAGGCCTTTGAAAGCATCGGATGGGTAAATCGACTTCTTCGATGTCCTTGCCGGCTTCCAAAAGGAGTTCCTTCGAAATCAGCAAAGTCGTTTTCACACCCTGTGAGCGTGTCACGATCTCCATTTCGTCCCCGATCGTCAGGCCGGAGAACTTGCCGATTCCTCTCCGTCCCTTCACTTTCCGATCCAAATTTGGCGTCCGTTCACCCTTCCGGCTGAAGCGGGGGCTGGCAATCTTGAGGTATTCCTGCCGGACTTCCTGATTCTTCATGCCATGGGGCGTGTCAGTTTCCAAGGGGCTGGGCCGGCTTCGCCAATTTCTCCAGATGGGCCGGGATGGTGAAGCCGGGCTCGACTGCGGCGAGGGTGAAATCGCGGAGCCAGGCGCCGGCACGGCGTTCGAGGCTCGGGCGGTCGCGGCGGAAGCGCGGGCTTTGCGGCG
>JBAXOF010000399.1:0-3060 GCA_037133375.1 Verrucomicrobiota bacterium | reverse complement strand
GGAAACGAGTCCTCCCAACAAAACAACGGCAAGCAGGATGCCGATGATGCGGCGACTTTTGCGGGTTGCGGGGGGTGCCTGTGGTTCGATTTTCATGGCAATGGAATCATTTCCCGTCAGCTGGCGGCTGGGTGGCGAGACCGATCTGGGTGATACCCACCCGGCCTAACACGTCCAGCACGTCCATGATCCCCTGGTATTGGCTTTGGCGGTCGCCGCGCACCACGACCGGCACTTCCGGGGTGGCGGACTTGATCTGGCTGAGTCGGGTTTCAAGTTCCGGCAGGGTGAGCGGCTGGTTGTTAAGACGCACGCGCCCCTCGTTATCGATGGTGATAGCCTGGGTCTTGGGAGTGTCGAGCTTGGGCGCGGCCGCCTTGCTGGCGCTCGGCAGATTAACCTTGACCCCTTGCACGCTGGCAGTAGTCATGATGATGAAGATGAGCAGCAACACCAGATAGAGGTCCACCATCGGCGTGACGTTGATGTCATCGTAATTTTTTTCGTCAGCGGAAGCCATGGGGGTGGGAAAGTTGAAAGCTGAAAGCTGAAAGGTTGAAAGGTTGAAAGTTGTCTGATATCAGTGATGCCGGAAAGGGAGATAGAAACCACTGATTTCACTGATTGTACTGATTATAAATCGGCTGATCGGTTACGCTCAGCCACTCGGCGGGTCAATCTCCAACTAATTGCAATTGCTTCATTTCTTTCAGTATAATCAGTGTAATCAGTGGTTCCCTCTGCTTGAATCACCAGATCCATTATCTTGTTATGGTTGTGGGTATTCATTTTGGGTTTAGAGGGACTTATCGGCTGTGGGATCGGGTTCCTGAGGTGGGCGGTAGAACTCGGCCATCTTGGCGACAAACTCGTCAATAAACACCTGCATCAGGCTCAACGAGTTTTTGATCCGGCCGTTGAGGTAGCTGTAGATGAAGAGCGCCGGGATGGCGACGACCAGGCCAAAGACCGTGGCCAGCAGTGCCGAGGCGATGCCGGGGGCGATGGAGTTGACATTGACCTCACCGGACCGGGCAATGATGGCGAAGGTGATCATGACGCCGACGACGGTTCCTAACAATCCTACATACGGTCCGCCGGCGATGCTGATGGTCAGATAGATAAGTCCGTCGGAGAGGCGGTGGGTTTCATGCACCAACCCAGCATCAAGGCTGGCGCGGATCGCCTGGATCGAACGCCCAGTGAGTCCATTGACGCGGTTATTGTCCCGGTCGAGGCGGTGGCGGATTTCCTCGGATCCAATTTGATAGATATGCAACAGCGGGGATTTTGCGATAAGGGCGAGATCCCCGGCGCTCATCTGCCCGCCGAGGCTGTTGACGTTGGACTTGTCGTCCGGGTCCAGCGCGGTGAGGTCGGTGGAAAGCTGTTTCCACTGCTTGAGAAATACTCTGGTGCCCTTTTCGATGGCATTAAGATAGATGAACTTGCGGATAGCGACGGTCCAGCCGACGACAATCATGAGCACGCAGATGCCGACGGCGATCCAGCCGTCAAACATCATGTTGGCAGCGATGTCCTTGAACAGCGACAGATGCTCCATGAATTTGCTCTGCGCCTTGGCAACGTCGCCTTCCATCTGTCCTAACGAGAGTGTGCGCTGCGCGACATCGTTGTTAGACTGGTTGACCGCGGCGAGTTTGATCCAAGCGACGGGACGGGCAACCCGGGAGATGGTCAACTCGTCGAGTTCGCCGCTGAAGCCGTTAGTCCCTGCGGCTTCGGTGGCAAGTCCGCCCAAGAGCAGCGGCGTGGACAGGGCGGGCAACCCGCCATCGGCGCTGGCATAGGGCACGCCGTTGAGGAACACGCGGAGGGCTTTGCCATCAGCCACGAGTGCCAGATGACTCCATGCCCCGACGGCTAGCGGGGCCGCAGCTTGGCTGCGCAGCGGGGCTGCTCCAGAGGTGACCTCAATGACCGGAACCCCTTGATCCAGCAACATCCGCACCGAGGATTTCCCGTCGGCACGGCTGAGGATGACCGCGTTGGCCTGAAGCGCCGAGGGTTTGATCCACACGGACACGGTCAACGGCTGATCCTGTTTCCATTCCAGAGTGGCGGAGTTGGGAATAGTCAGCCGGGTGGTTCCTGTGAGTTTCAGTCCGCTGCCAATCAACGAGCCCTCGGCGCTGGCTCCAGCATTTTCGGCTTTATTGTTGTTGCCGGTGGCATCCACCGGGGCGGTGCCGCGCCCGCCAAAATGATAGACCAGCGCGGTGTCGTTATCGTAGGCGTCGGCGGGCTTCGCCGCTGCGGGCATGGCGGAGTCCCCATTGCCGAAATACAGGTGAAAGCTCTGCTTGGATGCGGGCTTCACCTCGGGCAGTCCGACCCAGATGAACGCCTCATTGAGAACGCCATCGTAACTCTCTATCTGATGCGGCAGGAGCGTCTTGCCGTCGGCGGCCACAAAGCGCAGGTCGCTGCCATCCTCACGCGCGCTGCCGAATTGAAAGTTCGCGTCGGTCAGGCGCACCAGCACGGTCGAAGCGCCCGGCGCGTCGGCAATTGCCGCGCCATCGGTTCCGCTGTTGAGGGTCAGCTTCTGGCGCAGGGTCCAGGCGGGATTCCACCAGGCGTCCTCGGCGTGCAACTGGCCGACCAAAGAGCACGCGCAGCACAGGCTGCCGATGAATGAGAGAGTGTATCGCTTCTGCATGGTGGATGGATTGAAAGATGATTGTTAGAATTCGGCCCAGCCGCGGAATGTGACGCGGACTTCACCTGCCTTGGCGTCGGTTTGGTCGATGATGGGCAGCGCGACATCGAGCGAGCCGTTGTAGTGGTTTTTAACCTTGAAGCGCGTGCCGATGCCGGCACTGGCAAAGCTGAAGCCCTGCTGCTGGCCCGGCAGCGGGTCGCAAATACCCAACACTCCGGCGTCGGCGAACGCGTGGAACCGCCATTCGTCGGAGCGCGTGCCGGTCTTGGCGGGCGTGCCGATGAACGAGGGGCTGCGCAACTCGACGGTCCCAAAAATGCCGTTGTCGCCAAGTGAGGTGGCCTCGAGGTAGCCGCGCACCGTGCCGAGGCCGC
>JBAXOF010000398.1:0-3076 GCA_037133375.1 Verrucomicrobiota bacterium | reverse complement strand
CGGGGTGGGGGCCGGGGTGGTGGCCGGGGTGGGGGCCGGGGTGGGGTGGCCGAAACGGATGAGGGCGGCGTAGACTTCCAGGCGGGGGTTGGTGCCGGCTTGCGAAGCGCGACCTAACAAACCTGCGGTGGCGCCGTTGCCATTCCATGCGGCGGTGGTGCCAAGTTTGGAAACGAGGTCACGGCGGGCAATGACAAGACGGACAGCGACCGCCTCCGGGGCATGGGCCGCGGACTTTTCCCATGCCTGCCAGTGGCCCGAGGTGTCGCGGGTAAGCGGCCGGGCCTCGAACGAGAGGATGCCAAAGGCAACCGGTTCGTCGCGCTCGGTGGCGCTAAAGAGGGTGGGGGTTTGGCCATCGCGAAGAGCGGTGAAGGTGGCGTGGCTGTCGCGGAAGCCGCGCATCAGGCAGCGCACGGTCTTGCCGTTGATGAGGAGATCCTTGGAGTAGTAATGGATGGCGCAGAGATCGCCAAGCTGGCCTGCGGTGGATTGGGCGTCGCGGGCTTGAAGACTGAGAAAACCCAGGTTATCCAGCGGCCAATCAGCCGCGCTTTGCTCAAACACGCCATCCTTGTGAAAGTGTGCGCAACTCAGATCAGCAGTGAGCTGGGTGAGCACGGCGCGGGATTCCCGCTCCGCACTCACCCCGCCGCCGATGCATTCGTAGTGGTCGACACTGCGCCCGAGCAACGTGATCGCCAATATCAGCACCATCATGCCAAGCGCCATCGACAGCAGCAACTCTAGAAGAGTGAAGCCATGCCGGGACTGACGCGCGTAAATCATGGAATCCGGGTGTGAAAATCGAGCTTCTTGCGTCGGGTTGCCGGGGCAGCGGACGGGTATTCGAGCGTTAGACACAAGCTCCGCATGGCGCGGGTGCCGGGTGCGGCGGCTTCGCAACGGATAGAGGCGAGGTAGCGCACGGCTTCGTCGGCAAGCGCGCGGGTGCCTGTTAGGTAGGCCTCGGGTGTGACGCTGCCAAGGGCTCGGCCATCATCGGAGAAGGCCAGGGCGAGGGTTTCACCCGAGGCGGGGAAGGGTTGGCCGCGGGTGAGTCTCGGCAAGAACTGCGCCTTGCCCTCGTGGGCGGCGTCGATTTCCTGTATGCAGGCCGGGATGATCGATGTGCAACGGCTTTCCGCTTGTGCCGCAGCCATGCTTTGCGCGGAGTGGGCCATCACGGCGGCCACCAGGGGCAAGGCCACCGCCAGCACACCCAAAGCCAGGAGCGCCTCAATAAGCGAGGCCCCGCGGGCGCTTGTGGGTGGTGTCCCTGGTGTATTCATTCATCGATGCGATAGGCACGGGTCGTGATCCGGCCGATTTGCAATTGGTTTTCCGCAATACGGCGGTTGCTGCCGCGGGTATTGGGCGTCGGTTGTCCGTTGCGGTAGCCGCCCTCGGCGATGCGCAGAACTAACGGGTCCGACCCGGCAGGCCACAGCAATGCCCCGCGCGGGGAGAAGGCGATGAGGTGAAACCGGCCTTGGACCGGTTGCTTGCCTGTGAGGTAACGGAGCGTGATTTCCGCTTCGTCGCGCGGATTGCGGACGTTGTTGACGCTGCCGGGAAGGATGACGGTGCCACCTGGCAGGCTTTGCCAGCGGCGCATGAGCGTTGCATCCAGGGTGTCCGGATGGGCTGGCCAAGCACTGATTTTAAAAATCCCGAGGCGGCAGCGGTCATCGTCGCAGGGCAGGTCCCCTGGTTCGGCGATCGCCAGCACGATGATCGAGTGGGAAGTGATGGCGGAGGCGCGCGCTTGTTCTATCAGGCCGATACAGGTGTCGGTCGCGGCTTTCCTTGCCTGGGGGCCGGTCTTATCCAACACCCTGATCCCGGCACCTGTGAGCAAGGCAATCACCGCCATGACGACAACCATTTCGACGAGCGAAAATGCCGCAATGCGTGGTCCGCGAGATTTTAGGGACGTTCTCACACGGGTAGAGGTGTAAGATCCGGCCAACCATCCAGCGATGATTGCCAGCGTGAGGAAATCACGCGGGGCGTCTGTCTGTCAAGAAAGGAATGTTGGAAAACCTCAGAGGTCGCCAAAACTGCCCTCGCCGCCACTCGATTTGAGGAAGCGGTAGTAAACCTCCAGCATCAGGGTGCAGAGGGAAGTCGTGAAGATATCATTGTTAACAAACGCGCAGCCATTGGGTTTCCACGAGCCATCCGATTGCTGATTGTTGAGCACTTGGTCACGAAACAAGGCATTGTAGCGTTTCCAATCCTCGCCGCCGCTCTGCATCATGGCTTGGGCTTCGTAATAGTGGCCGTAGAGGTTAGCCTTGTTCTTGTAATCGAAGGTCGTGTTGCTGAGCAAATAATTGCCGGCTTTCTTCACCCCGGCATGGTTGCCACGGTCCCACATTTGGTTGCACAGCATGCCAACCCCGGTGAGACCGAAGTAGTCACCATTCTTGGAGTCAGGTCCGGTGTAGCCATAACCACCACCCGCATTCTGACAAAAATCGATGTATTTCCATGCCTTGTTCAGACAGGTGGACCTGCCCCTGAATTTGATTTGGCTGTGGCTGCAGGCTTTCAGTGCCTGGATTTGCCAGCCGACGATGGACATGTCGGTATGGCCGCCGGTGATGGCGTAGGAGTAGGCCCAGCCGCCGTTAACATTCTGGTTGTCGATGATGAACTGGCAGGCCTTTTCGACCACTTCGCGCAAATACGGCACATCCTGGCCGATCTCCTCGCAAAACACCAAGGCTTCCCCCAAGGCGTAGGTGGCAATGCCATGCTCATATGACCAAGATGGCTTGGCGAAACTATCCGCCAGCTTGCCATCGTTTTTCATGCCGATGTCCACCAGATGGATGATGGCTTTCAAGCACGAGTCACCAAACTCTTCGGAAAGCGGGGTTTCGCAGTGACCGAAGTAAGCGAGCAGAGCCAAGCCGGTCATGCCCACCCGGCTCTCGCCAGCCCATGCGCCGTCCGCGCCTTGATTGGCTTTGAGCCATTGCAGACCCTTGTAGACAGCATCCTCACAGGCGGGAGTGCCGCCGGTTGCCGCGATGCGCTTGAGGCGTTCATCCTTGTCGCAGCGTTT
>JBAXOF010000397.1:0-3090 GCA_037133375.1 Verrucomicrobiota bacterium | reverse complement strand
CAACTGACGCTGGTAAGCGATCAAACGGCTTGCCGTAACCACCGCCGCCGGGTTGGCGATGATACAGTGTCTCCCGGGTTTTGATCCGGGTTGAAATCATCGTGGGCAAAACTTCGTCCCGATCGCCGTGCTTCAGAACATTGGTGGAGGGGGTGCCGGAGCCACCGCCTTGCAGCCCATACGGCGGATGATCACGCCGGTCGGACCGGATGGTCAGTTGCGATTCGCCTTCCAGCAACGTCCACTCACGTTCGACCGCCAGACCGCCGCGGAACTGGCCGGCGCCGCCGCTATCGCGCACCAGGCCGTAGCGTTCGATCCGGACTGGATAGCCGCATTCGGCTTCTTCGATCGGGATATTGCTGGCGATGTTGGAAATACTGCACAAGCCGTCATTGCCATCGCGATCCGGCCGGGCGCCCCACGTGCCGGTCGTTAATTCGTAAAATACGTACGAGCTCCGGTCCGGCCGGCTGCCGCCGATGATCATCAGCGTGTTGCCGCCTTCGCCCGCCGCAAACACGCGGTCGGGAAGGAACTGCGCGAACGCGCCAAAGATGGTATCCACGAGCCGGAAGCCGGTCACGCCGCGCATCGAGGAGGCGGCCGGCATGACGCAGTTAATGACAGTCCCGGACGGTGCGACGATCTTCAAGGGACGGAAGATGCCGGCATTGTTCGCCACCGATTCCTGCATGACCGACCGCAGACAAATTGCGACACAGGCGATGGCGTAAGAGAGGGTGCAGTTCAACGCGCCGCGCACTTGCGGCGCGGTGCCGGTGAAATCGAATGTCAGCGAATCGCCTTCCACGATAACCGCAACTTGAAACTTCACGCGCGGCCCGCCGCAGCCGTCGCTGTCGAGGTAATCGGTGAACGAGTATTTCCCCTTCGGCCAGGTGGCGATCTCGGCGCGGATCAGGCGTTCGGTGTGATCAATCAGGTCGGCGCAACACGCGCGGAAAGTCGAAACCCCATACCGCTCCACGAGCTCATGGATGGAGCGCTCGCCAATGTGGCAGGCGGCCATTTGCGCGCGGACATCTCCGACGGTCATGTGCGGCACGCGAATGTTCGCGCGGAACAAAGCGAAAAACGTCTCGTTCACCTGGCCCCGGTTGTAGAGCTTTAGCCACGGGATTCGGAACCCGTCCTGGTAAATATCGGTGTTGTCGCAGGCGGAACTGCCCGGGACCCGGCCGCCGAGATCAAGATGATGCGCGGTGGCAACGGCAAACGCGACGCGTTCGCCCTTCCAGAAGATGGGCTTGACGATGAAGATGTCCGGGATGTGCATTCCGCCCTCGAAAGGATCGTTCATCACGAATAGGTCGCCCTCGTGGATCTCGTCGCCGAAGCGCTTGAACAGTGCGGCCATAGCGGTCGGAACCGCGCCGATATGCAGCGGGATGGTAATCCCTTGGGCGATCATCTCGCCGCTGCTATCACAGAGGGAAGTCGAGTAGTCGAGACAATCGCGCACAATCGTTGAGTAGGCGGTCCGGTAGAGTGCGAGCGACATCTCATCAGCGGCGGCACTGAGCGCGTTCTGAATAATCTCGCGTGTGATGGGATCGGTTTTCATTGTCAGACCGGTTGCGGTTCGATCACTAAATTTTCAAATTCGTCCCGCCAGACTTTCATCCCCGGGGCGACGACAGTGGTGGAGTCATACTCATCAATCAAGAATGGGCCAAGCGCCGGCTGGTCGAGCTGCCGCCGAGAAATCACGGGCGTGTCCACCACACCCCATTTTTCACCGAAATATGCGGGCCGACTCGATTGCGCCGGCCCATCCAGCCGTTCGGCGGGCCGCAAATGTGATTTACCGGTATACGCGCCGGCCCGACCGATCAATCGGATGGCCACGATTTCCACCGGGTTGTCGGGGTCGGACCGATGGCCATAGAGGCGTTCGTGTTCTTTCTCGAACGCTTCTGCCAACACGCGCAATGAATTGTCCGTGACTGGCCCGGCTGGCATTGTCAGCCGAATTTCGGAAGCCTGACCGAGGAACCGCACATCGACATCAGTGGTGAAGGCGACCTGCGCCGCCGGAAAACCTTCCCGATCAAATTGGCCGGCCATCGCCTGCCGCATCGGATTCGCGAGTTGCTGCACAGCGGCGGCGGTCAGTCCGGCACCGGCCAGCCGGCAACTCCGCGCGTCGTGATGTTCGACGCCGCCGAAGAGCAAGCCGACCGCACTGAACAAACCCGGCAATGGCGGCACGAGCGTTTGTTTCACCCGGAGTTCCGCCGCGATGTTGGCCGCGTGCACGGGTCCGTTGCCGCCGAACGCCACCAACGTAAACTCGCGCGGATCGCGCCCGCGTTCCGTGGAGACCGCACGCAGGGCGCGGAGCGTATTGGAATTAGCAATGCGATGAATGCCTTCGGCCGCCCGGATGACAGTCAAGCCGAGCGGCTGGGCGATGCGGTCATGAATCGCGCGCTGCGCCGCTTCGAAATTAATTGTGATGTCGCCATTCGCCAGCTGACCCGGCCGAATGTAACCCAAGACAACATCGGCATCGGTAAGGGTCGGTTCCTGGCCGCCTTTTTGATAGCAGGCCGGGCCAGGCCGGGCACCGGCACTGTGCGGGCCGACGTGCAGGCCGCCCGCCTTGTCGAGGTACGCAACACTGCCACCACCGGCGCCGACTTCGGCAATGTCGATGGTCGGAGCCATGATGCGTTCGCCGCCGCCGCCGACCAGCCGGTTACTAGCGGACAACGACGCGCCGACTTCATATTCGGGGCTGTAGGCAACGCGGCCATTTTCAATCAGCGAGGCCTTGGCGGTTGTGCCGCCCACATCGAGCGTGATGACATTTTGGATACCGAGCCGCTTGGCAATGTAACTGGCGGCTAACACACCGGCGGCGGGACCCGATTCGAGTACATACACCGGCCGCGCCACGGCATCGGCCTCCGGAGTGAGTCCGCCGGCTGATTGCATGATCAGCAAGGGCGCCGTGACCTGTTGCGCGTTCAACCCGGTCCGCATCGCGGCGATATAGCGGCCCATGATTGGGCGGACATAGGCATTCACGACCGTGGTGGCGGTCCGTTCGTATTCTTTGCG
>JBAXOF010000396.1:0-3107 GCA_037133375.1 Verrucomicrobiota bacterium | reverse complement strand
CAACCGGTCAGCAGCGGCATCACCTGATAGGCTTGCTCATCGAGTCCATAGATCTGTCTCTGCGCATCAAAATACGTCGTATGAATGAGCTTTCTGGCAGTGTCGATCTTCACCTTGTAATCATCCGCCTCCGTAGTCTTGCCCAAAATGCGGGCACTGCGTTCCAGCATCTGCCACAGGTATACCCGATAGCAGTTGTTGAAAATCTCACAGGCCGTCTTGGCCGGCCAGTTGTTTGTCTCCATGCCCCGCTCCGGCGGCACCCAGTCGCCAAGAAATTGCTCCTTGCCGGCCTTACCACGCAGCAGACCGGCCTCGGCCTGGCTGTCCAAATACTCGGCATACCGCCGCATCGGCCCGTAAGATTTATCCAGCAATCCCACATCGCCGTAATAAACGAAATTTTTCCATGGCAGCACGCTGCCGAGTCCGCCCCACCCCGGCCCGCCCCAGGAGTTGATCACAAAGGGCGCGGTGTGTGGAAACCGGCCTGTGGCAGGGTCCTGCGCGTCCGACCAGTCGGTCGCCCATTTGGAGTAAAATGCCGCGGCGTCGCGGTTCATGATCTGGGTGTCGATGGACACCTGGCCGTCGCCGTAGCCGAGGCGTTCGCGATGCGGGCAATCGACCATGTAACCGCCCAGGCTCAGGCAACGGATCGTCCACAGGTTGAGTTGGTGGATACGGTTGAACAGGTCGTTAGAGCAGGCGAAGGATCCCACCGGTGTGAGGTCCGATTCGATCAACAGCGCCTCGGCATCGCCAAGCGCCGGTTGGGCCGGCAATCCCTCGACGATGGCATAGCGGAAGCCGAAGTAGTTGAACTTGGGACAGTATTGTTCCCCGGGTTTTCCGGACGCCGTGTATTGCGCCACCTGGTTGAGACCGTTGTAACAGACACCGTCGATCCTGAATGCCGAGTCCGGCTTGATCCGGCCGGCCGGGGTGTCATCGCCGTCGGGGTTGAGGAAACGCTTGTCGGCATAGCGTATCGTTAGGGTCTTGCCGGCCTCCATTGGCGGCAGGCGCAGCCGCAGCCAACCGGTCAGGTTGGTGCCGAAATCAAGCTCCCAGGCATTGGCGCCGCGGGCGGTACAGGCCACCGCGGGGATGACCTTGGTGATGCGGTTCGGCGGGCACGACTGGGCCGACGCCACGCCGCCGGGCTCGGCAATTTCCTCGACCGGTTGCCATGAACCGCTGGTGCATCCGACCTCGCTCCAGTCCGGGATATCGCGGCGGGCATCGAGGTTTTCGCGGCAATTGTTGGCATTCTTCCAGGCGAATTCGTTATAGGTGCTCGGCATGAACGTCCAGGTGGCGTCCGTCCCAACCACCACCGGCGCGGCGCCGACTAACATGTCCAGCTCGACCCGGGCGCGCGCGCCGGCCTTGATCCAGCCATTGCCCAGCCACAGGCCCACGCAGTTAGGCCCCTCCCGCAAATACTTGCTGATATCATGGGTGTTGTAGAATGACCGATGCCTGCCATTCGACACCGCGGGTGCCAGCACGTCATCACCCACCTTCTTTCCGTTCACATACAATTCGTAATAGCCTTTCACATTCACAAAGGCGGTTGCCGGCCCGGGCTTCCCTGCTAGAGAATACTCCTTGCGCAACCACGGCGAGGACTCCGACCCCGGCGGCTTGACCCACTTCGCCTGCCAATCTTCGGGCTTGAGCAGGCCCATCGACCAGGCGGCGGGCGTGCTCCAAGCCGATGGCTGGGTATTGGAAGAGTTGTCCGTTGTCTGTTGTCCGTTGTCCGTCTTGGCTTGCTTGTTCCCGGTTATCCCCTGATGAGCAAGCCACACGCGGACTTTCCAATGGCACACGCGCCGCGAATCCAACGGCTTTCCCGCATATTCGATTTGATTGCTATGGTCCGACTCCACCTTGCCGCTGTCCCACAGGTCGCCCTGGTCTTTAGCTAGCAGCTCCGGCGTCGAGGCGACCAGCACCTGATAGGCCGTTTGTATTTGCCCTCTGGCGAGTTCTGATTTTGAATTTTGGATGTTGGATGTTGGATTTGAGATTTCAGATTTCACACCGGCCATCACCCATCCCAGCCGCGGCTTGGCCACGTCGATGCCGAGCGGGTTGTCGCGATATTCACAGCGCAGATTCTTGAGTTCCATGGCGGCGGCGGTCGTGATGCCGGCCAACGTCGCGACGATGGCAATAAGGCAGGCCGCAAGGCGGCTGGCGGTGGGGTGATTCATGGGGCTTCCCAGTGGTTGAATATGCGTTGAATCCCCATACTTTCTGAGTTGTTGCGCTCTTTCAACGAACGCCTGAGGGCCGGACAGAGGTCGCAGCAAGGATCACCTCGGGCGGAATCTCGCTGATTTCTGGCACCCCTTCCGGGGTGCGGATGTTCGATCCGCGGCGGCCCGGGGTCTTCGTCGCTGGCGCTCCTCGACCCCGGGCTAACGGCTGGGATCCCTCCGGGATGAATATCGATGTCGGGTGGTGTTCTACGCCTTTCCCGCTGGGTTGAACCCCGTGGAACCACACCCATCCAAAACCCCGTTAAGTTAGCGCCATTCAGGACAGACTCCATTCACGTACCATGCGTATTAGCGTGGTGGCATCCCGAGTGGTCTGTCAGATAGTCCGTCCGGATTCGAGAATAAAGGGACATCCATCTGCGCATTATTGTTAGTTTCGGTCTCAGCCGTGGCGTCCGAGGCCGGCACGTGCACGGACGCCGTAGGGGTGCTATTTACGCCGCCAGTCTTCCTGCATCACGCGCACCGGGCCGAGCAAGCCGGACGCCACCAGTGGTGAGGTTCGGGTGAAGTAATTCCACGGCGTGAAGCAAAACCGGCCCATGGACGGGCGCGGTTGATTTTTCACAAACCAATCCGGAAATTGTTTGAGACAGGCCCCACCCATGTCGCTGGGCCGCCATTCGCAATCCGCCGGCTCCTGCTCGTCGCCTATCAGGCGGTTCGCCCAGACGTTGGTGACTTCGATTTCTAACATATTGTCCTTATCCTTGAGCAGACCCACCGGGATGGTTGCACTCCACGGCGCGCACCAGACGACGCCGAGATCCCGGCCGTTGAGGCGCACCCGGGCGAGATGGCGGACCGTGCCGA
>JBAXOF010000395.1:0-3112 GCA_037133375.1 Verrucomicrobiota bacterium | reverse complement strand
AAGCGGCTCCGCCGCTGTAACCGAATCACATCACAACTTCGGAGTTCGGGTTGAAACGCTCGCCGGGTCGAATGAGCGGCCTTTTCGCGCTCGCTGCCGCTTGCATTCTTGGACAGTCCGCGCAGGCGACCACTTATTATTGGGATACCAACGGCACCACGGCGGGCTCGGGCGTTTCAACCGGCACGATGGGTTCCGCGATGTTCTGGAGCACCGATTCGAGCGGATCGATTGCCCCAACCGTCACCACCACGACGACGAGTGACGACCTCAACTTTTCGGCGGGCAGCAATGGCACCGCGGGCACTGTGACTGTCAGCGGCGTCCAAAGTGCGGGCAGCCTCACCTTCGCCCAGCCGGGAGCGATCACGCTCACCAGCGGCACGATCTCCCTGGGCACCGGGGCCATCACCCAGAGCAGTGGCGCAGGGGCGAACATCATCAATTCCACGATTCTTTTCAACGGGAACACCATCACCAACAATTCGACGAGCGCGTTGACTCTCGGGGGGGGTGAATACAAATTCCGGGACGTTGACGATCGGCGGGGCGGGCACCGTGATAGCGACAGGAGTCAACTCGTTTGGCACGGGCGTCGTTTCCATCGGTTCTGGCAGCACGGTCTCCTCGGCAGTGGCGCTTAATAATCGGTTTACCGGAACCGGCACACTCACGCTTACTGGAAACATCAATTATACCAACGCCGCCTTCCTCAATTCCTTCGCCGGGACGGTGAATGTGAATACCCCAATTACTGGCAAAGCTGTGCTAAATGCGGCTGGCCAGACTATTGGGGCAGGCACGACGGTGAACATCGCAAACGGGACCACGTTTTATCTGCCCAGCACCGTGAGCACCGTTGAGGGGGTCACGTTCAACCTGAATGGGGCTGGCAATACCGAGGGCTATGGCGAGCTTCGGCTTGAATCGACCCTTGGAGCGGCCACCACGGTGAATCTTCTGGCGGATTCCAGTATCGGCGCACAGAGCGCCGCGGGGACCATTAACGGCACAATCGCTGGTTCGTTCGGTTTCGCCAAGTTGGGAGGCAGCATTCTCTATCTCACGGCCGCCAATAGCTTTTCCGGCACGACGAACGTCAATGCGGGCACCCTGACGCTCTCCGGGGCTGCTGGCGCGCTTGCCAATACCTCTGCGGTTACGGTTTCCGGGGGCACGTTGATTTCCGGCACCACAGCCGATGCGGCGACAACCAACCGGATCAACAGTGCCGCCACGCTAACCTTGGGCGGGACCAACGGCGCGGGCACCTTCACGCTCACCAAGCCGACAGCTGGGACTTGCACGCAGACGTTTGCGAGTTTGACACTGGGGTTAGGTGCCAGCACGATCAATAACACCGCCGTTGCGGGAGCGGTGAGCTTTACGGCCGCTGGCGGGGCTGGGTACACGCGGAACGCTGGCGGGAACATCAATTTTGGACCGGGAACGGTGGTCTTCACCAATGCGCCAACCGATGCAACGGGCGTGAGTGTGACCAACAGTGGAACAGCCGCTAATGACATTCTCATTGGCGCGATCTTAAATAATACCAACTCCGATTTCGTTGCCGCCGCGGCCGGGACGGTTGCGGCGCCGACCTACGCCACGAACGTATTCGCCTCCGGCTCGAACACGAACATCACCAGTGCTACGCTTTCACAATCGGGCGACACTCAGAGCATCCGATTCGGTTCGGTCTCGACGTTGACGATATCCAGCGGCACCAGCACCATTACCTCCGGTGGGATTTTGAATGCCGTGACCGGGACGGTGACGATTACTGGCGGGGCGATTCAGGCGGGGAGCGGGAAAAATCTTTGGATCTCTGGAACCAGTGGCGCTAACTTCACCATCAACTCAGCGATCGTTGACAACAACACGTCTGGCCTGGAGAAGTACGGCGGGAACACGGTGACTATCGGCGGGAATAATTCGTTTACCTGGCAAATCTATGCATCTGGCGGGACGCTCGACATGCTGACTGGGGTTACTTACACGATCAGCGCTCCGATTGTCCATGACAGCACCTTGGGGGCGACTGCGGATGGCGGGTTTACCAAGACGAGCGTCGGCAAGGTGACCCTCACCGGAGCAAGCACCTACACGGGCGCAACGATCGTCAGCGACGGGGCTCTGGTTTTGAGCGGTTCGCTGGTCGGGACCACTTCTGTCGGCGTGAACAGCGGGGCAACCTTGAGCGTTACTGGCTTTGTCAATACAGCAGCCCTGGTGAGTGTCGATGGCACCCTGCGGGGCAGCGGTAATTTGGGCGCGGTGACCGTCAACAGCGGCGGCACATTCGCACCTGGCGATAGCGTGAGCACTGGGGTTCAAAACCTTAATGGCGATCTCAACCTGAACAGCGGCGCCCATTTGTCCATGCGGTTAACCGGCGCGACGGGGAGCGACCAGGTCGTGCTTAATGGCTCCAGCATCAATCTCAATGCGGACTCCGCGGCAGGGGCCACTTTGGACTTGGCTTTGAGTTATGTTCCCGTTGAAGGGGACACGCTTTACCTGGTTCTCAATGGCGGCAGCAATGCGATCGGCGGCTTCTTCAACGGCTACGGCGAAGGCAGCCAGATCGACCTCGTGTCTAGCGCTGACAGCAACACCTATTCATTCATGCTCACCTACACCGCAACCGGCGACGGCACGAGCGGAAACGACATCGCTCTCCTCGCCGTGCCTGAACCGAGCATCTGGGTGATGATGCTGGGCCGCCTGAGCGGCTTGGCATTCTTCCAGCGCATGCGCCGTCGCTCGAAGGCCTAAAATGGGCATCCGAAAAGGATCGAAAGCATTCGGCCCAGGGGGGCGACGTGAGCCCCCCTTTGGCTGAATGCCCCCAGCAGCAACGGAGTATAACGGGGTGAAAAATTGGAGTTTCAGTCAAGATATGTTGCCTGACCCCTTTTTCCTTCCCTTTTTCAATTTCGCCAGGATCTGCTTTTGCAGCAGGTGGAACAGGGCTTTGCTGTTCGGATCTTTTCCGATCCGGTCCAATTGTCTGGCTAGTCGCCGCAGAACTTTTTGATCCTCAATGATTTCAGGAGCGATTTCTTGCGCTTCTTTGAGCAGTTTGAACAGGAGCCTCGGCTGTTTTTCG
>JBAXOF010000394.1:0-3121 GCA_037133375.1 Verrucomicrobiota bacterium | reverse complement strand
CTTTTGCGCTCGTTGCGTGCGATCCAACTTTTCTTTGCCATAATTCGG
The DNA here is from genome assembly GCA_037133375.1 of Verrucomicrobiota bacterium. Lineage (GTDB taxonomy): Bacteria > Verrucomicrobiota > Verrucomicrobiia > Verrucomicrobiales > Akkermansiaceae > Luteolibacter. Next base: position 3,073 of record JBAXOF010000394.1, on the reverse strand, counting down.
GAGGCGAGAAATACTCGACCCCACCGCCGATGCAAGCCCAAAGTCGAACTTTCTGCAAATTTCCCGCCAAATCGTCGCAATCGCCTGAATTCCCCCGCCGTCACCCGCCCCGCGCCTTACCTAACAAACCGGCGAGGCGAGCCAAAACCTCCTCCACCGGGGCTAGGCGCCCCACTCCCTCATAGCCACATGCCAAGTCCCCCGCGACCGGGCCGACAAACCCACAACCATCGGCCCGCAACCGTGCGACGTTGCGCTGGGTGGCCGGATGCAGCCACATTTTCCCGTTCATGGCCGGGGCCAGCAAGACCGGGGTGTGACGCGGCAGAGCGAGATAGATCGACGCCAAGGGATCGGGCGCCAGCCCGTTGGCGAAATTTCCCAGCACATTGGCTGTCGCCGGTGCCACCACCAACAAATCCGCCCGGTCGGCCAATTCGATGTGACCCGGTTTCCACGATTGTTTTTCATCCTCCAACGAAACCACGACCGGCTGCCGGGTGAGTGTCTGGAGGGTGAGCGGCGTGATAAACTGGGCGCCGGCACGCGTCAGGATGGCATGAACCTCATGGCCCTGCTTCACCAATTGCGATGCCAACTCCGCAGCTTTGTAGGCCGCTATCGATCCTGTGATGCCGAGCACAATGGTCATGGGTGGAAAGTGAACGGATGTTTGCCGACATTCAAGCCCGATCCTCGGCGCGCTTGCGGTGGGCACCTCAGGGAGTTTTGGCGGGCTCGAGCGGATGGTCGTGACAGCTTGAAGTGTAGGCTGGCCATGGCTCGTGGCGACCCATGACACCTATGTTTCCAGCGCCTTTAGGAAAAGCCGAAGGGCCCAGTTCCGCGCACTCGCCTCACATACTTGCCGACTGCCTCGTGAATGGCGGCGGCGACGTCGGCTTGGGGGCGGGCGAAGGGCGGGACAAACCACGGAAAAGATCCGATGAGATCGGTGACGACGGCGACTTCACCATCGCAGGTGTCTTCGCCGCAGCCGATGCCAATGGTGGGCACGACGCTGTGGGCAGTGAGCAAGCGAGCAGTGGCGGGCAGCACCGACTCTAACACGATGGCACAAACCCCCGCAGCGATGAGCGCTTGGACCCCTTCTAGGAGATCCGCGGACTGGGCAGGAGTCTTGCCGGTTTTGTGGTAGCCACCCTCTTCAACGACGCTTTGCGGCAACATGCCGAGGTGACCCACCACCGGAATGCCTGCGGCGGTGATGGCTCGCACTTTTTCCGCATGGCCGGTGCCACCTTCGAGTTTGACGGCTTCAGCACCGGCGGCGACCAGATAGCGGGCGGTGGCCAGCGCCTGGGCGGGAGTGTCATAGGTGTGGATCGGCAAGTCGCCGACAATGAGCGCCTGCGGCTTGGCCCGCGCCACGGCAGCAATGTGATGAAGCATGTGCTCAAGCGTCACCTGCGTGGTGTCCGGAAACCCTAGCACCACCATGCCTAACGAATCCCCGACCAACAACACGTCCACGCCCGCCTCATCGAGCAGTCGCGCGGTCGGGTAATCGTAGGCGGTGAGCGCGGCAATCCGGCGCACATCTTTACGGCGGAGCAGGGCATCGGCTTTGTCGAGGGCAGTCACGGTCGCGCGGCCAACATAGGGCGAGATTCCGCCAAGACCACCCGGAAGTTGCTGCTGCTCCGGATTTTCTGGCACTGACCCCAAAAAAACCTCCGCTGGAAGCGGAGGTTTTTTGTGAGCCAATGGCGACCCGTAAGGGAGTCGAACCCTTCTTGCCAGAATGAAAATCTGGAGTCCTAACCGATAGACGAACGGGTCGTTGGTCGCGGCGCGGGCGGAACCAAACCGGAGATGGGCGGGCTTGGCAAGGAAATTTTGTAAAAAACCAAGAAATTCGCGCCGGGAGACTGGCCGTTTGTGGCTGGGCAGGTGGCCCGTCTCATTTCACTTCCGCCGCCGCATTGGCAAAACTGGCAGTCTTGGGCGTCACGGCTTCTGTCCGGCGCGGCTGGCGGTGACCTCGACCGGGTCGCCTTCCCGCAGCAGGGCGTTGGGATTGACGATGACGGGTGCTTCAGGGGTCAGTGCGGCGGAGGTGATTTCGATGGTCACGCCGGAATTTTTGCCCGGCAGGACTTCGACATAACTGACCTTGCCGTCTCTAACAACAGCGACCAAGGCATTGCCCTGGCGCAGGATCAGGGTGTTGGCTGGCACGCTGAATGTTCCCGGAACCGGCGGCAAACTGAAGACAGCAAGGCCGGTGAGTCCGGCAGGCAGTGACAGATCCTCGTTGGCAATGAGAAATTCCGCCCGCATGGTGCCTGAGGTGGTGTCAAACGTCCGGCTGGTGCGTGCCAGCTTGGCGGTGAAGACCCGGCCGGGCAGTTCGGTGAAGCGCACTTTAGCCGCAGTTTCAGTGGCGAGGCGCAGGGCGAGGTCGGGGGTGGCATTGACGACGAAGCGCAGGGCATCCAAGCGCACCAGCTTATAGAGCCAGCCTTCGGAGGTGGCGGAGTCACCGCGCATGCGGTCGCCGCGGTCGAAATTGCGCGCGGCAATGGTGCCATCAAACGGGGCGCGCACGGTGGCGAATTGTTGCAAGACTTCGAGGCGGGCCAACTCGGCTTTGGCCACTTGGAGCGCGGCCTCCGATTCGTCGGCGACGGAGAGGCGGTTTTCGGATTCATCCTTGGAAACGGCGTGCGCGCTTAACAGGGCCGCCGCGCGATTGCCCACCTGGCGGGCGGTCTTGGCCCGCGCGCTCGCCTGATCGACGGTGGCGCGGGCGGCCTCCACCGCGCGATCGACATCCGGCACATCAATCATGGCGAGCTCTTCACCCGCTTGCACATGATCGCCGATATCGAACTTGCGTTCGCGCACAATGCCGGTGGCACGGGTGAAGATGGTGGCGGCTTCCAAGGGTTCGGTGCGGCCGGGGAGTTCTAACTTGGCGGGCGCGGTGCTGATGACCGGCAGCACGGTGCGCACGGCAACCTTGTCTGCGGCGTTGAGTGGCACACTGAGTGCCAGCAGGCAAAAAGGAATGATAGATGAAACGGGTGAGATCATGGCGAAGCGGTGG
>JBAXOF010000393.1:0-3123 GCA_037133375.1 Verrucomicrobiota bacterium | reverse complement strand
TTTTCCAGATCTCCAATGCGCCGGTGGACAATCCCCAACTGTTATCTTCCCGGGCGCCGAGGCTCAGTGGCGTGGCCCCCTCAAGATACAAGTCCATGACCTGACGGTCTTGGAGCAACCATGCCAGAAACGGCTTGTTGGCGGCATCCGCCTTGGCAAAGGCCCCCAGCTTGTCAGGGCCGGCTTTGGCGATGATCTGGCGTTGGGCCAGGGCCGGTGCCACCACCGGATCCTTGAGCAAAGACGCCAGCGATGCTGGCGTGATCTTGGCCGGGTCGCTTGAAACTTTCTGACTCAGCCAGGTGGAAAGATTGGTGCAATAGCCGGCGAACTCGCCGCTGCTGATGGCAGCATCCAGATCCTTGGCGTTGGGTTCCCAAGCATGGAGTGGCATAGCGAGCGAGCATAGCAGGGAACAAGCCACGAGTGACTTGATGGTTCGACGACTGTTAGTATTCATGTGTTTCGGTGCGTGCACCTGCATCAAACGCGACTGCCGGCGGCAATCTTTCGGATTTTTTCGTAGGCGCGTTCGTGAGAACGCGGGATCTTTGTAGGCGCGCTTCGTGAGAACGCGGGGGGGGGATTCCGCTTCCCCGCATGGTCCCTCACGCGTTGTTACCAACGCGCCTACAATTAGGCGGTAGCGACTCTTGTCTTGCCTGCCAAGCGCAGCGGGACTTGGCAAATCCCGGCCCAGCACCGGCGGCGGGAGACATCTGAACCCATAACATCCGTTAGCCGGAGGCCGACGGATGTTACTTGGCTTTCAGATCGAAATACTTGAGGGCGACGCCGCGCTGATAGGGAGCGTTGAGCCAGATCATCTGACTGCCCTTGACCAGGCGGATTTCCGTCGGTTTGGTGATCTGCCACAAGCCGGCTGTCCATGGCAACTCCATCCAGGCATGACCATCTTGGACGGTGCCAACGCTGAATTCCCAGATTGTAGGACCGCCCGTGGTGCCGCTGCTATCGAGCGTATGCAGGCGCACAAACTGGGTGGTCACCTGCGGGAAATCCTTCACGTAATCGGCACCAATGGTGGTCCCTTCAATGAGGGTTTTCCATGCCTCGCCATCCTTATACTCAATGACAAACTTCGAGATCTTGCTGTAGGCACGCTCGTCGATCATGACCGTGCTGATGGGGATGGGCTTACCCATATCCAACTCGAGGAAGGCGTTCTCCACGCCCATGCTGCATGCCCAGCGCGTGCCCGGATTGTTATCAATCGCGAACTGCGGACCCAGATCCTTGACCTGGTTGCGAAACACGTTGGAGGCGGTAGCGCTCTTGGCCTGGGCCATCGCGCCAAATGATCTAACGGACATTGCCTGTCCGCTGTTGATCGTGGCGACTTTGGCAGTCAGCTCATAGATACCGGTCGCGGGAACCTCGATCTTGTAGCCGACCCAGCACGATGCCATGCCCTGCGGGAAAAGCAGCTGCTTGCCACCGGTGGTGCTATCAATCACACCCACCCGCGGTTCGCCGCCCCAGACGGTGATGCCGCCGGTTTCAGAAAAGCTCGGCCCCTCGACATGAATGACGCCGGGAACCGCCTTGTAAGGTGGCTCGGGTTTAATGGTGGGCTTGGCCTCACCCTTGTCTTTCGCTGCGACGACGGCACCTGAGTCCGCATTCATCTCGCTAACTTTTTCCGATGCGTCCAGATCCCGCTTGGTGACTGCCAAAGCTTGAGTGATGCTCTTGGCCACGGTTAGAACGGCGGCAGATTGTTCCTTGGTTGGCAGGGTGCCAGCCAGCCAGCGCATGTGTTCCACCTGACTGAAGGCGGTGGTCAGCAAGCGCGCCTCGGTGCCTTCGACAAATTCGCCACCGGACATGCCCTCGAGCTTCGAGGCATTCCAACCTCTGCCGTAAGCCACTTGCCAATGACCATCCTTCGCCTTGTAGGCGACGCAGGCATGCGCGGGTTGGCCGACGCCCATGGCGGGGATGCCCCACGCCTGGCATATAAAGACAGACCACGACGAGCGGGGGCCGCATTTGCCGCCGCCGTCTAACACGGCACGATAGTCCACATGGGAGACTGGCGAATTGCGGCGCCACACACACGAGGTGGTGTCCACTACTTTCTCGTCGTTCTTAAAGAGCGGATTCCAGGTGTTGACCATTTCCCGGCCCCAGCTCAGGTCCGCCTCGGAGGCACCTGAGTTGACCACGAATTGCAGGTCCCACACTGTTAGGTTATCGAAGCTGGGGAACAATTCCTTGTTGGCATGGGAGGTCTTGAAATACTTGTAGCGCACCACCGGATCGCTCGGCGTTTTCTGTTGGCCGGAACCCGGGGAACCGGTGCCGGGCGGACGCAGCGCCGTGGCCATCGCCAGACGCAGGTAAAGGCCTTGCCGTGAGTCCGGATCGGCCACGTAGATCTTTTTCCAAATCTCCAGGGCGTTGGTGGAAATCGACCAACTGTTGTCGTCCCGCAGCGCCATCTTGGTCGGCGTCGCCCCTTCCAAAATCATCTCCGTGATGGGCCGACTCTTCAAGATCCAGGTCAGGAATGGCTTGTTAGCCGCATCCGCCTTGGAAAAGGCCGACAGCTTGTCAGGGCCGACCTTGGCGATGAACTGGCGCTGGGCGAGCGTGGCTGCGAGCGCCGGATTCTTGAGCAATTCGGTCAGTGCGGGGTGGGTGAGCTTGGCGGGATCGGCGGGTGCCTTCTGGGCCAGCCAGGTGGTTAGATTGGTGCAATAGCTGGCAAATTCGCCGCTGTTGATGGCCGCATCCAAATCCTTGGCGTTGGGTTCCCAGGCATGGAGTGGCCCGCTAAGCGAGCACAACAGGGTGCCAACGAGGATGGACTTGATAGATCGGTGGCTGGATGATTTCATGTATTTCAGGGCACGCACCTTCACCAAACGCGCACGCCGCAGCGGGTCTTTCAACTTTTTTCGGGTGAAGCGAAACGCGGAGAGGCGGAGGCAGCGGAGGCAGGTTCAGAACATGGGTAACCCAATATCCGCCCATGGACACCTGCCGCATGCAGCAAGCTCCATCCTCACCACGGCGGCGGTGAGCCGCCGCACTCCAGGAATATGTGGGCGGGACGCCCAATACTGTCAGTTTAGCAGGAGGACAGGCGTCCCGCCT
>JBAXOF010000392.1:0-3166 GCA_037133375.1 Verrucomicrobiota bacterium | reverse complement strand
AGCGGTCGGCGCGGTCGATGAGGATGGTGTTGGCGTTGGGGATATCGATGCCGGTCTCGATGATGGTGGTGGCCAGCAGGACATCGGCATCGCCCCGGACGAACGTGTGCATCACCAGCTCGAGGTCGTCCTTGTCCATTTGGCCGTGGCCGACGACGATGCGGGCCTCCGGAACGAGTTGGGCGATGCGTGAGCGCATGTGCGCGATGGTCTTGACCCGGTTGTGCAGGAAAAACACCTGGCCGCCGCGTTTCATTTCGCGGCGGATGGCATCGCGGATGACCCGTTCATCGTAGGCGCAAACGGTGGTGGCCACCGGCACCCGGTTGGGCGGCGGCGTCTCGATGGTGGACATATCCCGCGCCCCCATCAACGCCATGTAGAGCGTGCGCGGAATCGGCGTGGCCGATAATGTTAGAACATCCACCTGGCGGAAGATCTCTTTAAAGCGTTCCTTGTGAGCGACCCCGAATCGTTGCTCCTCATCGACCACCGCCAGGCCGAGGTTTTTGAACTTCACATCGCCGGAAAGCAGACGGTGGGTGCCGATGACGAGATCGACCGCGCCGCTTTCCAATCCTGTTAGGGTGTCGCGGATTTCGGCGGGGGAGCGGAAGCGGTTGAGCAGATCGATGCGGATCGGGTAATCCGACATGCGTTCGCGGAAGGTGCGCCAATGTTGTTCAGCGAGCACGGTGGTGGGGACGAGGATGGCGACTTGTTTGTCGCCGGTGATCGCCTTGAAGGCGGCACGGATGGCCACCTCGGTTTTGCCGAAACCCACATCGCCGCAAATCAGGCGGTCCATCGGGCGCGGCGCTTCGAGGTCGAGCTTGGTATCCTCGATGGCGCGGCGTTGGTCGGCGGTCTCGGTGTAGTGGAACGAGCGCTCGAATTCCCACATCCAACGGGTGTCGGGCGGGTGGGCGAAGCCCGGATCGGATTGGCGTTCGGCCTGGATGCGGAGCAGTTGCGCCGCGTAATCGAGGATGGATTTTTCCGCGGCCTTGCGTGCGGCTTTCCAAGCGCTGCCGCCGAGTTTGTTGAGGTCCGGGGTTTTGCCGCCGAGGCCCACATATTTGCCGACCAGATGGGCTTGTTCTAACGGCACGCACAGATGAGCCCCCTCACGGTATTCGAGAACGAGTTCGTCGCCCTCCTCGCCGGGTTGGATGCCGCGGAAGCGTGCGATGCCATATTCGTAGTGGACGACCAGATCGCCTTCCTCCATTTCATCGACGGTGGTGCGGGCGCGGGCGGCGCGGGCTTTGTCGAGGGTCGAGCGGCGAGCCATGCCTGGTGCGCGGTAGCGGCCGAAGAGTTCGGACGAGGACAGCACGGCGAGTTTGAGGATCGGGACGGTGAAGCCTGCGAGCAATTCGCCGCGCACCGGGATGAGGCCGAGGTCACGTTCGAGGGCTTTGCCGGCAAGTTCGGCAAAGCGTTCTTCCTCGCCCTTGCTGCCAAAGACCATGGCCACCTCCCAACCCTCGCGCTGCCATTCGTTGAGCTGGCGGAAAAACCGCTCGCGCCGCGTCTCTTCCAGAATGAAATCCCCGGCCTCAAACGTGCCGAACGGACTGCCGAAACACGCCAGCGTGAAATCCTCCTCGCTGTTGAATTCGGCCGCGCCTTCCAGCATCCGCACGTCCGGACCCGCCAACTCCGCATCAAAGGACATGACCAGATCCCCGGCGCGCCGGTAGTCGCCCACCGTCGCCTCCACCGTCGGCTCCGCTAACAATAAATCCGCTTCCAACAGTTTTGCCGTGGACGCCTGGGAATCAAGGTCGAACTCGCGGATAGATTCCAGCTCAGTGTCAAAAAACTCGAGGCGCAATGGCTTGGGCGCCTGCCACGCGAACAGATCGAGAATGCCACCACGCACCGCAAACTGGCCGCGTCCCGCGACGCTGGGGACGCGCTCATAGCCGTGGTGTGTTAGAGTGGCGGCGAACGCGGTGGGGTCGAGCTGGGTGCCGGGGGTAAGCGGCGTGCGGCTGGCACGCAAGGCGGCAGGGGCGGGGGCCTTGCCGGCAAATGCCTCGCTGCCGCAGATGACTGCACAGCGCTCGGCACGGGCGAGAATTTCTAACACGGAAAACCACTCGGCGGCGGATTCTGGATCGGCGATGGCTCCCTCACCGGTAGCAGCCGGGCCTTCCGGGAGCACGAGCGCAGTGACGCCCCAGAGTTCGAGTTCGGCGGCGAGGCGTTCGCGGTGACGCGGCAGGTCGCAGACGAGCCACAGGCGGCTTTGACGCTGGTTGCTGGCGGCGAGTGCCACCAGCGCGGCGAGGAACGCGTGGGCCGCTTCCGCGGCATGATCAAGCACGACTTCCCCCGCACCGGCGGCGAGCGGGGCGAGGCGCGAGGTAAATTCCGGGTGGTTGACGGCGCGGCAGAGCCAGCCATGGATGCGGGAGTCCGGGTGGATCACGTGGGATGTTCTTGTGTCCATTGATTCCAACAGGTTAGAAACCTGCGTAACAAATCGATTAGCTAATGGGGGACATGTGCCCGCTAATCCCACCGTCGGACTGATGGAATTATCGGATCACAAGGCACCCCGGAGACCGACCCTATGCCTGATCTTGTCCTGAATCAAACTCATAAATCTCCGCCGAAGAGGCAGCACAGATGTGAGTAAGCCAAGACGCGGCAAAATGCTGGAAGATGCTTGAAAATAGGGTGAAATGATGACACCCCCAAATACGTATCAGGCGAAGACGTAATACCCCCATATGAAAACCATCGCAATAATCGCGGCACTGCTTGTTTCAGGGTTCACCCTGGCGCAAGAGGCTGGCACCGCCATGCCGCAGACTGCAAGGCCGTTGGCGTATGAGGCCTTGAAAGCCGATTTTCAGCTGCTGCCGCTTGGCAAACGCCTGACCACGCCACTGTTATGGTTGCACGGCGAAGATCACAAAATTCTGCGGGACTATGTGGACCGGATCAAGGCCGGGGGCAACGGGAGTTTCGTGATAGAACCGCGACCGCATCCGGACTGGCTCGGGCCGAAGTTCTGGGCGGATTTCTCTGCGATCTTGGCGCAGGCGCAAACGCAGGGGATGGGTGCCTATATCTATGACGAAGGCAAGGAATGGCAGAGTTTCAATGCCGGCGGCAAGGTCCCGCCGCAACACAAGTTCAAATACCTGCG
>JBAXOF010000391.1:0-3173 GCA_037133375.1 Verrucomicrobiota bacterium | reverse complement strand
TAGGCAACCTGATCCACGCCCGCCTTTGCCTGTTGCAACTCGAATTGGGCGGCGCGGCGCGGCAGATCGGCAAGAGCGTGTTACTGCTTAGCTGCGCCGCCCTTGCGATGATTTTCGCTTGGGCCCTGGGGCTCGCCGGAGGCATTGCCGCCCTTGCTGCGGCCACCGCTTGGCCGTGGCACTGGCTCGCGTTGGCGGCAGCGCTCGTCCACCTGCTGGCCGCCGCGCTTTGTCTGCGGCTTGCCAAAGCCTCAGATTCCCCCGCGCTTCCCATCACCCGTGCCGAATTCCAAAAAGACTGCGAATGGCTCAACACCCTCAAAACTCCCCGGAAATCCACCGATTGATTTGTCTTAGCGAGGCGTCCCGCGCCAGTTTGAGTGATCACGCCGCAGCCTTGCGCCAGCGGTTCGATGTGCCTGCCCGCATCACTCACTCGTTTCGCAGCCACCCCGCTAAATGGCTGGGCGGCTCTCTCACTCTCGGCTTGGCCACCACGCTCCTAGCGCGCCGCGCCCCCAAGACTTCACGACCGCGTCGCGGTTGGCGCGGAACCTTGTTCGCGCTAGCCCTTAGCGCCGGCCGTCCCGTCATCAAAACTTGGCTCGTCGGCCAGCTCAAACAATTCCTCGTCGCACAATTGCGCCAGCACTCCCTGTTACGCACCCTTGCCAACAATCCGGGTGCCGCCAGGCAGCCCTAGTCCGATCTAACACATCCAGCCATGTCCGGACATCAAGTTCTTGATCACGTTGACCAATATCTCAAGCTCGGGCGGGAATACGAATGCTCGGACATTCATCTGCCCACGGCCTTTCCGCCAGCATGGCGGCGATTGGGCCAACTCACCCCGATCTGGGACGATCACCCGCCGCTCACCGCACAGGATACGGAACGGCTCGCCCGCTCCTTCTTGGGTGCCGGCGAGTGGGAACGCCTGCTGGAAAAGGGCGACGTGGACTTTGCCTACGCCAATGATCACGGCCGCTATCGCGCCTCGGTCGTCAAGCAACGCCTCGGACTCGACATGGTGTTCCGCGTGATCAACACCAAGATCCGCACGATGGCCGATATCGGCCTGCCGCTCGAACACATCATCCCACTCACCCGCTATCAAAACGGTCTCATCCTCGTCACCGGTTCGGTCGGTTCGGGCAAATCCACCACCTTGGCTTCCCTCATTGATTTCATCAACACCGACCGCGAAGATCACATCCTTACCCTCGAGGATCCCATTGAATACGTCTTTGAGTCTAAAAGATGCCACGTCAACCAACGCGAAGTCCACACCCACACCGAGTCCTTCGGCAAGGCTCTCCGCGGTGCGTTGCGTGAAGATCCGGACATCATTATGGTCGGTGAAATGCGCAACCTCGAGACCATCCAACTCGCCCTCACCGCCGCAGAAACCGGCCACTTGGTGCTCTGCACCCTGCACACCGGCAATGCGCCCCGCACCCTCGACCGCGTGTTGGACGTTTTCCCCACCGACCAACGCGAACAGATCCGGGTCATGGTCTCGGAGTCGTTGCGCGGTATCCTCTCCCAGCAACTTGTCCCGCGCCTCGATGGTGCCGGCCGCTGCCTTGCCCTCGAGCTTCTGGTTAATACCCCCGCCGTGGCCAACTGCATCCGCGAGGGCAAAACCTTCATGCTCCCAGGCGTCATGCAGACCGGCAAGAACGTCGGCATGATCACCATGGACGAGTCGTTGCGCACACTCTACGTCAAAGGCCTCATCTCCCGCGATGAAGCGTTCTACCGCTCCGAGGATAAACACCAAATGCGCGAGTTTTTCGACTCCTGACCCTCGCTGCAACTCCCACCCCGACGAGCACTCCACTCCCTAACTCCTCTCCCCGCTCCCGCCCATGGCTCGCATCGACGCCTACTTCCGCTACCTGATCGACAGCAAAGGCTCGGACCTCCACCTCGCCGAAGGCCAACCGCCGAAGGTCCGTGTTCACGGCTCGGTCCTGCCCATCCCGGAACAGCAGCCTCTGGCAGGCGAGGATTTCCGCGCCTTGTTAGATGAAATTTGTGAACCGGCGGCCTTCGCCCGCTACCTTGAAATCGGTGACCTCGACTTCGCCTACGAAATGGACGAGGACTCGCGTTTCCGCTGCAACTATTTCCAACAACTCAACGGCCTGGGCGCGGTGTTCCGGCTCATTCCCACCGAGATTGCCTCCATGGAGGACCTTGGCGTGCCCGCCGTGGTCAAGGAATTCGGGCGCATGCGCTCGGGACTCGTGCTGGTCACCGGGCCTACCGGTTCGGGCAAGTCCACCACCCTTGCCTCGCTGTTGGATTACATCAACACCAACTTCAAGCGTCACATCATCACCGTGGAGGAACCCATCGAATTCATCCACAAAAACAAGCAATCCATCATCACCCAGCGCGAGGTCCCCCTCCAGACCCCATCCTTCGCCGACGGTCTGCGCGCGTCGTTGCGCGAGGACTCGGACATTGTCCTTGTCGGCGAAATGCGCGATCTGGATACCATCTCGCTGGCTCTAACAGCGGCGGAGACCGGTCTGCTGGTGTTTGGCACGCTGCACACCAACAACGCCCGCAAGACGGTGGACCGCATCATCGATGTGTTTCCCTCCGACCAGCAATCGCAGGTGCGCACGATGTTGGCGGCGTCGTTGCGAGGAGTGGTGGCCCAACTTCTGTGCAAACGTGTGGACCGTCCCGGCCGCACTGCCGTGCATGAAATCATGTTTGCCACCCCTGCGGTGGCCGCCATCATCCGCGAGGGTGCCACCCAAAAACTCTACGACGTCATCACCAGCGGCAAAGCGGAGGGCATGCAGTTCATGGATGAATCCATTTGGAGCAAACTGCGCGAGGGTATGATCTCGCCGGAAGAGGCGTATATGAAAGCCATCGACAAGACCCGCTTCAAGAAATTCCTGCCAGCCAATCAATACCGTCTGGGCGATGCCTCAGGGGAAAGCCCTCTCGATCACTGAGATAGGATCGGCGTGTAGTGCAGAATGTGACAATATTGTCACAAAAAAGGCACCATCCATGCCTAGATATCTTGACTTAGGCTGACCGCCGCCAATAGTCTTGCCTTTTTCCACTGGTTTCATCGCCCAAATTTGCCCTAAACTGAACTTCGATCCGCGCGAAGCGCGCAATCCCATATATCTGTAGGCTTC
>JBAXOF010000390.1:0-3179 GCA_037133375.1 Verrucomicrobiota bacterium | reverse complement strand
GCGGGGTGGCAAGGCAGGGTTCCTATGAAGGCACCGTCACAGTGGACAGCAGCGGTCAGGTTTCCTTCATCGCGCAAAAGCCGAATTATTCCCCCGGTGATCTGGTGTTGGCCATCCAGCAACAGGGTGGCACTAACACGGTTTACGCCAACCTTGGCAACGCCGCCACCAAGTTCCGCGGCACCGCCGCCGGAGTCGATACTCTTGACCAGGTGAACTTCCTCGACATCAGTGCCGCCATGACCACCGCGTTTGGCGCGGGTTGGGCGACCGACCCGAACATCTATATTGGAGCCGCCGGCGTCTGGGGGACCGACCAATACAGCAGCGATCTTCAGGACGGCGATCCGAGCCGCACAGTCTATGTGTCGCGCTCGCGTGTCAGCATGGGTACCCTCGGCACTGCGAATTCCGCGGCATGGAGCATGAACACCGACGGTGGCATGACGACCGCCGCCGCGCAAATCATCCAACAGAACAATGCTTATGCGAACAACTATGGCACGCAGGTTGCCGTCTCGCCGACGGATGTGTCGAAGATTGATGAGAACAATCCGTTTCTTACTCCGGGCACGCAAGGCACGGCATTCCAGGTGTTTGGAGGCGGTGTGCAGCAGGGCGGAATGAGCGGCAACTTCGGCAACTTTGGTGCCGCCGGAAGCGTCAAGTTCGCGCTCGATCTCTATCGGATTCTTGGCAAGACCACCGTCGCCGGCCAAGTTGCTGGCAATCTTCGCAGTGGTTCCTTTGAGGGCACCCTGACGTTAAGCAGCAGCGGCAAGGTATCCTTCATCACGCAAAAGCCGGTCTATTCCCCCGGGGATCTGGTGCTGGCCATTCAGCAGCAGGGCGACACTAACACGGTTTACGCCAACCTTGGCAGCGCCACCAGCCAGTTCCGCGGCAACTCTGCCGGAGTCGACGTTGCCAATCAGGTCAACTTCCTCGATATCAGCACCGCCCTTGCCACCGCGTTCGGTTCGGGTTGGGCGACCGACCCGAGCATCTATATTGGAGCCGTTGGCGTCTGGGGGACGGACCAATACAGCACCGATCTTCAGGATGGCGATCCGAGTCGCACACTCTATGTGTCGCGCTCGCGTGTCAGCATGGGCACCATCGGCGCCGCGAATTCCGCAGCCTGGAGCATGAACACCGACGGCGGCATGACGACCGCTGCCGCACAAATCACCCAACAGAACAATGCCTATGCCAACAACTATGGCACGCAGGTTGCTGTCTCGCCGACGGATGTGTCCAAGATTGATGAGAATAATCCGTTTCTGACTCCGGGCACGCAAGGCACGGCGTTCCAAGTGTTTGGAGGTGGTGTGCAGCAAGGCGGAATGGCTGGCAACTTCGGCAACTTTGGTGCCGCCGGAAGCGTGAAGTTCGCGCTCGATCTCTATCGGATACTTGGCAAGACCAGCGTCACCGGACAGGTCGCCGGCAATCTTCGCGGCGGTTCCTTTGAGGGCACCCTGACGTTAAGCAGCAGCGGCAAGGTTTCCTTCATCACGCAAAAGCCGGTCTATTCCCCTGGGGATCTGGTGCTGGCCATTCAGCAGCAGGGCGGCACTAACACGGTTTACGCCAACCTCGGCAGCGCCGCCACCCAGTTCCGCGGCAACTCTGCCGGAGCCGACCTTGCCAATCAGGTTAACTTCCTCGACATCAGCGCTACCCTCACCAGCGCGTTTGGTTCGGGTTGGGCCACCGACCCTAACATATATGTTGGAGCTGCTGGCGTCTGGGGGACGGATCAATACAGCGTCGATCTTCAGGACGGTGATCCGAGTCGGACGATTTATGTGTCCCGCTCGCGTGACAGCGTGGGCACTGTTGGCACTGCAAATTCTGCGGCGTGGAGCATGAACACCGACGGCGGCATGACCACGGCCGCCGCACAAATCACCCAACAGAACAATGCCTATGCGAATAACTATGGCATGCAGGTTGCCGTCTCGCCGACGGATGTGTCCAAGATTGATGAGAACAATCCGTTTCTGACTCCGGGCACGCAAGGCACGGCATTCCAGGTGTTTGGGGGCGGCGTGCAGCAGGGCGGACTGACTGGAACCATCGGCACCTTTGGTGATGCGGGAACCGTGAAGTTCGCGCTCGATCTCTATCGGATTCTTGGCAAAACCGGCGTCACCGGGCAAGTCAGTGGTAACCTTCGCGGTGGTTCCTTTGAGGGCACCATTACCATCAACAGCAGTGGCAAGGTTTCCTTCATCGCACAGGGGCCGCCGCCGAGTGCCTTTGACACCTGGATGAGTGCGTTCCCGGCAATCAGTGCAGCTGGTGACAAGCTTCCCGGTGCGAACCCGAGCGGCGACGGTATGAACAACCTGGCGAAGTTTGCCTTCGGCGGGAATCCCAGCAGTGGGGCGGACAAAGGCAGCCAACTCGTCAATACAGTGGATGCCAATGCCGATTCGGTGAAGGACTTTTCACTGACGCTGCAAGTGCGGGTCGGTGCCACCTTCACGGCCGGTCCCAATAACACAATGATCTCCAACAAGGTTGATGGGATATCCTATCGGATCGAAGGCAGCACGGATCTCGTCAACTGGACCAGCCAGGTGAGCGAGGTGACGTCGCTGGGTTCGGGCTCGCCCAAGACCGGCTATGTCTTCAAGACCTTCCGCCTCAACGCCGGCAGCGGCCTGAGCGGCAAGGGCTTCCTCCACGCCTTCGTGACACAATAATCCGCGGGTTGTGCAGCGGCACCATCCTCACCCCGTAAACGGATCCACGATCAAACCTTCCCTGCCATGCGGGGAGGGTTTTTTTGCGTCCGAGTCGTGGCATCTAATGTGAAGAAATTGCTACAAAGAAAACATTGAGGGCACGGCGAAAATCCCCCCATGCTCATGCGCTTATGAAAGCCATTTACCAACAAATTCCAGATTCATATCCCGCCAGCCACCTCAAATGCATTGACCCGTCCGAGGAAAGGCCCGCCGACAGGGAAGTGCGCCGCTTGCGCGGATTGAGTGCCGAAGTCGGCAGAGCCTGCAATGCCTGGCTCAACGGCCGGGGCATTAAAGTTAGAACATGGGGCAACTTTAGCCCTAACAGAAGCAAGGGCAAGGGCACCAGAATGAAACTTGAATTTCTCAACGAAGCATGAAATCCATCGAGCGCATCACCCTCATGACACTGGCAGGCGT
>JBAXOF010000389.1:0-3187 GCA_037133375.1 Verrucomicrobiota bacterium | reverse complement strand
GGGTGCGGCACCATCGGCTCATGGATGTCATGGGTCGCCAGATAGAGGAAGAACGGGCCCGCCTGATTCGCCTCGATGAACTTGACGGCTTTGACGGTGAGCGTGTCGGCGATATCCTCGTCCACCCAGCGTGCGGTGGTGCCGCCGGTCATGAAGCCGATACGGGAAATGCCGTTGACCACGCTGTCCTTGTGGCCGGGGCCACCCTGGATTTTGAGTTTGGCTCCCGGGTCGGCACCGGTTGGCTCTGTGCCGATTTTTTTGTCATAGCTCACGCGGAGCGGATCCGCCGGATCGTAGCCGACGACGTGATGGTTTTCCACAAACACACACGGCACTCGGTCACCGGTCGCGGGAATGAAGAAGGCATAGTCAAAGCCCAATTCTAACGGGCCTGGCGCAATCTCGGCGTTGAAATCCGTGTGTGGCGGCGTGCCCAGTCCGAGGTGCCATTTTCCGACCAGTCCCGTCTTGTAACCGGCCTTCTGCAACAGCGAGGGCAAGGTGGTGGTGCCCGGCTTGATGAGCAACGGTTGGTCGCCGGTTGCGATGCCGGTGCCAGCCTGCCGCCAAGCATAACACCCGGTGAGCAGCGCGTAACGGGTGGGCGTGCAGACCGAGGCCGTCGCATGAGCATCCGTAAAGCGGCACCCTTGGCTGGCCAACCGGTCGAGGTTCGGCGTTTTCACCTTGGTGGCACCGTAACAACCGATGTCGCCGTATCCAAGGTCATCGGTGAGAATGTATATAATGTTAGGTTTGACCATCTCGGCGGCGGTTATGAACTGCGTGCCGATGGCCACCAGCATGGCAAACAAGGCGAGGGAGGTTTTTGGGGTGAGTGTGTCGCTTGCCATCATGGTGCATACGCAACCAAGAAGTAGGCCTCTTTCATCCGCCTCGTCTCACGGAGAGGATACATTGTAGCTGTTGGCAGCAGCGAGCACCGGTCGCAGACCGCCGCAATGCGTCTCATACACAGTCTTGCGATGTATTCGTGCCAGGGCCTCACGGCAGGCGGAACGTATCATTAGCGGGGGTGGTCCCTAACGTAGTTAGAGCCACGCCATTGGCGGCGAGGTGGGTGAGGCAGTGATAGACGTCCTCGGCATCGGCGGCGAGCGCGGCGGCTATCTGCTGGGCGGGTTGCGGCGTTTCAGTTAGGTTGGTGCGAACGCCGGCCAGCAACTTGAGGAAGATGCCGGCGGCTTTTTTCCCCGCCTCGACGCCCGGTTGGTGATAGGCATTGATATTGACCAGCGAGGCATAGAAGGACACCGCGCGCTCGAACAAGGCAATGAGCAGGCCCAGATGAAACGGGGTGACTTCCGGAATGGACAGGGTGATGGACTGGCGGCCGGATTCATGTAACGCCTTGCGAGTACCGCGGAAAAACCCTTGCAGGTAATCGGCGCTGGTGGTTCCGGCATCCACTTCGATGCTGCTGCCCTCACGCCCTTTGCGGACTTCAATAAAGGTGGCGAAAAAATTGTTCACGCCGTCGCGGAGTTGTTGGACATAGGCATGTTGGTCGGTGGAACCCTTGTTGCCATAGACGGCAAGCCCCTGGTTCACCACCTTGCCATCGAGATCGAGTTCCTTGCCGAGCGACTCCATGACGAGTTGTTGGAGGTATTTTGAAAACAACACCAGCGCATCCTTGTAGGGCAACACCACCATGTCTTTCTCACCACGCCCGTTACCGGCACAGTGCCAGGCCATGGCCAGGCGCATGGCCGCGTTGTTAGCTGCGGCTGGTTTGCGGGTTTCCGCGTCCATCGCGGCCGCGCCGGCGAGCAAGGCGTCGATATCAATCCCTTGCAGGGCGGCGGGCACCAGGCCCACGGTGGACAGCACCGAAGTGCGCCCGCCCACCCAATCTTCCATCGGAAAGGTGGCGATAAACTGCTGGCGGGTGGCGAATTGATCGAGCTGCGATCCCTTGCCGGTGACCGCCACCGCGTGGTGACCGAAAGCGAGACCGGCGGCGGTGAAGGCGGCCTGTGCCTCGAGCATGCCATTGCGGGTTTCCGGTGTGCCGCCGGATTTGGAAATGACCAGCACGAGGGTCTTAGCGAGTCCGGTTTTCGTTAGTTTGGCGAGCACGCTGTCGATGCCCGCAGGATCGGTGTTGTCGAAGAAATACAGCGGCAGCTGTGCCTGCTGGCCCAGTGCTTCGGAAATCAATTGCGGACCTAACGCGGAGCCGCCGATGCCGATGAGTAGAACCTGCGCAAAGGGCGTGCCCGCGGGCGCGGTAATTTTTCCTGATAGAACAGCGCTGGCGAAGGTCTTGAGCGCCGCCAGTGGTGCACTGATGGCATGCTTGAGTTCAGGCGTGGGGGCGAGAGCGGGATTGCGCAACCAATAGTGGCCGACCATGCGGCCCTCATCCGGGTTGGCGATGGCCCCGGCCTCAAGCGCCGCCATGTCGGCAAAGGCTTTGGCAATCCGCGGCTCAAGCGCGGACACTTGACCGGGTTCCATGTTCATAAGGGACAGATCGAGCGAAAATCCGAGTTGTGGGTAACGAAGGAGTTGTTGGTTGTAGGATTGCCAGGACATGGAGGCTGTTGTGTTAGTATGTAAAGAAGTAAGCAGGTAAAGAAGTTAGTAAGTGAGAATGGCGTGGACGGGATATGGAGCGAGCTTGCCGCGGCCCTCGAGGAAGGAAAGTTCGATGAGAAAGGAGATGCCGATCAGATGGGCGCCCAATTCATTGAGCAGTTGGACGGCGGCGGCGGCGGTGCCGCCTGTGGCTAACAGATCGTCCACTAGCAGGACCGCTTCCCCGGGCTTCACGGCGTCTTCATGGATCTCCACGATCGACTCGCCATATTCCAGTGAGTAGGCGGCTTGGCGGGTTTTCCATGGCAGTTTGCCCTTTTTGCGAATGGGAACAAAGCCCACCCCAAGGCGATCGGCCACCGCCGCCGCAAAGATGAATCCACGGGCATCAATGCCCACCACTTTGTCAAGCTTGACTCCGCCGGTGGTCTCGCAGAGTCGGCTGACGACCTCGCGAAACAACTCTCCATCGGCTAGAATCGGGGTGATGTCCTTGAAAACAATCCCCGGTTTGGGAAAATCAACAATATCTCGGATGGCGGCGCGGAGTGTGGCGGGCATGGGGGGCAGAGGGCAGAGGGCAGAGGGCAGAGGGCAGAGGGCAGAGGGCAGAGGGCAG
>JBAXOF010000388.1:0-3197 GCA_037133375.1 Verrucomicrobiota bacterium | reverse complement strand
GTCGGCCCTGACAGGCGGGACGCCTGTCCTCCTGCTAAACTGCCAGTATTGGGCGGGACGCCCACGCTCCTTGAGGGGGCGGCACGCGGGCTTTCTTCCTAACAGATGGAAACTGGCAGAAAGGGTGCAGATGGGATGCGGGAAATGCGGGAAATGATAGATTTTTGTCAGAGCTTGGTTTTTTGGGGGATTAGCGGGGGAATTTAACCACTGAAAACACTGAGGACCACTGAGGCCACTGAGAAGATGAGGATTCTTAATCAGTGGCCTCAGTGTCATCAGTTCTTTTCAGTGGTTGGCTTGGTGCGCATCAGCCTCCCCCCCCGCGTTCTCACGAACGCGCCTACAAAGAACACCCCAAATCAATCAGTGGCCTCAGTGTCTTCAGTGGTTTGCAGTGGTCTCAGTTGTTTTCTTGGTGCGGATACCCCAAGAATTTCCTCACACAAAGCCACGAAGCACACGAAGGAAGAGCCCATCCCAACCCACTTCGTGTCTTCGTGTCTTCGTGTCTTCGTGTCTTCGTGCCTTCGTGTCTTCGTGTGAGATTCATCCAAAATCCATCAGTGCGCTCAGTGGAATCAGTTCTTTTCAGTGGTTTTCTTGCTCCGCTTCACCCCAATCCCCCGCGTTCTCACCAACGCGCCTACGAAGATCCGCGTTCTCACCAACGCGCCTACGAAGATCCGCGTTCTCACCAACGCGCCTACGAAGCAAGAACCGCCCGGCAAGGCCAGTAGAAGGAGTGCCATGCCGAAAACTTCCGACAAAATTCATGTTCTGGTGCCGCTGCCGACAATGCGGGCAATCCGCATCCTTGCGCTGCTGGCAATGTGCGTCGGGCCTGCCTGCGGCCACTCTGCGGCCAGTGCCCCGGTGGAGGTGCGCGTTGACTGGCCGGGCTTCTTGGCACGGCAAGATCTCACTTGGGAAATCCTGCCGGCGAAGTTCGACGACGGCGCGTTCCTCGGCAACGGCCTGCTGGGGGCCACGATCTATCAGGATGGCGACAACCGGCTGCGCTGGGAGATGGGACGCGCGGACGTGACCGAGCACCGCCGCGACAATGCCCGCCTGCCGATCGGCGGGCTGGTTCTAACGACTGTAGGCAAAATCCAGGCCGGCACCCTGCGGCTGGACCTGTGGAACGCCGAGGTGCGCGGCGAGGTCACAACCGACAAGGGAACCCTGCGCTTCCGCAGCATCATCCATACCGCAGAGATGGCGCTCTTCACCGACCTCGAAACCACCGGCGACGAGACTGCCGCGAAGTTCGCCTGGGAAGCGCTGCCCGCAGTCGACCGGGCTAACAGACAACCCGCAGCCCAGGCGAATCCCGCGCCGCAGATGGAGGCCCGGGATGGCATCGCGCTTTGCATCCAGCCGCGGTTTGCGGGCGGCTCGTTTGCCACCGCTTGGGGCGAAATGGAAGCTAACAAAATCCGCCGGGTTGTGCTCAGCATTGCCGACACGTTCCCGGCCACCACCGCCGGGGACGAGGCACTCGCCACCGTGAAGCACAACCAAGCCGCCGATTTCCCGGCATTGCTGGCTGGCCACCGGGCGTGGTGGCACGCGTTCTATCCGCAAAGTTTTGTTTCCATCCCCGACCCCAAGGCCGAGAGTTTTTATTGGATCCAGTTTTACAAGCTGGCGAGTGCGTCGCGTCCCGGTCGGGTGCCGGTGGATCTGCTCGGCCCGTGGTATCGCTCGACGGGTTGGCCGCGCATCTGGTGGAACCTCAACATTGAAATTCTCTATCTGCCGGTCTATACCGGCAACCATCTCGAACTCGGTGAATCGTTTACCAACTTCCTCGACAAGAAGCGCGCCAACTTTTTCCGCAACGCCAAGGAGATTTGGAAATTCGACGACTGTGCCACCGTCCCGCACACCACCGACTACGAAGGTCTGCGCGGCGACGGCACCTGTGCGCCTGACGGATACATCAATCCCGGCGATTTCACTTGGGCCTTACACAACTATTATCTGCACTACCGCTACTCGATGGACGAGAGCATGGTCACGGACCAATCGGCGCATGGGTTCTATCCGCTCCTGCGCGGCAGCATCAACCTGTATCTGAAAATCCTCAAGCCGGGTGCCGACAACAAGCTCCATCTGCCGGTCCTGCACTCGCCGGAGTATGGCGATGACGCGGACAACAACTACAATCTCGCGCTGTTGCGCTGGGGTTGTCAGACGCTCCTCGAATTGAACCGCCGCTATCACCTCAATGACCCGCTTGCCGCCACCTGGCAGAACACGCTCGCTAACCTGGTCGCCTATCCGGTTGATAACCACGGCTTGCGCATCGGCGCGACCCTCTCGTTCAGCAAGTCGCACCGCCATTGGTCGCACATGCTGATGATCCATCCGCTGCATATCATGACCGACGACCAGCCCGAGAACCGCGAACTTATCACCCAGTCCATCAAGCATTGGTTGTCCGTTGATAAGAGCCGCGAGGTTTATGGCTGGTCGCGCGCCTCTGCCGCATCGCTCTACGCCACGCTGGGCGACGGCGACAATGCCCTCGACCAGATCCACCGGCACATGGCCGACACGCGCTTTGTCCGGCCTAACACCCAATACATTGAGGGCGATCCGGTCATCGAGTGCTCGATTGTGCTCAACCGGTCGCTGCAGGACATGCTGCTGCAGAGTTGGGGCAATAAGATCAACGTCTTCCCGGCGGCGCCAAAGGCCTGGGATACCGCCGTCTTCCATGACCTGCGCGCCGAAGGCGCCTTCCTGGTCAGCGCCGCACGCAAGGCCGGCCACACACGCTGGGTGCGGGTGAAAAGCCTCGCCGGTGAACCGTGCCGCATCAAGCCGGGGATCGTTGGAGAAGTGAAGGCAGTAGTCGCCGGCAAGCCGGTCGCGCTAAAACAGTTAGGCAACGGCGAGTATGAACTGGGTCTGGCCAAGGGTGAGTCAGCCATGCTCTATGCCGGTGCCGAGGCTCCGGCAATGGTGGTCACTCCAGTGTCAGCCGCCGCCGCGGATTGCAACGCCTGGGGACTCAAACGTGCAGGCACCAGCGCCACCCCAGGCAAATAAGGCGGGAGTTTTTTCCACCGAGATCAGAAGCTGTGAAGTTTGAGCAGCCGCATCGATTGTATGACCAATAACCAATTAACTAGTGTGCCGGGCGTTAAATAACTAATCATAATCAAGTCTCATTGGCCTTGGCG
>JBAXOF010000387.1:0-3198 GCA_037133375.1 Verrucomicrobiota bacterium | reverse complement strand
AAACGGGGGTGGTTTGTTAGAATGGCGGTATCTCTAAAGGCAAATGGCCGCGCGGGTCAGGCGCGGCCGGGGGGGGGAAACCAGGTTTCGACTCCCTCCGGCGGCATGACCCGCGTCAGGTGCGGAGGGTCTTTTCCGCGCTTTGGAAAATCTCAGCCCGGTGTTTGCCGGGCCCCCCTGTCGTGTAGGCGCTGACCATGGCGCGGCCAGACGCCCCTGCCAAGTGCGAAGTGCAAGGTTCAGAGTTGCTGATCTCGGTGGCAAATACTTTGGCGCATTTCCTCGGTTCCCGGCTTGGATCTCCGGGCTAACGGCCCATCCCATCCCAGCCTTGGGCAACGCCCAAGGTCAGGTGCCGTCATGATATTCGAGGGCTGAAAGCCTGCCCTATGCTCATTGCAGTAGGCTTATGGCAGCGGCGGCTGAGCCACTATGCGGAAGAAGCGCCGGGACCCGCTGGCGAAGGTGATGAGCTTGGTGGTCGCCGCACCGGCATCGGCGAGGAAGGAGGCGCCGGTTGGGGTCCAATCGCCGGCAGCCAGTGAGGTGCATGTCTGGAGGGTGTAGCTGCGGGTGGGCCGGGTGGTGGAAAACTGCAGGGTCACCTCGGTGCGCAGCGCATTGTAGTTCTGGGAGATGATGCGCAGAAAATCCGCCGGATTGTTAGGGTCGGTGTCCGCGGCGTATTCGGCGGCATCCGACTGGCCGTCGCCGTCTTGATCGCTGCCGATGCCGGCGGTGGTTAGGTTGCCGAAGTGCTGGATTTCCCAGGCGTCGGCGATGCCGTCGTGGTCGGCGTCCGTGTAGGCCACGGTGGTGGTGGTTAGATTTCCGGTGCCGAGGTTGATCCAGCCGGTGTTGGCGCTGTAGGCGTAGCCGAGGAACTGGCCGCTGCTGAGGTCGAAGTGGGCGCGGTTCGGGTCATTGGCTCCGGCCCAACCGAAGTGGATCCAGCCGATGTTGGCAGCGTAGCCGTAACCGCTGAGCGTGCCCGTGCCGTCGTGGTTCACCCCGCAGTCGCCGGCGCTGGTGTTCGAGTAGGCATAGCCGTTGCCCGGCGTGCCATCGCCCAGATCGATCCAGCCAAAGTTGGCCGCGTAAATGTGGCCTGATAGAAACGCCCCGCCCACCACGACGCCGTCCGTCGCCGACGGTCGGAAATCCAACCATCCGGCATTGGCGCCGTAGGCAAAGTTATTGCTGGCGGAAAGCGTGGACTGGGCAGTGGCGCTGGCGGCAACAGCCAGCAGCGTGGTGACAAAACCAAGGAGGATGTGCATTTGCATGGCGTCTAGCAATTTTTTGGTGACGGAGTTGCCCGCTCAGACCTGCCCGTCAAGCCAGGAGATTTTTCGGGATGATTCGCGACGATTTTTACCACTGATGGACTGATTGGCACTGAAATCACTGAAATCACTGAAATATTTTGAAATTCCTGCTCAGTGGAAATCAGTGTTTCAGTGGTTTTTTTTCCACGATTTACTCTAACTCGGTGGTTTCTCTACTCGATGCTCCTTAGCTTGATGCCAATGCCGCTCAGGGTGAGACAAAGGGTTTGCGCAAGGCGAATTTGAGGTGGCCGTTGCTGCCGTCGAAATAACTGATGGCGGGTTGGCCGGCGGGAGTGAAGGCCAGCGAGGTGAAGCTGCCCACGCTGCCGGTGCTATCCACGGTGCCGAGCGTCCAGGTACTGCCATTGTACACCGCGTATTTGAGGTCGCTGTTAGTGGCGTCGTAGTAGCTGATGGCGGGTTGGCCGGCGGCCGTGAAGGCCAGCGAGGTGTATTGGCCCACGGTGCCGACGCTGTCCACGCTGCTGGACGTCCAGGTGCTGCCATTGAACAGCGCGTATTTGAGGTCGCCGCTGGTAAGGTCGTAGTAGCTGATGGCGGGCTGACCGGCGGGGGTGAAGGCCAGCGCGGCGGATTGACCCACGTCGCCCGCGCTGTCCACAATGCTGAGTGTCCAGGCGCTGCCGTTGTACACCGCGTATTTGAGGTTCAGGTTGGTGGTGTCGTAGTAACTGATGGCGGGTTGGCCGGCGGGCGTGAAAGCCAGCGAGGTGTATTGGCCCACGCTGGCGGTGTTGTCCACGGTGCTAAGCGTCCAAGTGCTGCCATTGAACACCGCGTATTTGAGGTAAGAGCTGGCGATGTCAAAGTAGCTGATGGCCGGTTGGCCGGCGGGCGTGAAGGCCAGCGAGGTATTTTGACCCACACTGCCCGAACTGTCCACGGTGCTGAGCGACCAGGTGCTGCCGTTGTACACCGCGTATTTGAGGTGGGAGTTGCTGACGTCGTAGTAGCTGATGGCCGGTTGCCCGGCGGGCGTAAAAGCCAGCGAGGTGTTTTGACCCACAAAGCCCGCGCTGTCCACGGTACTGAGAGTCCAGGTGCTGCCGTTGTAAACCGCGTATTTGAGGTCGCTGTTAGTGATGTCGTAGTAGCTGATGGCGGGTTGGCCGGCAGGAGTGAAGGCCAGCGAGGTGTATTGGCCCACCACACCCGTGCTATCCACAGTGGAGATATTCCAGGGCAGCACGATGTTGGCGTTGGCTAACAAGAGACCGAACGCCGCACTGTCTTTTTGCTGGCTCGTCACCTGCTGTTGCAAGGTCTGGTTCTGCGTCTGCAAGGTGGCGACCGTGGTCTGCAAAGTGCCGACCGTGGTCTGCAGGGTGCCGACCGAGGTTTGCAGGGTGCCGACCGAGGTTTGCAGGGTGCCGACCTTGTCCCAGATTTCCTGCAAGCTCTTCATGGTCGGGGCCGGGGCACCGGGAGGGGTGAGCAGGCCTTGGGCATGGGTGAGCGGGGAAACCACCGTTAGAACGGCGGCCAACAGGATGAGGCGACGGGGGATGGATTGGATGGGCATGATATTGAACAATTAGTGGGGACGAAGCCGTTAGCCTAAAAAGGAAGATTGAAAGGGTTGCAGCGCCGTTTTTTACCACGGATTTCACGGATTTAAACAGGAGTCGGCAGGAGCTTCTACTGTGCTCCAAATGGTACGCTAATCCAAAGCAAAAAAAACCGTGAAATCCGTGTAATCCGTGGTTTCATGATCTAATTCAAGATTTCAACTTCGGATTTTGGGTTCATAACTCTTTCTTAATTCGAGCATTCCGTGAAATTTGCCTGATTATTTGAAAAGCAGTCAGTCAGGCCATCTCGCTTCGCTCGGTTGTGGTTTCTATTT
>JBAXOF010000386.1:0-3221 GCA_037133375.1 Verrucomicrobiota bacterium | reverse complement strand
CCTGGTCGTTGGTTTCCTGCAGGTTCTGGCAACGGGAAATAAACGTGATGGCGGCTTTCCAATCGAGGTCCGGCTGGGTGCCGAACTTGCCATCCTCAACGATTTTCTTGGAGAGGGCAAGGGCCTCGATGGCGAGATAGGTGTTAGATAAGTCGGTGTGGTCTTTTTTGGATCCGTAGCCGATGCCACCGTCGTTGAGGTTGTCGGTCTTGCCTTTTTCGCCAATGTCCCATTGGTTGTCGATCAGGTGCTTGCGGGCCTTGACGGCGGCGGGCTCGAAGTCGGCGCGCCCGGCCGCCACCAGAGCGGTGAGTGAGGTGGCGGTGTTATAGACGGAGAGACCGCGGTTGTAGATGCCGCCATCATCCTTTTGTTGGGCAAGCAGCCAGGTGTAGCCCTTTTCGAGGTGTGCAGGCAGGGCGGTCTTGAGGTCGCGATTGGGATCGCGGGCGGCGGCGGTGAGGGCTAGGGCGGTGAGGGCGGGCAACCCTTCATCATCCCACTGGCCGGTGGCTTTCTGTTGCTCCTTGAGCCAGGCGTTGCCGCGGGCGATGGCTTGGCGCATTTCCTGTTGGAGCGACACGTAGCGGTCGGGGTTGGCCGGGGCGGCGGCGGCGAGGCCGACGCTGAGGAGGAGGATGGCGGTGGTAATTTTCATGGTTTGGAGTGGGGTTGAGGTGCGAAACAAATTGGACTACCATCTCACCCTGGCCCCCAGGATGCCGTTGAGTCCCGGTTCATTCTGGCCGGAGCCGTGGTTGCGATAGTCTTCGTTGGTTAGATTCTCAATGCCCGCGGTGAAATCGAGGTGCTCATTGACCTGCCAACCGGCATGCAGCGAAGCGACGACATATCCCGGCGTGCCACCAGTGGGGATGCGCTGGTTGTCGGCCGCCTGGTCGGCGGCGGTGATGCGGTCCTCGGTATCGGCCGCCAGGATGCGTCCTTCCACCCAGAATTTTTGCGAGGCCGCGGTCCAACGCAGGGCCAGTGAGCCGGTGAGCGGGAGGTTGCGGGTGTTAGGTTTGTTATGGACCGGGCCGCCGATATAGGCGGGGGTGTGGGTGTGGCCGTCCTGCCAGGCGGCGAAGCCGCTCAGCGTCCACTGCGGGTCGATGCGCCAGGCACCTTCCAACTCGAACCCATACACATAACCATCGCTGGCGTTGGTGGCCACCGTGGTGCTGCTGCCATTACTGATGGGGACAGCGACAATCAGGTTCCTGGCGTCGGTGTAGAAGGCCGCCAGACTCGCGGATAGATTCCCGGTGGACCGCCGCACGCCGAGTTCATAGGTGAGGAATTTCTCCGGATCGATGGTGGCGGAGCCCAGCGAATCGTTGCCGGCCCGGGCGGTCGCGTTGCCCGACAGATCATCCAGATTCGGCGCGCGGAATGCCTGGGAAAGCCCGCCATAGAGGCTCCAGACCTGGTCCAAGTGATAGATTCCGCGCAACGAACCGACCACTGCATTCCAGTCCTGGGTTTGGCCGGGTTGCACGACGTTGCTGCTGTTGTAGTATCTTCCCACCTTGGCCTGGGCGTAGGTGTACCGGGCACCGCCGGTGATTTCCAACGGCTCCACCGGTTCCCAGGCGTATTGCCCGTACATACCTAACAAATCATACGCCGAGTCATCGCCGATCGGCAGGCTTTCGCGGCGGTTGGTATTGGCCGGATTGGTTTGATAGCCGGAGGAATTCACCTTGTCATGATAGTAATCGAGCCCGTAAACCAGCGCGCCGGGGCCGAGTTTGGATTCCAACATGAGATCCACCCCGAGCGTTTCCGTGTCGATCGACGAGCCGCGGATCGGACGCGATCCGGCGGCGGGGTCGGGCAGCCGGTTTTGAAACTCCGAGTCGCCGACCGCCTGATAGGACAGCGTGGCGCTCCAGCGCGCGATGGCGGCATCCGCCCGGGGGGTCTCCCCGGCATACCGCAGATAGGTGAGCGAGTGTTCCTGGTCAAAAGTGTCGGCTGTCCATTTCCCCGGCGCGGCCACGTGCCCGTCCTCATTCCAGCCGTGATTGTCAAGCGTGCGGTGCCAGCGGGAGACATCGTCCTGATTGACATGGTAATGGGCCAGGGTCAGCGTCGAGTCGGGCGTAAGCGCCCAATCGAGGCGCACGTCGAGGTCTTGCTCGGGGTAGCCGGTATTGCGCATGCGCCCGACCGCGCAGTCCGCGATGTCCCCGAAGTCCTTGGCCGACACGCCTAGCAGAATGCCGAACTTGCCGCCGACGCCGGTTTCGGTTTCGAGGCGGCCGATATGACTGCCCTGGCCATTGCTGCGGAACTCATAGGACGCCGCTCCGCCAAGATAAGTTTGGTCCGCGGTTTGTTCGCGAAACTTGGCGGACTTGCCAAATGCATTGAGTGTGCCACCGATGGCATCCGAGCCATACAGCACGGACCCTTGGCTTTTGATCAACTCAAGGTGGTCGATGGCGAGAGGATCGATGGTGTTCCAATATTGCACCGGACCGCTGCGAAAAGTTGAATTGTTAATCCGCACGCCATCAACTAACAGCAAATTCTGGCGCCCGGTGAAGCCGCGGATAAACGGCGACCCCTGGCCGTATGCGGTCTTCTGGACCAGCACGCCGGGTGTGTATTGCAGCGCATCCGGAAGCGTGCGGCGACTGGTGTCATGAATGAAATCCGCGTCCAAACTACTGGCTGCATACGGGGTGTCGCTGACCGCACTCGGCACCCGCTCGGCGGTGACCACCAAGGGGTCCAGCAAATTTTGGGCATGCAGCGGCACCAGGCCGGCGAAGAGAATCAGGGGCTGTATGATTAGGGGAGGCGCTTTCATTTTTGTTAGACTATTTGGGGTAACCACGATGCGATGGACCTAGTCTCAGGGTAGGTGGTGGGTGCATTCACGCCACTTGAATCGCATGAACCGCGGACCCGCGTCAATCAACGGGGGTGGACAACAATTGCCCGAACAAGGACTGGCATGGCCGGTTTTTGCCCGGGCTGTATCATACCACCTTCAATAAATAATCCGACCGCAGGGATTTCAGGGAAATTGAACCACTGATTTCACTGATTCTACTGATTGAAGAGGATTCACTGAAAAATCAGTAGAATCAGTGTAATCAGTGGCTCCCGCCACCCTGGATGGGAGTCATCTTTTTTGCTCCCACTGTGCCTCACTGCGCACGATGTGATCGAATGCCTCGGCCTGCCACAGGCTGCCCGATCGGTTG
>JBAXOF010000385.1:0-3236 GCA_037133375.1 Verrucomicrobiota bacterium | reverse complement strand
CGGAGACACCTCCGTAGCCGCTATCAATTGGGAAAATGTCCTGATCGTAGTTCGGCACCCCAGAGATCACCACCTGGGTGGCGACCGCGCGCTCCCCAACTGCAACCGCCACCACCAAACAAACCACACCCAGGAGAATCTTGCGCATAACATTATTACTTGAAGTCATCACGCTACTGCTGCAAAAAATCGGTCCACTGCCCGGCAATCCGCGCCTCCCTGCCGTCGTCATCGGGTCGCGCACTTCGTGGGCGCGGCGACTGAAGGGCGCTTAACGGGACCTCCTCCATCCGGAACGGGTCAACGTAAACACGGCCCCCCGAGCTGTTGGTGAAACACAACAAGGCCGTCGCGCTCGAATAGTGAACAAGCCCCTGCAAGCCGATGTCCGCGCCTAGCTTTCCTCCGGCCAAATTCCACGCTGCGCCCTCGCGCACAGTCTCAAATGGCAACCCTGGCCAAAACGCAAGAACCGGCGGACGGTCCTTCGACAGGCTGACCTTGTAGGAACTGACCACGTTGGTCGCGATGAACGTCGTGCGCATTTCGCTCATGACGGCAACCAACCTGTTAACCTCCGCGATGTTGCCGTCCTGATACGCCTTGTGAAGCTGGTCCCGCAACGCACGCTCATCCGCCGCCTGGACGGCCAGCCGTTCCTTAAGTCTCTGAGCGCTCAGGCCTCCCCCGAGGTTCGTCGTAACCAGCACATTCATCGAAACCAGCCTCCCCCCAAGGTCATGTATCCCCTCGGCGCTCACAACCTCGACGGCCTGCCCCTCTCGCTGCTTGATCCAGCGCTCCAGCGACGCCAACGCAGTGTCTTGGTCAATCAATGGGGACTTGGCGCCGTTCACTGCACCAACGCTCATGTTGGTTGTCAGCGGGTTCTGTTTGAGACGAACGGCAGGACCCTGCGGCTCAGCCTGGTTCGCCACTTTCTTTTGCCCATCTTCGCCAGGACGGCTTCCCGCCCGCCTTGTATTCACAGACCACAAGGCCACGCTCACCACCAGGAGGAAAACAATCCCCAACAGGCTGAGAACCATCAGCCTTGGTCGCGAGCCTTTTATCTTCATTTCATCCCAGCGTTTCTGTGGAACCCTTGGTCCTTCTCGGACAAGTGCCTCATTTCTTCAACCGATAAAACTTGCTCCCTGGCGATGCCGGCACCACCACGCTTTTCGTCGTCCCGCTATCATTCGGGCTCAGGCCCACATCCGTCCAATTCGTTGTCCCCGCACTCGAATTCTGCTGCAAGCCAAATCCCGTGGAGGGCGAGGGCCAGGAAACAACCGCCGTGTTAGTGTGCGTCAACGCGATCGTCAACAACGGCGCACCGGGCGTTTGCACGGCGGCAATCAGGCTCCAGAAGCCGCCACTCACCGTGTAATTCCCACCCGTCATGGCCGCCCCGGCGTCCGCCTGCCCGATAGTGCCGTTGACCTGATACACGCCTCCAGTGCTCACACCGCCGCCCCCATCAATCGTGGACCAGTCAATGGAGTAACTCTGCGCCCGAAGCGCGCTCAGACCGCCCGTGGCCACCAGCAGGCCAACCGCCAAACGGAGAATAAAGATCGTTTTCATGTCATCTATGTAGTTAGTGGTTTCCAACGGAGGAAGACATCGCCCTTTCCAGCTTATCCAACCGCCCCTTCAGGGCCTGAATTTCCACGTCCTTTTCTTGCAGCTTCATGTTTAAGCCTTGGATCGCCGCCAGCGCCACGCCGTCCTCGTCCACGGTCGTAATATGGCGCTCGTCCTCACCAACACCGAAGGCGGCATAAAAATCCTGTGCCATCGGGCCGATGTGCCGGATCTTCCTGTCCTGAGCCTTGTAATTCCACGTGGTTAGGGGCATTTCGGCCACCTTCTCCAACATGCTTTTCGCGTCCACGGCTGCAAAATTCTCCTTCGCGTTGCGGTCGCTGAGATTCCCCCAGGAACCGCCACCCGAGGCCAGCCCGACACCCGTGCTGGTTCCGCCTGAGGTGTAAAAAATCGCTCCGCCGGTGCATCGTGCCATGAACTGATTGTTGGCGGTAGAAGTTGTGGAGCTACTGAAGTCTCCCCAAACAAAGCAACCGGAGTGATTAGCCGCGGCTTGGGTTCCGGCAGCAAAGCTGTTGGGACCTGCTACCGTGTTGTAGCTCCCGCCGGGAATCACCGAGTAGTACGCATTGGCTGCGACGGTGTTTTTATGTCCGCCCCCGATAACCGACTCGTATGCTGAATCCTGGTTCGTATTCCCATACCCTCCGCCTATGAAAGACGCGCCTGCGCCCGAAGCTATAGTGTTGGCAGCCCCTCCACCAATAGATGCGCCGACCCCTGACGCTATTGAATTGTCCGCCCGACCAGCGATTACGTTTGGCGTAATCCCCGGCTCTAGCCGCAACACGCGCTGACCGTTCACGCGCAATTCCAAAGGCTGGCTGTCTGTCGTGCCGACGAACTGCGAGCCGGCGGTCGTGCCCGCATTACCGGTGAGCGACCAACCCTGTGTTCCACCACTGGCCGCAACGGTCAGCGTTTGGCCGCTCGGGGTAATTGTCACGTTGTTGCCACCAGCCAATGTCACGGCGCCCTGGAGCCCATTCAGGCTTGTCACCGCCTGCCCCCCAGTTGCGGCAATGGTCACCGTTTGCCCGCTCGGCGTAAGTGTCACATTGTTGCCCGCCGCCAGCGTGACATTGTCATACAGCGTGTTCGCCCCGGCTGTCAGGCTCTTTACCAACTGCCCGCTCGCGATCTTGCCCGCCGTCACGGCGTTGTTCTGAATCGCCACGTTGTTGACCCCATTGGCCCCGACTGCACTAGCCGTCGTTGCGGTCGTCGCCGTGGCTGCACTGGCGGCTGTCGTCGCCGTCGTGGCACTGCCAGCACCGTTCGCGAAAATCGCATAAGGCGAAGGAGTCAGCGCCTGAAGGGGTGCCAGGCTGGTGTAACTGCTGGCGCCATTGGTGCGCACACCGACCTCCAGCCAATAACCGGTCCCGGTGAACATGCCCGCGCCGAAATCAATTGCGACGGTGAAAAGGCCATTGGTCACCGGGACGCCACTGGCGAGCACGGTGCTCCCTGCCTGGGTGTTGCCGAATGAGTCCACAAACAACTTGAACCGGAAGTCGTAGCTGCCACCAGCCGGATTCCCGCTGCTGTTGAGCCGCCCCTGATAAGTGAATCCGGTGCCCTGAGCATACACGCCCCTGCCTGGGGAGAGCATTACGGCG